>DASPOT010000371.1:0-2640 GCA_035625875.1 Mycobacterium sp. | reverse complement strand
CCACGCGTTACACGAGGAAGTCAACGGTTACTTCGCCGAAATGGGCCGCATCGCTGTCGATCTCGGCAACAACGCCAAAGACGTTGTGCAATCTAGCGATCCACGCAAGGCCGCCCAATTGCGCCACGACGACGACGCCATTGACGACCTCCACCGCCAGCTGTTCAGTCTGCTGATGGACCGGGAATGGAAACACGGCGTCGCCGCCGCCGTCGACGTCACCCTGCTCGGCCGCTACTACGAACGCTTCGCCGACCATGCCGTCGAGATCGGACGCCGAGTCATCTTCCAGGCCACCGCAACCAGCAAAACCTCAACCTGACCCACGCCTGCACCCACACCAGCCCAACCTGCTTCGCTGAGCCGCACATTCGACCGATTGCGCGTCGCCAGGGCGATCACGTGAGACAAGACCTCCGATCGAGCTAAAAGTCAAGAGTGCATGGCGTGGTGATGTTGTCCCCGTCCCCCGCAACACGCAGCGCGGTGTCGTGTCGGGAACCGGCACCGCGAACATCGAAATGCCGGCGAGCTCGCCGAGCAGCTTCGCGAGCTCGGGCACGGCAAGCCCGATGACCGCCCGCGGTGTAGCGGCGCGGCCCACGTCCGGCTTTCAACAGCGCCGCGTGCAGTGCGGCGACATCGCGGAGTCGACGATCACCATGCCGCACCGTGCCCCGGAATCGCACGCAGTCGTAACGCCGCTTTGACGCCCTCGCCGGCCTCGCCGAATTGGTCGCCGACCGGCGGACCGACAACCATGCCGGGATAGGTGATGTTCACCGGTGCACCGGCGTCCTGAAGCCCACGAGCATAGATTTCGACCTGCGCCTTCGATTTTCGGTATCCGTCTGTTCCACCGACAACCGGCAGGTCCGCCGTCAGCATCTGCAAGCCAGGATGAAACAGCCCCGTGAAGCTCGACACGTGAACGATCGGATCTAGTCCGAGTCGACGGCTTGACCGAGGACGTTTTGGGCGCCGCCCATGTTCGTGCTCATCCGGGGAGCCTGGCGCGGGCCGGTCGCCACCAGGGCGGCGCTGTGCACAACGGCGTCACAACCGCGCAACGCTTCCCGCACTGAGTCGCGGTCGGAGATGTCGCCAACGACGAAGTCCGACACATCAACGCCCAGTGTGGCGACGGAAAATCTCCAACCGTGCGGGATTTCGCACCAGACCGGATGGACTGACCCGGGCCGCGTGACAAGAAATGGTACGTTTTGCCGCTGCACTTGCAGGGTACAGGCCAAAGGGACCTGAGATGAGAATGGAAGTCTGATGAAATCACAAGCCAGGAGGGTAGTCGCGCTTTTCGGCGGTGCGGCCATGCTTGTTTTAGCGGTCGGATGCGGCGGCGGTGCTAAGTCGCCAAGCAACACTACGACAACGACGACCACAACGACGACGACGACCCCTTCGTCCAGCGTGACGCCGGCGCCTCCACCTCCAGCCGCCCCGGGGGGTCCCACCGGCGGAGGAGGGCCCGGCGGTGGCGGCGGCAGCATCCCGGGGGGTCCCACCGGGGGAGGAGGGCCCGGCGGTGGCGGCGGCAGCATCCCCGGGGGTCCCACCGGCGGAGGAGGACCCGGCGGCGGTTGGGGCACAATTCCCGGAGGCCCCGGTGGCGGCGGGGGCCCGGGCGGTGGCGGCGGTTGTGTTCCAGGCGTGGGTTGCGGCGGCTGGCCCTGATCGCACTTCTAGGTGAGACTAGAGAGGCCAGCTCCAACCGGTAAGTGCAGCGGGTGCGGACCACTCCTGGACCTGGCCGGCCCAGCACGGCCTCGACATCTACGAGCACATAAGGCACAAGTGAGCGACGCGGCGGAGATTCGAAAGACGACAGTGAGCCCGGGCGAGCTTCCCGAGTACGTCGACGGGCTTCCCGACATCTGCGGCTCCGAGCCGCTGATCGCCGAGACCGTGCGGGCGGCCCGTGAGCGCCCGGTCTTCTTCGGCGACCAGGTGGCGGACCCGCTGGCCGGGATCGAGGCGGCGTTCGCGATCGCGCTGCACATGCACCAGCCGCTGATCCCGGCCGGGGGGGACGATGTCCGCAGCGCTCGGCTGATCAGCAACCTGCAGTACATGTACGAGCACCCCGACCTCGAGGACAACCACAACGCTCCGGTGTTCCGCTGGTGCTACAAGCGCATGGGCGAGTTCATTCCCCAGCTCCTCGAGGAGGGCCGCCAGCCGCGGGTGATGCTCGAGTACTCGGGCACGCTCCTGCACGGCCTGCGGCAGATGGGCGCGGACGACGTGCTCGAGGCGCTGCGCACGATCACCGTCGACCCACGCTACAGCTCGGCCGTGGAGTGGCTCGGCTGCCCATGGGGCCATCCTGTCGCCCCGTCCACGCCCGTGCAGGACTACCGGCTGCACGTGCGGGCCTGGCAGCATCACTTCGCCGCCCTGTTCGGGCTGGAGGCGCTGGGCCGGGTGCGTGGCTTCTCGCCGTCGGAGATGGCGCTGCCCAACCACCCCGACATCGCCTACGAGTTCGTTCGCACGCTGACCGACTGCGGCTACCAGTGGGTGCTCGTGCAGGAGCACTCGGTGGAGGAGCCGGACGGCTCGGGCCCGCGACACAGGTACCTGCCGAACCGCCTGACGTGCACGAGCTCACGGGGCGAGAGC
>DASPOT010000370.1:0-6268 GCA_035625875.1 Mycobacterium sp. | reverse complement strand
CGAACCCATCGCCGTCATCGGTGATTCGGCGTTTGATCACCAACTGTCCGTCCGCGTCGATCACCGCGATGTCGTGGTGATCCTCGGCCCAGTCGATCCCGCAGAACTTGTTCAAATCGGTTCCCTTCCTCGGTGTTTGGTCACCGACCAGCATGAAGGCTAGCTGGGCTCTGCGCTGTAGGGCTGCCGCAACGTCAACGGATTTCGCAGCTTCGTAACGCAATAAGAAATACCAAGCTGCTTGGCTGATGGCCAGCCGTTGAACCGGGTCAAACTGTCAAATTCTCCTCTCGGGCAGAAATGAAAAACGGTTCACGGATGGGGCTAAGACCCTTGTGTGCGGTTGCGGTGCATTAGAGCATGAAATCTGACCCTCCTAACGTCCCTCGCCAAAGGACTCAAGCTTGAGCGCCTGACATGATGCGTCATCGGTTCCGGGCAGCGGATCCGTCCGAAGGTTGTTCCTTGCGCAACGACGGAGGAGTTGACGCGCCCGGGCGAAGTCGGCGCTCAATCGGAGTGTCAGTGATGCTGGCTGGGGCCAGGTCTCGATTCTTCGCCAAAGCGGAACATGCTGGGTGCGGTCGCGCGACACCCCAGCGAACGAAAATGCCGCACATTACGGCCTTGCGGCTGGATTGGCTTTTCACGCCCACGAGGCGGGAAAGAACCCGGCGGCTTCCAGCCATCGGGGAAGTCACGACATTCACATAACCCTGACAAACGCAATAAGGAGGCGTCCATGTCTTTCGTGACCACACAACCTGAAGCGTTGGCCTATGCGGCGGGCAAGCTGCAAACCCTCGGCTCTGCGATGGCCGCGGAGAGTGCGGCCGCAGCAACTCCGACCACAGGAGTGGTTCCCGCAGCCGCTGATGAGGTATCGGCACTGCAGGCGACAATTTTCGGGGCATACGGCAGCCTGTATCAGTCGGTCAACGCCCAAGCCACGACGATTCACGAGCTCTTTGTTCACACCTTGGGGGCCAGCGCTGGTTCGTATGCAGCCACCGAGTCCGCCAACTCTGCTGCAACTGCTTCGCCCTTGTCGGGAAGGATCTCGGGTCTCCTCAGTTCTGCCGGTAATGCGGCTAGCGCTGACCCGCCGGGTGGCACCCTTGCCAACATCTTCAACATCGGGACTGGGAACTGGGGCTCCGCTTCGTCGGACCTACTCGATATGGCACAGGGCGGTATGCTTCCTGCCGCTAACGAGGGCGGCGACATCGCCGGCAATGCCGCGGGAGTAGCGGACGGCTTGGCATTGGGTGGGACAGTTCCGACGAGCGCGGTGGCGCCGGCGGGCTTCGCAGGCTTGAGCGGGGTTCCGATGTTGGGGGGCCTGGGCCAGGCGGCCTCGGCCGGCGACTTGTCGGTGCCGCCTAGTTGGGCCGCAGGCGCTGCCCCGGCGGCGGCGAGCCCCGGCGCGATAACGACCGCGGGCTGGACCGCCCCGGCGCCGCAGAGCACGCCGGTGACAACCATGCCAGCCGGGATGCCATCGGTGGCCACGGCCGGGAAAGCCGCCGGCTTGGGTGCGCCGCGGTACGGCGTCAAGCCCACCGTGATGGGACGGCCGACGGTCGTCTAGGGACCGAGTCGTCACCTTGGTCGCAACCGGTTAACAAGAAGCGGGATTTTCTCAAAGGAGAGGGATACAGAAATGGATTTCGGAGCATTACCCCCAGAGATCAACTCCGGACGCATGTACGCCGGTCCGGGTGCGGGACCGATGATGGCCGCCGCAACGGCGTGGAACACCCTGGCCGCCGAATTGAGTTCTACGGCAACCGGCTACGAATCGGTGATCACAGAGCTCACCGGCGAGCAGTGGCTGGGTCCGGCGTCGGCATCGATGGCCGCCGCGGTCCAGCCCTACGTGGCGTGGATGAACGTCACCGCAGCGCACGCTCAGCATGCGGCCTCGCAGGCCACGGCCTCTGCAGCTGCCTTTGAGACGGCCTTTGCGGCGACAGTGCCCCCGCCGGTGATCGCGGCCAACAGAGCTCAGCTGGCGGCACTCGTCGCGACCAACTTCCTGGGCATAAACACGCCCGCGATCATGGCCACCGAGGCTCACTACGCCGAGATGTGGGCCCAGGACGCCGCCGCCATGTACGGCTACGCCGCCTCCTCGGCGAGCGCCGGGACGTTGACCCCGATGACCCCCCCGACGCCGACCGTCAACCCGGCCGGGCTGGCCGGCCAAGCCGCCGCGGTCGCCCACGCCGGCACCGCCACCGGCTCGCAGGCGGGGCTGGTACAGACGATCTCCAGCTTGCCCAATGCGGTTGCCGGACTCGCCTCCCCGCTCGCCGCCGCCGACCCGCCTTCCCTGCCCACCACGTTCGTGGCAAATGCCATTAACGGAGCAGTGAACACCGCCGCTTGGTGGGTCATGAACGCCATCCCGAGTGGCATATTGCTTGTCCACGCCGCTAACAGCGCCCCAGCAACTATCGCCGAAGCTGCCAGCGCCGAGACTGTCGCGGGCGGTTTAGGGGTAACGGGCTTGGCCGGCGCGGTGGGGCCAGCTGGCTCTACCGGCTTCGGTGGGGCACCGGTGCTGGCGGGTCTGGGCCAGGCATCCACGGTCGGCGGCTTGTCCGTGCCGGCCAGTTGGTCTGCGGCCACCCCGGCAACGAGCTCTGGCGCTTCGGCATTAGCGGGCTCGGGCTGGGCCGTTGCCCCGGAGGAAGCGGCGCCGGTGGCAGCGGTGCCAGCCGGGATACCAGCGGTGGCCACAGCCGGGAAATCCCTCGGCTTCGGTGGGCCGCGGTACGGATTCAAACCCACCGTGATGCCCAAAATGGTTGTCGTGTAACAGAAAAGAGCGGGAACGCGCGCGGGCATATACCCACAACCAGTTCGGTGCTATCGCGCCCAATCGCGGCGACACCGGCGGCGTTCAAGTGGGGTCAAGCTGCCGGTCTGAGTTGTATCTGGTTGGTTTGGGTGTATCCCGCCGGTTGACTGCAGGCTGCTTGCATGTAGACCTGTTGATCTGTGCCTACAAGGGTGTTTGGATCCCATGTTATGTGGGCGTTCGCGCCGTAGGGAACTCGAGTGCCGTCCAAGCAACGTATGTTGTCGAACATGTCTATTACCCATTGACCATCGACCAGTTGGGCTCGGCTAGATCCAGCCCCAGCTTTTATGTCGGCGCATCCGTCACCGCAGGGATTGATGTTCCAATTGGTCACAGATTTATGGCCAGCTGGGTTGGTCTCGGTAAGGATGTAGTCGCCGCTCATCACGGGAGCGGCGGACGCGGGTGCAGTTGCTGCTCCGGCAGCTATGGCAGCGAAGGTCGCGGCTCCGGCAATCGCGCGCGTGATGTCCATGTTTTTCTCCCCGCTTGGGCAAATATTCGATTTGCTTGAGCGCGATCTCGCTCTACAGCCCAACGGACCGAAGGCATCGCGGGTGTCGGTTGGGAGCGTCCACACACGTGCGGTTGATTAAGAACGCTAGCCAGGACCTAGGGGTTACCTCTGGTTTTACTCGCCGTGGCCTCGACTTAGAGACAGATTGAGCAAAATTGAAGGCTGAATCGGAGACTTCAGCGGCTTCCTTCTGGTACGGGGCACGGCGGAGCAGATCGACTCGGTCCGCCGTTCCGAGGAGTATCAGCGGCTGCTCTCCCGCGTGATACAGAGGGTCGATCGAGTCGGGGTCCAAGATGCCTTCGTTGACGAGGGACTCGCTCAAGTGATGAGTCAATACGGGGATGCGCTCGGAGAGCTGGACTGACCGAGCCGCTGCAAGCGGCCAAGGCCCAAAGGGACCGGGGAGTTTTCGCCGGCGGTTGCTGCAAGGACGAAAGCACCCCCCGTCATCCATGACGGGGGGTGGTAGCGTCGCGAGCGAGACAGGAAATGATCGGTCGCTTTTGTCTAGTAACGAGATAGGTCGAAAAGGGAGGTCGTTGGCCTCCAGCGACACCCGTGTTGCGCGTCACTGAAAGTGACGACGATGCCGTCACTTTCTATGGAGACGACGGCGACGCCGATGATCGGCGCAGTGACGGCGTCATCGGCGGCAGGTGGTCTCGGCACCGCTCGGTTTGGTCCTTCATCATGGTGATGGGCATGCCCGCACATGGGCCGGGCCCCCGCGGCTGGGCTGGAACCCGCAACCCTTTGGTTAACCCGGCGAACACTTCTGTCAATTGAGCGAATCCGCAGGGTCGCAGCCAACGCGCCTCGTATGCGCTCAACTGTGGCCGGAACCGATGGCCTTCCGAGCGATGCGCGACCCCGCGACGATTCCCGCCAGCATGACCACGCCAATTACGGTGATTAGCCGGTTGAAGTCGATCGCCGGGCGCCATGTGACGCGCCCGTCCTTGATGACATAGGCGCCCACCGGTTTGGCTCCGAGACCAAAGCCGCCGCCCGAGCCCTCTTTGCCCTGCTCGATTCCACTGCCCGCTCCGCCGCCACCGGTCACAGACGCGGCCGCAATCAGCGTGACACCGTCGCGTTCTACGGGCTCGGCGTACACGCGTCGCACCGTCATCGAATCGCGGGCAACTGCAAGAATCTCGTCAACCTTCATCGCAGACTCCCTTTGGAGAACTCTTCTCAAGCTGAACTTAGCCTGCGCAACACAGCGGCTGCAGCGGGCCCGGACTGGCTGCGCCAGCGCGATCGCTCCCCGCACCCTGGCCGGGCAATACGATGTCAAATTTCACGAAACAAGAACTTCCCGAACATGTAGGTGTTGTCGAAATTCGCTATCAACTGACGTCTGGTTTCGCGACCAGAACCAGCAACATGTTTTGCGCCTGACTTCGCGATAGAGATCGGCGTGTCGATCAGACAACATCCGACGGGTCCTCCGAACCTTTACGGAGGATTTGCTCGTGTCCGAAACGACCCGTGGCAGCGACCGGTTAGGCCGGCGCCCGAAGCGATTTTTGACCCCGTCGCAGAAGTACGAGATCTGGCTGCAGCTGGTGCGGCAGGAGGTGACGATCGCCGAGGCTGCCGCCGATCATCAAGTGGACCGGACGACGATCATGCGGATCCGCACGGTCGCCAAGGAGGGTGCGCTGGCGGCGCTGGCGGCCTCCAAGCCCGGCGCGGCCGCGCGCCAGCGCGACTACGAGCTGGAGGCGATCAAAGCCGAGAACGTCCGGCTGTCGGAGGCGCTCAAGGAGATGGCCGTGCGGTTGACGCTGGTCGAGGGAAAAGGGCGCTGGGGCTAAGTGGCCGGGTCCCGCACAGGGTCGACGCGGCCACCAAGGCCGGTCTGCTCGAGCTGCTCGATGAGGCGCTCGATGAGGGTTGGACGTTGCGCCGCGCCTGCCGCGAACTGGAGCTCGGGGAAGTCCGCGCGTACCGCTGGCTGGCCCGCCGTGCCATCGGCGAGCTGGCCGACAGGCCGCCGGGCGGGTCGCCGATGCATGGGCTTCTCGATGAGGAGGTGGCCGAGATTTTGGCGCTCTTCGACGAGTGGGGCGAAACCGACCGATCCCACCGCAAGCTGGCCCGCGCCTACCCCAAAGGCACCAAGATCAGCGACGAGCAGATGGCCTCACTGCCCCTGACCCGACACGACCTCCACGGCGAATGGAACTACACCCTCCAACCCGAATAACGTCCATGTAATTTATGCGCAGGTACTTAGCTGATGACACATAGGTTGCCTCGCCCGTCGGCAGGCCGTGCCGACGAGCGTGCCGCTTACTCGTTTGCGACCGCTCTGGTAGCACATCGCTGCGATCTGTCGGCTCCGGTCGAACCGTGAGCGCGCGACACCGTGAGCAGTTTCTTCCGCAGATGGTCAGTTCTCAGGAAACGTCAACAGACGTCTAATTGGACATCGAACCAGCGACCTTCCGCATGTGAAGCTGAGCTTCGGCTTACGCCGATGTTTGACTGCCCGAACTGGTAGTAGTTCCCTTAAATAGCCCTGTTGGACTAACTCATCCGCCGCTTTGGCCGCATATTGGCCGCATGGCTTGGCGAAGAGGTATGGAGGAAGGCCCACGGAACTTCCCTTCGCTGGACTTAGGGCTTGTGATGAAATAACGTCGTTTGCGATCATTTGGGCGCTACGGTTGTGCTATGGCGGATCTGGCGGACTCGGTGGCGCGGCGGTATGCGGTTGTTCGACCTCATTTGTCGGAGTTCCAGCGGCGGTTGTGGCTGGGAGCCGAGGCTGCCGAGTTGGGGCCGAGTGGTGTTGCTGTGGTGGCCGAGGCAACCGGGGTCGCTGCCGACACGGTGCGCCGAGGCCGCAAGGAAGCCGATGAGGGGAT
>DASPOT010000369.1:0-37602 GCA_035625875.1 Mycobacterium sp. | reverse complement strand
GGGAACTGCGATTCGCCACTACCGAGGCCGTCGAAGGCTGGGAAGACCTGTGCCGGCAGGCCCCAGCCAACACCCTCGCGGCCTGGACCGCCCTACGCGGGGTCGGCTTAGCAATGGAGCGAATCTGGTTGTTTTGGAGCGCACCCACCGGTTGAGTGAGCCCCAAGCGCGAGGCCTCAGGCAGTCACCCGCAGCGGGCGGTATCCTTCACGCCGCAGTTCGGCGTGGAACGGGCTTCTTGCCGGCCGCCTGGCGGCGGTGCCCGCACGGGTGTTCGAGCTACAGCTAAACCGCCAGTGGCGCAGTCTGCTTAGCGAACCGCAGGCCTTCGTCGTTGACCTTGCCGCGTCGGATCAGCTGCACATCGAGCAGGTAGTTCTGGTTCAGGCGCCACGGTTTGCGGGAGCCCTGCTTGGGCAGCTCGTCAAGTGAGCGCAGCACATAGCCAGGAGTGAACTCCATGAACGGCCGCTCGTCGACGTCTGAGCCTGGGTGCTCGGCCACCACCGTGTCAAAACCGTTGGCGTCCATGTAATTCAAAATGCGGCAAACGAACTCCGAGACCAGGTCCGCCTTCAGCGTCCAGCCTATGTTGGTGTAGCCGATCGTGTAAGCCATGTTGGGCAGGCCGGAAAGCATCATGCCCTTGTAGGCCATCGTCTGGGTCAGGTCCACCGGCTGCCCGTCGACGGTGACGGTCGCGCCGCCGAACAGCTGCAGGTTCAATCCCGTCGCGGTGATGATGATGTCGGCGGGCAGCTGCCGACCTGAGGTGAGTTTGATGCCGGTCGCGGTGAACCGCTCGATGGTGTCGGTGACCACCTCGGTCTTCCCGTGCCGGATGGTGCGGAACAGGTCGCCGTTGGGCACCAGGCACAGACGCTGGTCCCACGGGTTGTAGCGCGGACCGAAGTGCTTTTCGACGTCAAAGCCTTCCGGCAGCTGGCGTTGGACGAAGCCCATCAGGATCTTCCGCATGCGCTGCGGCCACCGCTGGCAGGCCTGGTACAGCGCCGTCTGCAGGACCACGTTCTTCCAGCGGATCACGGTGTAAGCCTTGTCCTTGGGCAGCCAGCGGTTGATCTTGGCCGCGATGGTGTCCTGCTCGGGCTGGGAGACGATGTAGGTCGGGGACCGTTGCAGCATCGTAACGTGCTTGGCGCCCGAATTCGCCAGCGCGGGAACCAAAGTGACCGCGGTGGCGCCACTGCCGATCACGACGATGTTCTTGCCGGGGTAATCGAGGTCCTCGGGCCAGTGCTGCGGATGGATGATCGGCCCGGTGAAGTCCTCAGAACCGGCGAACGTCGGCGAGTAGCCCTGTTCGTACTTGTAGTACCCGCTGCACAGGAACAAAAAGGAGCAAGAGATCGTGCGTTCGGTGCCGTCGGCGTCGATGTGCACCGTCCAGCGGTTCTCGGCGCTCGACCAGTCGGCACCGGTCACCTTGTGGTTGAAGCGGATGTGCTTGTCGATGCCATACATCGCGGCGGTGCTTTTGACGTAGTCGAGGATCGGCTTGCCCTCGGCGATGGACTGGTGCCCGGTCCACGGCCGGAAGCGGAAGCCCAGCGTGTACATATCCGAGTCGGAGCGGATACCGGGGTAGCGGAAGAGGTCCCAGGTGCCGCCCATGTTCTCCCGCTTTTCCAAGATGGCGTAGCTCTTGGTCGGGCAGCGATCTTGCAAGTGCCAGGCCGCGCTCACACCGGAAATGCCGGCTCCCACGATGACGACGTCGAAGTGTTCAGTCATGGACCCCACGCTATCAACACTATGTCGAGTCAGTCAACGTAGTGTTTAAATTGTCGACGCGGAGTAAGCTGGCTGCCGTGACCACCCCCGCCGCCACCGTCCATACCCGTCTCAGCCGGAGTCGGCGCTCCGCGCGCCCATCCGGCGACGACCGCGAATTGGCGATCCTCGCCACCGCTGAGCGCCTTCTCGAGGAGCGGCCGCTGACTGACATCTCGGTCGACGACCTGGCAAAAGGCGCCGGGATCTCCCGGCCCACGTTCTACTTCTATTTCTCGTCCAAGGAGGCGGTGCTGCTGACGTTGCTGGACCGGGTGGTCACCGAGGCGGACACCGCGTTGGAATCCCTCATCGAGAATCCGCCGCTGGACCGTGACAATATGTGGCGCACCGGCATAAACGTGTTCTTCCAGACATTCGGGTCGCACAAGGGCGTGAGCCGGGCCGGTTGGGCCGCCAGAGACACCAGCGCCGATGTTCGGCAGTTGTGGTCGACGTTCATGCAGAAATGGATCACGCATACCGCCGCCGTCATCGAAGCCGAGCGGGCGCGCGGTGCCGCACCGGACACCTTGCCGGCTCAGGAGCTCGCCACTGCGCTGAACCTGATGAACGAGCGGGCGTTGTTCGCGTCGTTCGCCGCCGAACAGCCCTCGGTCCCGGAAGCTCGGGTGTTGGACACCCTGGTGCACATCTGGGTCACCAGCATCTACAGCGAAACCCGCTAGCTCGCCCGGCTCGCCGCCGCAGCACTGTGCGAACATATGTTCGTGGACGCGTCGATCCTGCACGCGGACCTGGATTCGTTCTATGCGTCGGTCGAACAGCGTGACGACCCGACGCTGCGTGGCCGGCCTGTCATCGTTGGCGGCGGGGTGGTGCTGGCCGCCAGCTACGAGGCCAAGGCCTATGGCGTGCGCACCGCGATGGGCGGCGCCCAGGCGCGACGGCTGTGTCCGCACGCCGTGGTGGTACCGCCGCGGATGGCCGCCTACATGCGCGCCAGCGATGCGGTGTTCGAGGTGTTCCGCGACACCACGCCGCTGGTAGAGGCGATCTCAGTCGACGAGGCCTTCCTGGATGTCGGCGGGTTGCGCCGAGTCTCCGGCACGCCGGTCCAGATAGCGGCCCGGCTGCGTGCCGAGGTGCGCGACCGCGTGGGGCTGCCCATCACTGTCGGGGTCGCCCGGACGAAATTTCTGGCGAAGCTCGCCAGCCAGCAAGCCAAGCCCGACGGATTGCTTGTGGTGCCACCCGATCAGGAACTGGCGTTTCTGCGCCCCTTGCCGGTGCACCGGCTGTGGGGCGTGGGCGCCAAGACCGTGGTCAAGTTGCGCGCGCACGGCATCGAGACCGTCGCCGACGTGGCCGAGCTCAGCGAGTCGATGCTGGCCTCGCTGGCGGGTCGGGCGATGGGCCACCAGCTGTACGCGCTGTCCCGCAATATCGATCGCCGCCGGGTGACCACCGGTGTGCGCCGACGGTCGGTGGGGGCCCAGCGTGCGCTGGGCCGCGGTAACCGCATGTCCCCCGCCGAGATCGACGCGGTGGTGGTCGCCCTGATCGACCGGATCACCGCCCGGATGCGCGCGGCGGGGCGTACCGGGCGGACGGTCCTGTTGCGCCTGCGGTTCGACGATTTCAGCCGGGCCACCCGGTCGCGCACATTGCCGTGGGCGACGTCCTCGACGCAACCCATCCTCGCCACAGCCCGGCAGCTGGTCGCCTCGGCGGCGCCCGCGATCGCGGAGCGTGGACTGACGCTGGTCGGGTTCGCGATATCTGAGATCGACCGCAGTGGTGCCCAACAGCTGTCGCTGCCGTTCACTGAGGCGGAGATGCGACCGCTGGCCATCGACGCGGCGGTCGATGAGGTGCACCGCCGCTACGGCAAGTCCGCACTC
This sequence comes from Mycobacterium sp., assembly GCA_035625875.1. Taxonomy (GTDB): domain Bacteria; phylum Actinomycetota; class Actinomycetes; order Mycobacteriales; family Mycobacteriaceae; genus Mycobacterium. The sequence goes on along the minus strand of DASPOT010000369.1, from coordinate 33,943 downwards.
ACCCGCGCGGTGTTGGTCGGCCGCGGCCCAGGCCTGGAGATGCCGCACTTGCCGGACTGAGTCGGCCAGAAAGTGCTACTATGTGCTACATGCACCGTATCGGTGTCCGTGAACTCCGCCAGAACGCTAGCCGCTACCTTGCACGTGTTGCGGCAGGTGAGACCGTGGAGGTGACGCAGCGTGGCCGGCTGGTGGCACGGATCGTGCCTGCAGGCGGTGATTCGTGGGCCGATTTAGTGGCGGCTGGCGAAGTAATCCCCGCCTCATCCGACGAAGACCTACTTGCGGAGCCGCCCGGCGATTTCGGTCCCGGCCTGTACGCCGAGCTCGAACGGCTCCGCGAAGACGAGCGCTGATGAAGCTGTATCTGGACACATCGGCGCTGGTGAAACTTGTCTCCACAGAGCCTGAGTCGCCAGCACTGCGACGCTATCTCGAGGGTCACGCAGCGGACACCCGCTTCACGTCTGCGCTCACGCGCACGGAGTTGATCCGTACGGTGTCGCGACATGGACCAGCGGCCGCGGTTGCGCATGCGCGGCGGCTGCTGACGCGACTCGACATTGTTGCGCTGACCACGCGACTCCTCGCCGTTGCGGCCGTTCTTCCGCCTGCGGAACTCCGAACCCTCGATGCCATTCACCTCGCGGCGGCGCAAACGGCCCTCGACCTGCGAGCGCTGGTTACCTATGACGCCCGCATGGCGGCGACGGCCATCCAGGCAGGAGTTGTTGTGGCACAGCCGACTTAGGTTAGATGGTTCACCCTCACGCGGCCGTCCATGCCAGCAGTTGCTCGACCGGCCAGGTGTTGACGATCCGGTCGGCCGGCAGGCTGACACCCAGCGCACGCTGGGCGCCGTAGCCGAGGAAGTCTAGCTGCCCGGGCGCGTGCGCGTCGGTGTCGATGCTGAAGACACAGCCGATGTCGCGCGCGAGGCTCAGCAGGCGGGTCGGCGGGTCACGGCGTTCGGGCCGGGAATTGATTTCCACAGCGGTGCCGTGGTCACGGCAAGTGGTGAACACCGCCTCCGCGTCGAACTTGGATTCGGGCCGGATACCGCGATCCCCCGCAACCAGTCGACCGGTGCAGTGGCCGAGCACGTCGGTGTGCTCGTTGGAGACGGCCAGCACCATCCGGCGGGTCATCGACGCGGAATCCATCGACAGCTTCGAATGCACGCTGGCCACAACGATGTCGAGGCGGGCCAGTAGCTCGGGCTCCTGGTCCAGGGTGCCGTCGTCGAGAATGTCGACCTCGATCCCGGTGAGGAGGCGCATCGGTGCGAACCGTTCACGCAACCCGTCGATCACGTCGAGCTGTTTGCGCAGCCGCTCCGCCGATAACCCATTGGCGATCGTCAGCCGCGGAGAGTGATCGGTCAACGCGCAGTACTCGTGACCCAGCGCCAACGCGGTGGTCATCATCTCCTCGATCGGCGCCGAGCCGTCCGACCAATTCGAGTGCAGATGCAAATCCCCGCGCAACGCGGTGCGGATTTCACCGCCGCCGAGATCGGCTGCAGCAGCGCATAATTCGACCAGAACGTCGGGTTCGCGCCCGGACCAGGCCTGCGCGATCACCTTTGCGGTTTTCGGCCCGATACCCGGCAGCGACTGCCAGCTGTCGGCCTGGCCGTGACGCTCCCGCTCATCATCGTCGAGGGCCTCGATGACGTCGGCGGCTTTACGGTAGGCCATCACCCGTCTGGGATCATCGCGGGCCCGGTCTTTGTAGTAGGCGATCTGTCGCAGCGCGGTGACCGGATCCATGGCTTCAGTGTGCCGCTTCACCGTACGAGCTGGCCAACGATGAACCCTGCGAAAACCACTCCGAAACCGCCTATCTCGCCGGCGATGAGCAATGCCATCGACACCTGGCTTCCGCGAGTGACATGCTCGAATTGGTTGGTGGTGTCGCGTAACACGCCGTGAATGATGTAGCCGACAGTCGCCGAAACGAAGAAGAACACGACCACCATCGCCGCGGTGAGATTCACCCATGCCGGCCAGGCGCTGAGTTCGACGAAAACCGCGATCAGCAGAGTCGCGAATGGGTAGAGCAAAGCGGCCCGGTGTGCGATATCGACGTAGGGATGCGCCCGGTGGTCGTCAGACGTCATGATCTGCCGGTACTTCCAGACGCCGAGACCAAGCGCGAGCAGAAAGGTCAGCCCGGCCGCCAGCAGGGTGAGTTTGGTGTCAATTCCGAGGCCGCACCTCATCGTTCGCTGAGTCTAATTCCACGATGCTCCGGGTTCAGACGGCCCGCATCGTCGCCGGACTAGGCTCGGTTCAATGCGATTCGCGTTCAAAACCTCACCACAACACACCACCTGGGCCGACATGCTGGCCGTCTGGAAGCAGGCCGATGAAATCGAGTTCTACGAGTCCGGGTGGACGTTCGATCACTTCTACCCGATCTTCTCCGATTCCACCGGACCGTGCCTGGAGGGCTGGACCACGCTGACCGCCTTGGCACAGGCCACCACCCGGCTACGCCTGGGCACACTGGTCACCGGCATCCACTACCGTCACCCTGCGGTGCTGGCCAATATGGTCGCCGCGCTCGACATCATCTCTAACGGCCGACTCGAGCTGGGTATCGGCGCCGGCTGGAACGAAGAAGAGTCGGGCGCCTACGGCGTCGAGCTGGGCAGCATCAAGCAACGCATGGACCGGTTCGAGGAGGCCTGCCAGGTGCTGACCGGCCTGCTGAGCCAGGAGACAACGGACTTCGACGGCAAGTACTACCAACTCAAAGGCGCCCGCAACGAGCCCAAGGGTCCACAGCGCCCGCACCCGCCGATCTGCATCGGCGGCAGCGGCGAGAAACGCACGCTTCGGATCACCGCGCGGTACGCCCAGCACTGGAACTTCGCCGGCGGCCCACCCGAGGAGTTCGCGCGTAAGCGCGACGTGCTGGCCGCGCATTGCGCAGGCATCGGACGCGACCCGAAGGAGATCACACTGTCAGCCCACCTTCTCCTCGGGGCGGACCGCAACTACGGGCAGGTCATCGATAGCGCGGCTGTGCTGGGAGCCGAAGGGCTGGACCTTGGCATCGTGTACATATCCCCGCCGCATGACCCGGCCGTGCTGGAGCCGCTGGCGGAGGCGATCCGCGAGTCCGGACTCTGCGACCAGCCATGACTCACGGAATCTGTTGCCACCAGCTGACGTTCACTAGCGACTGTGCTACCCGGCTGCCAAGCGGCTCGGTTAGGAACTCAGATGCTCGGATGCCCAGTATTCACGCAGGCTGGCGATCCGGTCGCCGTCGAATTCCAGGATGGCGACCTCGCACATCCGTGTGCGGTGGCCCGCTACGAGATCATCAAACTGAGCTTCCCACTCCGCGATGGCGGTGGTGCCATCGAGGTAGAGGCTGAGCAACTTGGCTTGGATGTTGGCCTGTTCCTTGACCACCTTGCTCTGCCAATACTCGTAGATCCCGGCTAGGGTGCGGATCGGCTCCTTCAAGACGCGCTCGTGGTAGGTAGCGGTAGGGGTGAAGATGCTGACGATCAGATCGGGGTCTTGGGTGGTCCATGCGCGCAGGTAGGTGTCGATGACCTTGCGCACGTCGGCTTTGGTCAACCTCATGAAACCTTCCGTGACCTGACCTGGGCGAGCGGGATCGGCCCATCGAACTGCCGCTCGAACAACATCTCGCGGCGGTCTAGAGCAGATAACAAGTTGGTAAAGCTGAGCAAACGCACGCCACCGTAGCCGAGCCCGCCTCGCCGGCCGCTATACCCCGAAGCGCAGCAGTTCCTCGGCGGTTACCAGGCGCTCATGCTTGGCGGGAAACTCACGGCTCTTAACCGGGTGCCGAAACCACGACCAGGCGATTCGCCCCACCCGTGACCGCGGTATCGGGTTGATTTGCACGGTGATCACTCCTGCGGTCGGTCAACTGAACCGAACTCTACATTAGCGCAAAGTCACACCCGGTTATTAGATACCCACCAACTGGCAAACGGTCAAAGACGCGCCGAGCAATTATCCGATGTTTCTGGTGTGACAGAAGTGACTACCGTTGCGGTGCGGCGGTCGGCTTGATGGGGGCTGGCAGCCAGCTAGTCCCCATCAGATACCGGTCCACCGCCGCTGCTGCGGCTCGGCCCTCGGCAATCGCCCAGACGATCAGCGACTGGCCGCGACCCATATCACCGGCAACGAACACACCGGGCACCGAGGTGTCGAAGTCGTCGCCGCGGGCGACGTTGCCACGTTGGTCGAACTCCACCCCGAGGTCGGTCAGCAGGCCTGGCTTCTCCGGGCCGACGAAACCCATGGCCAGCAACACCAGGTCGGTCTCCAGCTCGAAATCCGAGCCGTCGACCTTGACGAACTTGCCGTCCTGCATGCGCACCTCATGCACCTTGAGCGCGGTGATGTGCCCGTCGCGGCCGAGGAACTCCTCGGTGTTGACCGAAAACACCCGCTCGCCGCCCTCTTCGTGCGCCGCCGACACCCGGTACATCAGCGCATACGTCGGCCACGGGGTCGATTCGGCGCGAGTGTCCGGCGGGCGCGGCATGATCTCGAACTGGTGCACACTGATCGCGCCCTGCCGATGCACCGTGCCCAGGCAGTCGGCCCCGGTGTCGCCGCCGCCGATGATGACAACCTTCTTGCTCTTGGCGGTGATCGGCGGCTCTCCGTTGGGCCCTAAGACGTCGTCCCCCTCCTGCACCCGGTTAGCCCACGGCAGGTATTCCATCGCCTGGTGGATGCCGTCCAGCTCGCGGCCCGGGATCGGCAGCTCGCGCCAGGCGGTGGCGCCGCCGGCCAGCACCACCGCGTCGAAATCAGCGCGCAGTTGTTCGGCGGTGATGTCGACGCCGACGTTGACGCCGGGCCGGAACTGCGTGCCTTCAGCCCGCATCTGCTCCAGCCGACGGTCGAGGTGGCGCTTTTCCATCTTGAACTCGGGGATGCCGTAGCGCAGCAGGCCCCCGATGCGGTCATCGCGCTCGAAGACGGTCACGCTGTGTCCCGCGCGGGTGAGCTGCTGGGCGGCGGCCAGACCGGCCGGGCCTGAGCCGACGACCGCCACCGTCTTGCCGGTCAAACGGTCCGGTGGCAGCGGCCGCACCCAGCCTTCCTCGAAAGCCTTGTCGATGATCTCCAACTCGATCTGCTTGATGGTCACCGGCTCCTGGTTGATCCCGAGCACGCATGCCGGCTCGCACGGCGCCGGACACAGCCGACCGGTGAAGTCAGGAAAATTGTTGGTGGCGTGCAGTCGTTCGATCGCGTCGCGCCACCGCCCCCTGCGCACCAGATCGTTCCACTCCGGGATCAAGTTACCCAATGGACATCCGTTGTGGCAGAACGGGATACCACAATCCATGCAACGGGTAGCCTGGCGGCGTACACTATCGTCATCGAAGTCTTCGTAGACCTCGTTCCAGTCACGCAGCCGCAACTGGACCGGTCGGCGCTTCGGCAGCTCCCGGTGGGTGTACTTCAGGAAGCCGGCCGGATCAGCCATGTGCTGCCGCCATCACTGCCTGGTCGACGTCGGTGCCGTCGCGCTCGGCCTCGGCGATCGCCTGCAGCACCCGCTTGTAGTCGCGCGGCATCACCTTCACGAAATGCCGCTGCTGCCCGGGCCAATCAGCCAGGATGCGTTGGCCGACCGCGGAATCGGTGGCGTCGACGTGCATCTGAATCATGCCGTGCAGCCATTCCAGGTCGCCCTCGTCAAGACTGTCGAGATCCACCATCTCGGTGTTGAGTTGGGTGGGGAACACGCCGTCCGGGTCGTAGACATAGGCCACGCCGCCGGACATCCCGGCCGCGAAGTTACGGCCAGTGCGGCCGAGAACGACGACTCGGCCACCGGTCATGTACTCACAACCGTGATCGCCCACACCCTCGACCACCGCGTGCGCGCCGGAGTTGCGGACCGCGAACCGTTCGCCCACCACACCGCGCAGGAAGGCCTCGCCGCTGGTCGCGCCGAACAGGATTACGTTGCCGCCTATGATGTTCTCCTCGGCGACATAGTCTTCTGGTGCGTTGTCCGGCGGCCGCACCACGATCCGGCCCCCGGACAAACCCTTGCCGACGTAGTCGTTCGCATCGCCATAGACGCGCAGCGTCATGCCCTTCGGTACGAACGCGCCGAAGCTATTACCCGCAGATCCGTCGAAGGTGATGTCGATGGTGCCATCCGGCAGGCCTTCGCCGCCATAGGCTTTCGTCACCTCATGACCGAGCATGGTGCCCACCGTGCGGTTGACGTTGCCGATTGTGGTGGAGAACCCAACCGGGGTCCCGGAGTCCAGCGCCTTGCGGCTCATCACGATCAACTGCTGGTCGAGCGCCTTGTCCAGGCCGTGGTCCTGGCCGGAGCTGCAGTAAAGGTCCTGGTTCATGAACGCCGACTCCGGCTCGTGCAGCACCGGTGTCAGGTTCAGCCTGTGGGCCTTCCAATGCGCGCGCGCCAGCGTAGTGTCTAGCGAGCCGACTTGGCCGATGGCCTCGTTGAGCGTGCGGAAACCCAGCTGCGCCATATATTCCCGAACTTCCTCGGCGATGAACATGAAGAAGTTCTCGACGAACTCGGGCTTACCGGTGAACCGCTGCCGCAGCACCGGGTTCTGGGTGGCCACGCCGACCGGGCAGGTGTCCAAATGGCATACCCGCATCATGATGCAGCCCGACACCACCAGCGGGGCGGTGGCGAAGCCGAATTCCTCGGCACCGAGCAGCGCGGCGATCATCACGTCGCGACCGGTCTTGAGCTGACCATCCACCTGCACCACGATCCGGTCGCGTAACCCGTTGAGCAGCAACGTCTGCTGCGTTTCGGCCAGCCCCAACTCCCATGGCGCACCGGCGTGCTTCATCGACGTCAGCGGGGTGGCGCCGGTGCCCCCATCATGCCCGGAGATCAGCACGACATCGGCGTGGGCCTTGGAAACACCCGCAGCCACCGTGCCGACACCGACCTCGGAGACCAGTTTGACGTGAATCCGGGCGGCCGGGTTGGCGTTCTTCAGGTCGTGGATCAGCTGCGCCAGATCCTCGATAGAATAGATGTCGTGATGTGGCGGCGGTGAGATCAGGCCCACCCCGGGTGTGGAGTGCCGCACGTCGGCGATCCACGGATACACCTTATTGCCCGGGAGTTGGCCACCCTCACCGGGTTTCGCGCCCTGTGCCATCTTGATCTGCAGGTCCGTGCAGTTGGTCAAGTAGTGCGAGGTGACACCGAACCGCGCCGAGGCGACCTGCTTGATCGCGCTGCGGCGCGAGTCGCCGTTGGATTCGAGGTCGTATCGGCCGGCGTCCTCGCCGCCCTCGCCGCAGTTCGAGCGCCCGCCGAGCCGGTTCATCGCGATGGCCAGCGTTTCGTGTGCTTCGGCGGAGATGGAGCCGTAGCTCATCGCTCCGGTCGCGAACCGCTTGACGATTTCGCTGGCCGGTTCCACCTCCTCCAGCGCAACCGGTGGACGCACATCGTGTTTGAATTTCAGCAGGCCGCGCAGCGACGCCGTCCGCTCGCTCTGATCGTCGACCAGCTTCGTGTACTCCTTGAAGATCGCGTACTGACCGGTGCGGGTGGAGTGCTGCAGCTTGAAAACGGTGTCCGGGTTGAACAGGTGGTACTCACCTTCACGACGCCATTGGTATTCCCCACCCACCTCCAGTTCGCGGTGTGCGCGCTCGTCGGGTCGGTCCAGGAAGGCCAGCGCGTGACGGGCAGCCGCGTCGGCGGCGATGTCGTCCAGTGTGATCCCGCCGGTGGCACAGGTCAGCCCGGTGAAGTATTCGTCGAGCACTTCCTGGGAGATGCCTACCGCCTGGAACAGCTGAGCGCCGGTGTAGGACGCCAGCGTTGAGATGCCCATCTTAGACATCACTTTCAGCACACCCTTGCCGGCGGCCTTGATGTAGTTCCGCAGCGCCGTCTCGCGGTCGAGACCCTCGAGGAGACCGCGGTCGAGCATGTCCGCGATCGACTCGAACGCTATGTAGGGGTTGACCGCCGCCGCTCCGAAGCCGCACAACGCGGCCATGTGGTGCACCTCGCGGGCGTCGCCTGACTCGACCACCAGCCCGATGTGGGTCCGGGTGCGTTCGCGAACCAGGTGGTGGTGCACCGCCGAAACGGCCAGCAGCGACGGTATCGGGGCCATCCGCTCGTCGGACTCGCGGTCGGAGAGGATGATGATCCGCGCGCCGTCGGCGATCGCCGCCGAGGTCTGCGCGCGCACGTCGTCGAGCGCGGCCCGTAGACCCGCGCCGCCCTCGGCGACCGAGTAAAGACAGCGAATCACCTTGGACCGCAAGCCGTGCCGGCGCCCGTTGACCTCCACGTCGGGGTCGAGGTTGATCAGCTTGGCCAGCTCGTGGTTGCGGAGAATCGGCTGTGGCAACACGATCTGGTGGCAGGAATTCTCGTCCGGGTTGAGCAGGTCACCCTCTGGCCCGAGGGTGCCCTGCAGGCTGGTCACCACCTCTTCGCGGATTGCGTCCAGCGGCGGATTGGTCACCTGGGCGAACAGCTGGTGGAAGTAGTCGAACAGCATCCGGGGCCGCTGCGACAACACCGCGACCGGGGTATCGGTGCCCATTGACCCGATCGGCTCGACGCCGGTGCGGGCCATCGGCGCCACCAATAGGTTGAGTTCCTCGTAGGTGTAGCCGAAAACCAGCTGCCGCAGCACGACCCGATGGTGCGGCATCCGCGCGTAGTTGCCCTGTGGCAGTTCCCCGAGCGGGATCAGGCCCTTGTCGAGCCACTGCTTATACGGGTGCTGAGCCGCCAGCTCGGCCTTGATCTCCTCGTCGGAGACGATGCGCCCCTGGGCGGTGTCGACCAAGAACATCCGGCCGGGCTGCAGTCGCATCCGGCGGACCACCTTCGACGGGTCGAGGTCGAGCACCCCGGCTTCGGAGGCCATCACGACCAGGCCGTCGTCGGTGACCCAGATTCGCGATGGGCGTAACCCGTTGCGGTCGAGCACCGCGCCCACCACGGTGCCGTCGGTGAACGTCATCGACGCGGGGCCATCCCACGGCTCCATCAGCGACGAGTGGTATTGGTAAAATGCCCGCCGGGCGGGGTCCATCGACTCGTGGCGTTCCCAGGCCTCGGGGATCATCATCAGCACCGCATGGGCCAGGCTGCGCCCGCCCAGGTGCAGCAGTTCGAGCGCCTCGTCGAAGCGTGCCGTGTCGGAGCCGCCGCGGGTGCAGATCGGGAACAGCTTCTCCACGTCGTCGTACGACCCGAAGATGTCGGTCTTGATCAGCGCCTCGCGGGCGCGCATCCAGTTCTCGTTGCCGGTGACGGTGTTGATCTCCCCGTTGTGGGCGATGCGCCGGTACGGATGTGCCAGTGGCCAGGACGGGAAGGTGTTGGTGGAGAACCGGGAGTGCACGATGCCCAGCGCGCTGGCCAGCCGGTCATCCTGTAGGTCAAGGTAGAACGCCTTGAGCTGCGGGGTGGTCAGCATGCCCTTGTAGACCAGCGTCCTGCCGGAAAGGCTTGGGAAATAGACGGTTTCGCGACCGGGCCCGTCCTGTCCGGGGCCTTTGGTGCCGAGTTCGTGTTCGGCGCGCTTGCGGATCACATAGGTGCGGCGCTCAAGGGTCATGCCGGAGGCCCCGGCGATGAACAGCTGGCGGAAGGTAGGCATCGCGTCGCGGGCCAGTGCACCCAGCGACGAGTCGTCGGTGGGCACGTCGCGCCAACCGAGCACCTGCAGGCCCTCGGCTTCGACGATCTTCGCCACTGCTGCGCAGGCAATAGCGGCATCCTTGGACGATTGCGGCAAGAACGCGATGCCGGTGGCGTAGCTGCCCGCGGCGGGCAGTTCGAAGTCCACCACCGAACGCAGGAAGTAGTCGGGAACCTGGATCAAGATGCCAGCGCCGTCACCGCTGTGCGGCTCGGCGCCTTGGGCGCCGCGATGCTCCAGGTTGAGCAGCGCGGTGATCGCCTTGTCCACGATGTCGCGACTACGGCGGCCATGCATGTCCACGACCATCGCCACCCCGCACGAGTCATGCTCGAATGCGGGGTTGTACAGCCCGACGCGGTTGGGCGCCATTCCTACCTGACCCTTCACCAAACGTTCTGTGCGGCACATGAACGGCTCCGTCGGCGCCGCGCCCCGGTGGTTGCGGGCTAGGCCCCTTCGGTCTTGTCGATATTATGTTCACCACATGGCGATGATCCGGTCAGGGGATTCGCCGTGCAGCGCTGAACGGTGGCCCTGTACCCGTCTCGACAAGCGGTAAAACGATATGTCAAAAACCGCCCGACATGCTAACTTAGTTATTCTAACTCACCTGCTGGGCGTGCCGTACCGATAGTGCGGCCGGCGATCGGCAGCTTTGCCGTGTCCCGTTGTACGCCTGGGTTTTTGCCCGCGGCGACGTTCGGATCCCGGACCGGCGGCGCCGGACCCTCGACCACACTGCCCGTTAAGCCGATTTGCTGTAATCGCGACCCGACGAACCGCCGCTACCGGCGCCCAACTTATAAGCGCTACCAGGCCGGTAGCATAACTGACCATAAGTGGTGGCAGCGCTGCCGTCGGAATCAGCCGGCGTCGCATTCACAGCACACCTGGGATACTCCAGCGGCGCCGTCGCCGAGTTTGCACAAAGTTGACCATATTCTTAAAGAGAGCCGCTGCAGGTCCGGGGTCACTTGCTGTGCCGTGTCAATGGTGCACCGTAAGCCGCGGTTGGTCTTCATCATACGTCGCGGGTTCGGATCTGTCTGCGGGAGCGTACGTTTCATCGTGGCTTCACGGTTCAGGCGGTGACTGCCACGCCCACGTCCCCGGATATGCGCCCACCTGGTGGGCGAATCTGGCCATGGCATTCCGCGTCCCGGGGGTGTAGCCGCGGTCGACAGCCACTTGAGTCGCAGCCCAACCCCGCTCGTCGGGTAGCGCGTGACCGATACTGGTCGCATGTCTGGCGCTGCGGGTTGGATCGCGAAGCTCATCGGCGCGGAGCGCGTCGCGTCCTCAGGCAACCCGAACTGTCAGCCGGGGAGCCCATGAACGAGCACGATGACTTCCTGCGGGACCGGCTGCCGTCTGCGCACCCCGGTGCACCCCCGGCCCGCCCGTCCGGTCTGCGGTCCAGGAATCCCCGGACCGTGCCGGCATCGGCCTTTCCGCCGCCACCGCGCTCGCCGACGGCTCCGCCCCCTCGCCGCGCCAGTGGGCGGCTCCGCCCTTGCCGCCGGGAGTCGCTGCCCCGCCCCAGCCGAGTTCCTGGGCTGACATCGACGTAGAGCCGCCGCCTCTACCTCCAGCCCGACGCCCCGGCCGCGGCTGGCGACACATTGTTCGAGTGGTCACTCTGGGCCTTGTCGGCAGGACCGCGTCGTGGCGATCGACGCCGACACCGCCTTCGGCCGACTGGGCAGGAGAATCGATCCTCGGGCGAGCGGCTCCTATTGGGACCTCGCCGCCGACAAGAACCTGCAGTCCTTCGCCGATGTGAGCGGCGCGCGTCGGCAACAATTCCGCCGGCCTGTATGTGCTGGCCGGGGAGCCGGCGATCGGTCCGCGCCGGGTGCTCGATCCGGCGATCTACCGGGAAGCCGCGCTACGGCTGGACCGCCATTTCACGATCTCGATCATCGACTGCGGTTCGTCAATGGATGCGCCGGTCACCCAGGAAGTGCTGCGTGATCTGGATGCGCTGATCGTGGTGTCCTCGCCATGGGCGGACGGCGCCTCGGCCGCCGCGAAGACCATGGAGTGGCTGGCCGAGCACGGATGTGCCGGTCTGCTGCAGCACACTGTCGTCGTGCTCAACGATTCCGATGGACATGCCGATAAGCGCACCCGCTGGGTGCTGGCCCACCAGTTTCTCGACCGCGGACAGACGGTGGTCGAGGTGCCCTTCGACCCGCATCTGCGACCCGGCGGCGTCATCGATGTGAGCCACGAGATGGCGCCGGCGACGCGACGCAAATTTCTGCAGATCGCGGCGACGATCGCACGGTTTTTCGCGTCCCGGCCCGACGGCGTGTGGGAACGCCGCGCCCGGTGACGGTGCGGGCTGACTGACCTGCGAAAAAGGCGGCCAGAACTCCCATATAACCAGCAAGCTGGTATTCTGGGCTGCCTGAAAACCACGCTCGATCTGCCCGACGAGTTGATGCGCGCTATCAAGGTCCGTGCGGCGCAGCAGGATCGCAAGATCAAAGATGTGGTGGCTGAGCTGCTCAGACGGGGCCTCTCTCAGGCGGAGCTCGGGCCGGCCACCTCCCGAACACGGCGTGTGCAGCTACCCCTGGTGCAGTGCGGGCACCCAGCCCGCCCCGATCTCGAGATGACTCCGGAGCGCGTCGCCGGTGCCTTGCTGGACCAGGAAGCCGGCTGGACGCGACGATGCTGCTCTGTGACACCAACGTCTGGCTGGCGCTGGCACTTTCGGAGCACGCCCATCACCATGCCGCAGGCGCATGGCTGGACACAGTTGACGAACCCGCGCTCATACACTTTTGCCGCGCAACGCAGCAGTCGTTCCTTCGACTGCTAGCCAGTCGCACGGTCTTGGGCGCATACGGCAACCCGCCGCTGACCAATAGCGAAGCATGGTCGGCCTACGCAGCGTTGTTGGCGGACGATCGCATCGTGATGACCAATCGCGAACCCGCTGGGCTGGAGGCCCAGTGGAAAACGTTTGCGGTGCGCCAGTCGGCCTCGCCCAAGGTGTGGATGGATGCCTATCTGGCCGCATTTGCGTTCACCGGTGGGTTCGAGTTAGTGACCACTGACAGTGACTTCACGCAATACCACGGAATCAGTCTGCGACTGCTTACCCAGTCGTGAAATCTCGCGCGCCGAGTTGGCCCCGCCGAGCAACGACCAATCAGCGGCGGCCGAAAGCAATTGGCGGGAATTAATTTCGTCGCTACCGCCTGTCGTCGTCGATATCAACTCTCGCCGAGGCCGCACGGGTTCTTTGGTCATCCAGTTTCGGCGGCTCGCTTCAGGCCCGCGCTCTCTATGTCGACATATGAGCGGATCCGGGAACCGGCGATCAGCGATGCCAGCCACGCCAACGGGCCAGTCCCGATGAACTCCAGTGTCGTCCGTACACCGGCTTCGGTGTCGTCGATGCGGTGCACCGCCTCGAAGGATAGACCGGGCTGTCTGGCCTCCCAGGTGAAGTTGCGCATCGGCTCGACTTCGGTAACCGTCCACACCATCGGTCGACCCGTCGGCTGGGTCACGCGGGACCGGCTGCCCACTACGAATGGACCGCCCTCCAGGCGCTTGATCTCCCGCATCGACTCGGTCCAGGCGGGCCAGCCCTCCACGTCGACCAGCAGCTGCCACACCCGTTCCGCCGGCGCGCGCACGGTTTCCTCACGTACGTACCGCATGCCGGCATCATCGCACTAACCCTGCCGGGGGATGTCCGGCAGGACCGCGATCCGTGCCGACGGGTCCACGGTGGCCTCGATCTTGGTGACGACACCGCTGCGGATTGTCAGCACGATGACGGCGAACAGCCGTCGGTCGGCGAAGGCCAGCAGCACCGGCTGCCCCGCGGGTCCGCTGACCAGCGTCACTCCCGGCCCCACATAGCGCAGCAGGTTGGTAGCCACGGCTTGCGGGCCGTGGTTGACCTGCGGTGCCAGAGCGGGCTTCGCAAGGATGGTCCCCACCCCCCAGACCGTCGGATCCAGCACCGCGGCCAAGGTCTGCAGGTCGCCGTTAGCGCATGCGGTGATGAACGTCGCGGTGACGAGCTGATGCTCAGCGGACGCCACCTCGTTCAACTTCGGCCGCGCCATGGTGAACTTCCCCCGTGCGCGCCGCGCCAGTTGACGGCACGTACCCACGGGGCGGCCCACCGTTTCGGCGATCGTGTCGAAGGGGACTCCGAACACGTCGTGCAGCACGAAGGCCACCCGCTCACCGGGACTGAGCCGCCGCAAGACTTCCAGCAGCGCGGCACGGACCTCGTCGTCGAGCGTGACCCGGTCGGCCGGGTCCAGACGCTGCGATTGATTGGGTGGCGGCTCCTGGCCGATGTCGCCCGGGCGTTCATGACGGGCTCGTGCCGACCGCACCTGATCGAGGCAGAGCCGGCTCGCCACCACAGTCAGCCAGCCGCGGACATCGTCGATTTCGTCCATGCCAGTGCGCGATAGCCGCAGAAACGCCTCTTGCGCAACGTCTTCGGCGTCGCCAACGTCTCCGAGCATCTGATACGCGAGATTGACCAGATACGGGCGATGGTGGCGCCAGGCCTCGGTGAGCTGGTCGCTCGATGACTGCGGTTCGCTCATGAATCAACGACGATCTGGTGCCGGTAAAAGTTACATGTCCTGACGTGTAACTTTCCCACCTTCCGGCCCGTCCTTGGTGAAAAGCACTCTAGACACGAAGGAGCACGCCATGACGATCGTCGTGACCGGAGCGACCGGCAATGTCGGCCGGCCCCTCGTCACCGAACTTGCCGCCGCCGGCGCCCATGTGCGGGCGGTCACCCGCACACCGGAGACCGCCGAATTTCCGCACGGAGTGGAGGTGGCGAGCTCGGCTGTCGACGCACTCGCGGGAGCATCGGCACTGTTCCTTAATTCCCGCGCGCTGGGCGACCAGCTCGCCGATGTGGTGGCCCAGGCTCAGCGGGCCGGGGTCAGCAAGCTGGTAACACTGTCGGCAATCAATGCCGATGACGACTTCGCCCGACAGCCGTCGCGGTTTCGCGGGGACCGCAACAAGGAGGTCGAGCAACTCGCCGTCGACTCCGGCCTGGTCTGGGTGAGCCTACGGCCCACGGTTTTCGCGACCAACTTCGCCGGTATGTGGTCGGCACAGATCCACGCCGGCGATGTGGTCGCCGGGCCATACGCCGCCGCCTCCAGCGCGCCGATCGTGGAAAGTGACATCGCCGCGGTCGCGGCGCGCGCGCTGCTCACCGATGAGCTTGTCGGCCGCAAGATCGGATTGACCGGGCCGCAGGCGTACACCAATTCAGAGCTGGTTGAGATTATCGGCGACGTGCTGGATCGCCCGCTGCGCTACCAGGAGGTGCCGCCGGATGTGGTGCGGCAGCGCTTCATCGGCTTGGGCTTGGGCGCCGAATTCGCCGATGCGTATATAGCCCTGCTCGCTGAGACGGTCGACAAGCCGGCGCTGGTCACGCACGAGGTGGAGAAGATCGTGGGCCGGCCCGCGCTCACGTTCGCGCACTGGGTGTCCGAGCACCGCGACCTGTTCACGAAATAGATTAGGAGACAAGACATGTCCGATCCGCGTCCACCGCGCTACCTCAAACCGATGAGCAAGGTGATGATCGCCGTGCAAAAGCTCGGTATCCCGACCGGCCCCGCGATGGTGTTGACGGTGCCCGGCCGCAACTCAGGTCAGCCGCGCAGCACGCCGATGACCCCGTTCGAATTCGAGGGCGGCCTCTACGTCGTTGCCGGGTATCCGGGCGCGGATTGGGCCGCGAACGCCCGCGCCGCCGGCTCCGGCACGCTCTCCAGGGGACGCCGATCCCGACGGGTCCAGATCGTCGAGTTGACCGCCGAAGAAGCACGCCCGGTGCTTCGGGTCTATCCGGCCGAAGTGCCGGTGGGCGTGACTTTCGCGAAACGCTCCGGGATGGTGCGTGACGGTACTTCAGACGAATTCGAAGCACTGGCGGGCCGGGTAGCGGTTTTCCGATTCGATCCGGTCGCGGTGGTGTAATGCGCGCCTGTGCGGCAAGCTGGTCGCGGCAGGGCTGTGCTTACGGTGACCGGCGGATCGCCGACTAGATCGTCGGTCACCGCGTCACTCATACCCGCATCAGCACAAGCTGTTCCGTAGACAGGACGAACGCCATGCATGACGCCGTCCTGCCACACTTTCTTGTTCATGGCGCGCAGTACCTGCGCTGCCACGCTCGTCGAGCCACCGCCTTCGTACGGCCGCTGCTGGGTGTACACCTGCGGCTGGGCGGGTGCCCAGGCCCCCAGACACTCTCGGGCGTCGATGGTCGCCGAGTCGTCGAACAGATCATGGCGATCCTCCTCGAGCACCACTGGGTCCCCACCGGTATCGGCCGTGATCTGGGATGCGGTCAGCAGGATCGACCGGAGTGTCTCGGCCGGCACGTCGGTGGCTGGTGGCGCCTGTGCGGAGCCCGAATTCGGTGGCTGCTTCGCTCCCGCTGCGGACCGGGTAGCGGCGGGCGGTACGGGTTCGCCGCGCGGCCACACCACCACCGTCACTATCCCGGCGACCAGCACCATCACAGCTGCCAGTGCGGCGACGATCGCGGCCCGCCGGTGGCGTCGCATGGGCGCCGGTTTCGCAGGAAGGCGCGCCCGGGTAGGGCAGCGGGCCCGGCGGGGCCATGGCGGTACGCGGGCCGCTGCGCTGCCACCACGCTTGCCCGGCGTCGGGGCGCGGATAGGAGCTGACTTCCCGGCTGGGCACCGGCAGCCACAACGCTGTTGCCGATGTCCGGTCACTAAGCGCAATGCCAGCAGCTTCGGTGAGCGCGGCGGCAGAAGGGAAGCGCGCGGCGGGGTCCTTGGCCATCGCGGTGGCAATCGCCGCGTCCAACGTGGCCGGCAACGACGGCACCAGATCGGTGACCCGCGGCGGAGGCTGCTGCAGGTGCGCCATCATCACTGCAGCCATCCCGTTGGCCGCCGAGAACGGTGGCTTTCCCGTCAGCAGCCGAAATAGCATGCACCCCAACGAATACAAGTCAGCTCGACCGTCGAATGGCAGGCTGGCGAGGACTTCTGGCACGGCATACGCGACTGTCGCCATCACAGAACCCGTCACCGTCAGCCCGACATCATCGAGGGCACGGGCAATCCCGAAGTCCCCCAACAAGACACGCTCACCCGAGCCAACCAAACCCGACAGGAGAAAATTCGCCGGCTTGACATCACGGTGCACCACATTGTTCGCGTGCGCGTAATCGAGTGCCTTGGCGACCTCGCCTACGATGTGCACGGCACGCTGCGGGGTCATCGTCCCGGCGCGCAGCGCATCGTCGGCGTTGGTACCGTCGATGAACTGCATGGCGATCCATAGCTCGCCGCGCTCTGTCTGGCCCCGGTTGTAGACCGAGACAATGTTGGGATGATCCAGCGCGGAGGCCACATCGGCCTCCCGGATGAAGCGCGCCCGGAAGTCGGGATCGTGGGAGAGCTCAGCTGCGAGCACCTTCAACGCGTCATGACGCGGCAGCGTTGGGTTGACCGCCAGGTAGACCGCACCCGTCCCGCCGGTGCCTAACACCCGTTCGATCCGGTAGCCGGCCACCACCGATCCGGCGTTCAGCATGCGCGAGCCTCACGCCGGAGCCGCACACTCAAGACCCAGAAGGCAGAAGAAGTCGTCAAAGCACCATCGGCACATGCTTTTCCGCGCACGCGTCGACCACCGCGTGGACAACATCCTGGGTGCGCAGAGTCTCCAGATCTTCAACCGTCACCGAGCCTTTGTTGGTGCGGTGCTGGGCGGCAACCCTGGAATCCCGGAGTCTTTCGGCGCGCTCGACGACGTTGCGAGCGAAACGCCCGTTCTGCATCACGTCGATACCGTGGGTGCCGTCGGGTGCCAGATAAGCCCGGAGCGTCTTACAGGCCATATTCAGCGCTTCCCGGGCGGCAGGCTCGATAACGGTCGCGCGTGGTTCGCCGTAGCGGACCGCGATCTCCACCAGCTCGTCGGGAGAATAGGACTCGAAGCGCAGCTTGCGGTTAAACCTGCCTGCCAAACCCGGGTTGACGGTGAGGAATTCGTCGACTTCCTTCTCGTACCCCGCGCCGATGAAACAGAAATCGAATCGATGCACCTCCAGCGCGACGAGCAGCTGGTTGACCGCCTCCATGCCAATCATGTCCGGACGACCGTCGTGGTGGCGCTCCACCAACGAGTAGAACTCGTCCATGAACAGGATGCGGCCAAGCGAGCGGGCGATCAGCTCGTTGGTCTTCGGGCCCGAGGCGCCGATGTGCTCGCCGCAGAAGTCAGCCCGCTTGACCTCGATGATCTCGGGATGCCGCACGATGCCCAGGCCGGCGTAAATTTTGCCCAGCGCCTCGGCTGTGGTCGTCTTGCCGGTGCCGGGCGGTCCGACGAGAAGCATGTGGTTGGTCTGATTGGTTACCGGCAGGCCGGCCGCCAGTCGTAAGGCCCGGACCTCAATTTGGTCCTCGATTTCGGCGACCGCGCGTTTGACTTCGCTCAACCCGACCTGATTGTTGAGCAGGGCGCGGCCTTCTGCCAGAAGTTCTTCCCGCCGCTCTTCATTTTTGTCTTCGCGGCGTTGCTGCTCAGACCGCTCCGTGGTTACGTCCCATTTGTTGGTGCGCGTGTTGATGGTTGCCTCATCGGTGACAACCAGTTGCAGGTTCGGATCGGCCAGCGCCTCTTTGGCCGGCTCGATGAGCGCACCGTTGATCGTTGCCTTCGACAACCAGATCTGGGCCTTGTCCTCCTCATCGAGTTGGCGGTGAGCCATCCCGCGCACATAGGCGAGATCTGCTGCGATCAAGGGGAATTCGTTCGGATCGATCGCCGTCACCGCAGTTTCCGCCAGCTGGTGGCGGCGCGCCTCGCCTGGGCCGACGTGTCCTGCACGCAACTCGACCCGATCTGCCCAATCCAGCGCGACACGTCCCTGCCCAAGATGGGCTGCGGCATGCGCTGCCAGCGCGTTGGTGGCCGCAGTGACCGCCGACATGATGATCGCCTGCGGTGGCAATATGGTCGCCGCCACCGAAATCGCATCGGGCCAACGCTGTGTGGCGAACATCAGATACGCCCGCACATACTGCTGCCACTGATGGTTTTCCCAGGTATCCAGCAGAGCCGAATCTTCCAGCAGCGCTTGGGCCTTCCCGTATTGGCCATCGTCGATAAGGGCGCTTGCCAGCGCCAGCCCCGCATGTGATGACTCGGTCACCGAGATCGACAGATACGGCCCGGCCTTGATCGCGGCCGAAAGCCGGACACCGAGCCGATTGGTCTCCCGGTGCAGCCGTGCCCCGTATGCGTAAAGCTCCTGCAGTGTCGACAGCTCCTCGTCGCCGGCGGCAATTCGGCCCAGCCACGCGTCGGCCATCGACGGGTCGATTTCGGTGGCCTCGCGGAAGCGAGCTTGCGCGGCGGAAACGTCGGCGTCGAACAACGCCATGGCCTGATCGAACCGCTTGCGCGCGGCGGCCGTGGTAGTGCTGCTGGTCATCGTCTAGTCCACCGGTTCGAGCTCGGTTGTCCTCAGGGTTGTCGGCTCCAAGGATATGTAGCGGTTCTCGGCGCGGAATAACTCGACCTCAACTGTGTGCAGTTGTCCGGCGGCCGTCACGTCCACGGTCGCCGGACCGATTTGCGTGATGACGACATCGGCGGATCCCCGGTAGGGCGTTCCCGGCTCCCCAATCGAGATCACGGTGTTCGGCCGCGGCGCCGGGGTGACCGTGCCGTCTACGACGCTGACGGTTGTGCCGGGTATAGGCCTGACTTGACTGCCCACCGCGATATCGGGCATCCGTACGCTGGCCCAGCGCTGCTGGTCGCGAGTGTGCACGGTTATCCGCTCGCCGGCGCCGGCCATCCGTACCACGATTCGTTTGGCCAATGAATCCTCCGCGGCAATATGTACACGGCTGAATTCTCCTGGGTCGTCAAGGGGCAGCATCAACCGGTTCCCGGCATCGACCTTGCCCAGCAGCACGCCCGAGGGTCCGATCGGAATGATCAGTGGTTCGGCCAGAACGCCGCGACGAACACCCTGCAGCGCTGGCATTGGCCCGCATAGATTGGCGGCGATCGCGCGCGCCTGCTCTCCCGGCAATGTCCGCAGCATGACGCTCGGCGGAGCTGTCGGCGGCTGTGCGCTGCGCACGGTTACCGTGGCCGTGACGCTACCGTCGCCGAACAACGTGATGTTCTGGATGATTCCGTCTGCGCGCAGCACCCAGGCGTGGGCCAAATTCTCCGCGGAGATGTCGCTCGGCCGGTACCAATAGGTCGTCAGCCACCCACCCTCGCCGCGCGTTGTGCGCCACCGCTGGTTTCGAGCGTTCAACGCGGAGTTGCCCAGCCGCCGCTCCAACTCGACGATGTCCGTGGCGGTCGCGACCTTCGCGCGGATGCCGTGTTGCCGCAACGCCGCACTGATCCGCTGTGCGGCGGCCAGCGTCGCGGTGCCAACCGAAGTACGCCACTGCAGCGCCTCGGAATTGGGGGAAGACGCGATCCGCACGATCAGCCAGGTCTCTCGCTGTCCGGCATAGGGCGGCGTGCCGATCAACGTGTCGTACACCCGCGGGTAATCGCCCGTGCTGCGCCGACGAGCGCCTGCACTGATCACGCTGAGCGAGTCGATCGCCAAACCCAGGCTCTGATGCAGCAGCGGCAACAGCTCGGCGACGTCGACGGTGTTTTCGGTGTACGTCGCCGTTGAGCCGGTGAACAGGGTTGGTCGATGCGCCTTACCGAGCAGTTGCACGGCGACCACTGCGACGCCGTCCTGGTATCGAACTCCGCCGCCGGCACGGTCGTTGGCCACCGTGATGGGTTCACTCCAGACGATCGTGCGACCACGCTGGCGCCACAGGATCAGCCACGACCACAGTGGGTGACGACGCCATCGGATCATGCCAACTGCTACTCCCAGAGCCAAACCCACTGCGGCGCCGGGGTATCCGCCGAAGATCCATCCCACCATACCGGCAGCAAGGATGCCGACGATGATCGCCAGCCTTCTCGCGGCCGTCATCGCTCCCGCCGAGCCCGGGCAATAAGGGACGTGATCACAACCGCGGCCACCACCACACCGGCGAACACCAATGCGACATTGCGGGCGCGGTGATCTGGCGGTGGGGGCGGTGCAGCCGGCACGATGAGTCGGCTCTGTGCGCCAGGTGCAACCCGATCCCCGGGCGGCACATTGAAGGTCAACGCGGCGACCGGGTCCACCACTCCGTAGCCAACCTGGTTATCGACACCGCGGGGCGGGTTGTGCGCTGTCTGCAGAATCCGGCTGATGACCTGATGGGCGGACAAACCCGGGTATTTCGCACGCACCAGCGCGGCTATCCCGCTTACATAAGCCGCCGAAAAGCTGGTCCCCCAGAACGGCATGTTTTTTTCACCCGGCCGGATCGGCGGGTAGGCGTTCGCTGGTCCACCGGTTTGGGGGGACAGCCCCATTATTCCGACGCCGGGAGCCGCGGCAGCCACCCAGGGCCCTGCCAGACTCTTTCTGATCGGAGCGCCGGTGTTATCCACCGCGCCCACCGACAGCACGTAATCAGAGAACCAGGACGGCGACGACACCGTCTTGACCTGATGCCAGTCGCGCGGGTCGGAGGTGTCCAACGGGTCGAAGGCGGGATTCTGGGCACACTCGTTTTCGCCCTCGTTGCCGGCTGCCGCGACGATCACCGCGTCCTTCACGGTGGCGGCGTACCAGACGGCGGCGCCGATGGCGCTTTGGTCCAGCGGGTCAGCCGCCGACACACACGAGGTCACACTGACGTTGATCACCTTGGCGCCCACGTTGGCCGCGTGCACGATGGCGCTGGCCAGCGTTGCAACGGTGCCGGCCTTCTTGCGAGCCTCCATGTCGCCGCCTCCCGGCTTTTCCGGCTCATAGGCCCGCGAGGACTGGCGGATCGAAATGATCGTCGCGTGCGGCGCAACCCCGGCGACCCCGTCAGGTGCTCCCGGCGGAAGCGGCGGCACTTCGGGGTCGTCGGCTTGGTCTGGGGTCGGGTCCCCCGGGGCATTCGACGGTTCGTCGGGCGGTGGCGCTGGCGGCGGTGGCGGCGGTGGCGGTGCCGGTTTGGTTTCGGTGATGGTTACCGGCGGCGGTGGCGGCGGCGGTGCGGGCGGAGGCGGAGGTGCACCGGGCGGTGGTGGTGCCGAGTCGGTGGCCGGCGGGCCAGCCGCCGGCGGGAACGCCGGGGCGGCGGGCATCGGGGCGGGCATCGGGATGCCCTGTGGCGCAGCGGCGATCACCGACGCCACGACGGTGCCGTGGGCGTCGCAGTCCATCAACCCGTCGCCGCCCATGATGTAGTCGCCACCAGGAACCACCGGGAGTCGATGGCTGGGGTTCACACCGGTGTCGATGACCGCGACGGGCACTCCGTTACCGGTCGAGTACTGCCAGGCCTTACTGATGTTGAGCATGGTGAAGCCCGGCGCAGTGACGGCCACGTTCGGATCGGCGACGGTGATGGTCCGCGCGCAGATATTGCTTTGCCGCATTGGCTGATCCGGGCCCGGTTTGCCGTCCGCGGGTACCCGGCCGGGGTCAACGGTCGGCGGTGAAATCGCTTGAGCCGCAGGAACGTTCGCCGATAGCCCGACCAGCAGACCCACCAGCACCATCGCCGAGATCCGTCGCGTCCACGCCAGTGAGGCTGTCAGGGTCATCGCATGCGCACCCAGGTGAACAAACCGCCGATCCACGCGGCCAAGGGCAGCGCCGCGATGATCGCGACTATTTCCAGCCATTCGGCGGTCATCCGCACCAACGGGGTGAACCTGGTGATGGGCACCAACAGGGCCGCCGCCAGACCACAAGCGCCGAATCCGCCCAGTATCACCGCAGCCCACAGCACGGAGTCGGCCGATGCGGCCGGCTCATGCAAAGCGTATTTGACGACGCCAACGCACAAGGCAGCCACGGCGCCGCATACCAGCGCGATGGCCTGCCGCTTGTCGGCGAAGGCCCGTCCACGGCTGATGAAGATGAGGACGAATAACCCGGCCAGCGCCGCCGCCGCCACGCTCTTGCCCCGACCCGGCGTCAGCGTGGCCCACACCGCGGCGGGCAGCGTCAGGCCCGCGCCCACGCAGATTCCGGTCAGCACGTTGTTGGCGCGTACCGCGCCGGCGGCGATCTGCGCCCCGCGTGGGGTGGTGTCCGGATTCTGCTCCTCCTCGGCCTCCTCGTCCACGGGCGACACGGCGTCGGCCGGCAGGCCGGCACTGCGATGAAAGAGGTCGCGGCCCGTGACCGACCCGAAGTACGGCGGCCGGATCCGGGCAGCCCACAGCGCGATAGTGGGCGCCAGGGTCAGCAAGAACAGCAAAGCGACCAAGGTGCACATGCCCATCCACTGGGCCGGAATCGACCGCCACATCCGGGCCGCAGCAACCAGACCGCTCAGCGCGCACAGTGTCACAATCGTCGCCGCCACATTGACATGACGCCGGGTCATCACCGCTATTCCGCAGGTCAGCACCCCGACCGCGAGAGCCGTGATGAACAGATGCGCCGACCCGAGGCCGCCGGGAGCGCCCATACCCAGACTCACCGCAAGCAACGGCATCGCAAGCCATGCGAACCCCGCGAGCATGTCGCCGCGATGCGGCCACCACCGCGCCACCACGCCCGCGCCGCCGATAGCAAGCAGGCCAGCTGCCCCAGTCACAATGCTGGGCACCATCGAGTCGTCGGCAGTGCGGTTACGCAGGGCCAACCCGAGCACCACCGCAGAGATCACCGCCAGGATGGCCAGCGCGGTGTGCGCCGCGGTGTCGGCTGTCACGGGTTGAAACAGTTTCTTGCCGATCCGGGCCAGTCCGGTGGATAAGGACTCGTATTGCGGCTCGAACGAGTCGCCGTCCACGGTGGGAACTAGCACCAGGGTGGCGCCATCCTCGACGCCCAGTTCATCGAGGGTTTTCGTGACATCCAGCCGCACACCATTGGCCTTGTGCAGTTCGTAGCCGACTCCGGATTCGAGCCCGCTCAAGCCGCGGTGCTTGAGTTCATCGTTGAGTAACTCGACAATGTTGTCGACGAACACCTCCACCGGCACCGACGCCGGGTACACCTGGGAGACGAGGTGTTCGCCACATACCACGGCAACTGCGCAACGCGCCGGAAATGCGACCTTAGGCATTAGCGTGGCCTATCGGCGTCCGGAATATATTTGTCCGCCAATGCCGCGGTGATCTCGAATAGCCGCAGTCGCGTCTTCTTCTGCAATTCGTGTTGCGTATCGATGATCCCGCCCTTGGCCAGGTGTGGGTCATAGGGCATAAATTCGACTGTCGCACCCGATTGTCCGAAACGCTCGGTAAGATAGGGTCGCGCGTCGGAATCAAATTTATTTCGGCTGTCATTCAGAATGACCATGCTGCGCGACACCAATTCGTGGTAACCCATCGACCGCAGCAAATCGATCGCGCGCGTCACAGGCAGCGAAGTATCAGCGGTGAGGCCCGACACGAAAACCAATGTGTCGCACGCGTCGAACACGGCCTTCATCACCGGGTGTTCGAGGTCGTCGGAGGTATCCACCACAATGACGTTGTGAGTGCGACGAAGCCGCGACAGCACCCCGGTGAACATCGACGGCACCAGCGGCCGCGGTTGGTCCGATGCCCGGTTCCCGGCCAGGACATCAAGCCCTAAATTGTTCTGCCCCAAGTGTTCCCGGATATCTGCATAGCCCTGGACATCGGTGTCGTTCAAGACGGCGGCGTAATCACCCGGCGGGGACTCATCGATCCGGCCGGCCAGGGTGCCAAAACCGGGCACCGCGTCGATGGCAACCACGTTCTCCGGTCGGCACTCACGGAACACCGCGCCGATGCACGCCGTCATCGTCGTCTTGCCGACGCCACCCTTTCCCGAAACCACCCCGATGACGTACTGCTTGCGGATGTGCCGGCGTATCCGCCCCTGTAATTCGCGGTAATGCCTTTCGGCTGGCGATTCACCAATATTTATGGTGTGGAACGACACGTTATATAAGAACTTGCGCCACCCTGATCCGGGCGGGATTTTGCGCGGTGCGACCATATCGGAGATGCGCAATGTTTCCGAGACGGAGTCTTGGTGTTGCGGATGCGAAACCGCAGCTTGTCTCGGCGGTTGCTCGCCTTGCTCCGTCGAATTCGGTGGCGCCTTCCACGGATTTGTCACGATGCCGATGCTAACATGCGCGCCATATCCCTTGCTTACACAATCTTTCGGTAGGAATACCATTCTTCATTGGCGGGCAGGCGCCGCACCATCTGGCTGACGGCAGAGGCGATGTTGGTCGCAGTCCCAGGAGCAATGACCATCCATTTCTTGCCCGCAGACGGCACATGCTCGGCGACCAACCGCCCCTCCGGTGTGTCGATGATGGTTACCACGCTTTTCTCGATGTGCGTCCGCGTGGGCCGGCCAGTCTCTACCCCGGCCTGTAGCGCGACGATCGAAGCCTGCGTTGAACGCGTGGGATCGGCGGCCGACATCACCATGCGCAGCTGATCGGCGTCCAGTTGTTGGTTCGTCAGGAACCTCCGCAGTGTTTCTTGGCCAGCTACTCCTGCCTGCAGTGCATCGACATCGAGCGTAATCGGCCGCAATGGTGCGGGCGTGTTTGTGCCGCACAATCGCTCGATCTGTGCATTCAGCACCCCGTTGGCCGCGCCCTCCGCACTGGCAGTTCCAGCTCCGCCGATGCGGACCAGTTCTTCCGACCGCTCCATGACCACCCACCATTGAGCGAACCGTGCCAAAACCGCTCTGGCGTGGGTGTCCCGGCCATCAGGCGTGCGAACTTCCATCAGCAGCGCAATGTCGCGGCGCGCGAGGACTGTCAACCATTCCACAACGACCGGGTCCACAGTCCCCGACTGGTCGATCACACCTACAGTCCGCAGCTCTGCTGAAATCGGGTGTGCCAGTGCCATCTGCGCCATTTCGACGCTAGGGAGGACTGGCCGCAGCCCCAACTCGGGAGCTACGACCTCGATACCGGTGAGCACCTGCAACGCCCAAAGACCGTCGACGGTGGTAGTTAACAAGTCTTGTCCTCAATCAAGCCACTGGGGCGCACGCCCTCGCGTGCGCCCCAGTTCAGCGCCATCTAGGCGGGTCAGACGAAAAAGTTTGTCGAACTCAGGTCAGTAGCGTGCGCGGAGGCATTCACCGTGTGGATCGTCTGGCCGTGTTGCGCCACGGTTTCGATGAGCCCCTCGAATCCGCGGAGCATCTGCACCTGTGCCTCGTAGAAAGCCGCGTGCGCCTGACCTTGAAAGAACCCGGCGATCTGCTCGGTGCGGTGCTTGATGTCGTCGTGATGCTCCATCAGGACTGCCGCGTTGTTTCCGACGCCAGAGGCCAGGTCGTCGACGACGCCGTGGTCGTACTGGATGTTGCCAAAGCTTGTCATATTGGTGCGTCCTAACTTGCGAAGGATTTTGTTGAATGCTTATTCGAATGGAGTGCTAGGCGTTCATTGTGGGGTCGCCCGCAAAGCCCGCAAAGCTGTGTGCCGCGTCCATCTCATGTTGCTCCATGAGTAGCGCGACCTTGCCGAGTCCTTGAGCCAGCTTGGATCCCCACATGGTTGCCTGCGCCAAATCATGCTGAACCTTCATTGCCGTGTTAGTCGATGATTGGTAGCCGTCACCCTGCCAAGCAACGCCGACGTTCTCATGGCTGCTCAGATACTGGTTGGCGATGACGTTCGCATGTTCCAGCGCGGTCTCGATGGCCTGCTGCGTCTGGCGCATCATGTCCGGCGTTACTTGAAGTAGTGCCATTGCTTCTCCCTTGCTTCCCTTGCTCGTGCCCCCAACCGGGACGTCGCCGACAGTTTAACCACAGCGCGGTGGGTGCACACTTCACGTTCTTGGACCCAGCTGTCACAGCGGCACCCCTGTTAATTGGGAGCTCTACTGTTTGGGGGAGCGCGCCCGAGCGCAGGTTGTCAAGCCGGCGAAGGTCACGGCGCAGTGCGGGCATCTGTAGGTGATGTCAGCGTGCTGGCCGCAACTGTCTCTACGATTGTTCTGTGACGGCCGTTCGGAAGGCGAGCCCAAGCGGCAAACTCGTCCTTAATGGCTGAGCAAATCCGGCTCACTGTCGAGCGGGACAGGGCTGCCTGGCCGCCCAGCACCTCGCCCAGGGCCGCCTCGATGTCGCGGTCCGACAAGCCCCGCACCCAACCCGAGATCACCAAGGCCTCCAGGGCGTTGGTGCGGGTCACCCCGTCACCGAACAGGCGAGAACAGAACCGCTGGTCGGTGTCCCGTAGCTTGGGGCGCTGCAGCTCGACCGGGCCCATCGTCGTCTTCACCGTCGACGGCGCCATTGCGATACCCGGCCGGGCCGTCCTCGTCCCGCCGTTCATGGCGGGCCGTCCTGCCCAGCGGATACCCCGTCGGCACCCCCGAAGAAGCCCTCGACTGCGCCTGCGGGCTCTACCTCAACGACCCCACCGCCTGGACGCAACCCCCGAGGAACTAACGGGGGTGACCACTAGTATCTATATCGGCGTCGACCATCACCGCGCCGGCGGCGACCGCAAACTCTACGCGCAACTACTGCGCCGGCTCACCGAGCGCGGCTACCGGCGAGCCTTCGCCGGCATCACCCAACCTAACTAGGCCAGCAACGGTTTTCATCGATCCTTCGGGTTCCGGCATGCTGGCCTATCTCGGCGCGTCGGATGGAAACACGACAGCTGGCACGACGTCGCATGGATGCAGCTCGATCTACTTGGCGCCGCCGAGCAGGATGGCCCGAACCCCAATCATCTGATCCGGCGGTACGTAGGTGACATGTGTACTACAACTGGGGAAACAGGCTCTGCCCTTACACATGTCACCATTGTCTTGACCCGCGGTGATAGTCGTTGTGACGCGATCTCTTACAGATAAACGGTCCGACCTCTGCGGCGAAGTCGAACCAGACCCGGCCAGCCCGTCACGTCACGACACCACTGAAAGGCAACCACGATGAGCGCCATGCAAATTCAGCCCACACCGGGCCGCGACCCATTCGCGGCCCGACGGGTCGCCGTGTACAAGAACCTGCACAAAGGTGCCTGGTCGATCCGCGCCCTCGACGGCCACGGCGCGGTGGTCGGCGTGGTGGGGGCACCCGGCATTGGCAATACGAGGATGGGTGGCGAAAGGCACGACGGAAGCCTATGACCTCGTCCCTGGAGCGTCGATCGTGCCGGGAGGCGGCGGAGTACTGGTGATGCACGGCGAGGCCGAGACCGGCAGGCCCAGGCCGGGATCAAGGACTTGCCCGCTCGGCAGCGTGGTCAAGCGATGGTGAGGCCTCCGTCGACGGGCAGCGTGACGCCGGAGACGTAGCTCGAGGCGTCAGACGCGAGGAAGACGATGACGGCGGCGAGCTCGGCCGGCTCGCCGCGTCGCTTGGCCGGGATCAAGCCGACGTGGCGGTCGACATAGCCGGGTGGGTACGCCTCGGTCATCTCGGTGGCGAAAAAACCGGGCGCGACCGCGTTGACCCGGATGCCCTTGCGCGAGGTCCACTGTGCCGCGAGGTCCCGGGTAAGCCCCAGCAGGCCGGCCTTTGACGCGGCGTACGCGGCCTGCGGCAACCCCGCGGTCACGATGCCGAGCACGCTCGACACGTTGATGATCGATGAGCCCACCGGCATGACCCGAGCGGCGGCCTGCGCCATCCAGTAGCAGCCTTCGAGGTTGATCTTGAGAACGGATCGGAACTGCTCGGGGGTCTCCAGGGACGCGGGGACGGCGGCGCCCACGCCGGCGTTGTTGAGGAGGATGTCGACCCGGCCGAGTGTCTCAACGGTCTGATCGATGAGCCGCCGGCAATTCTCCGGGCGCCTCACGTCGGTCTGCACGGCGAGCGCGCGCCGCCCGGCGGCTTCGACAAGCTTGCCGGTGTCGGCAAGCCGGTCGACTCGACGGGCACCGAGTGCGACGTCGGCGCCCGCCTCGGCGAGTGCCTGCGCGGCGGCCACACCCAATCCTGAGGAGGCTCCGGTTACCACGGCGACCTTGCCGTGGAGCTGAAACAGGTCGAGCACGGTCATCGATCCACACCTCCAGAGTCGCGCCAGCAACCGGACGAAACCTCCAGCGTTGCCTCGACGCTCTCAGGGTCGGCGCTCGCGCAGGCCTCGAAACGGTAGCTGCCGTCCTCCCCACGGTAGACGTCAAGCGGCCGCATGAGCACCCGCAAAACCAGTTGCCCGGCAGCAAATCGCCGTGCACCCAGACCTGCGGGCCCGTCCCATGGTGAAGCGTCGAACGACTCCTGCCACGAGCTGAGGACGGCCTCGCCGTCGAGCGTGACTTGAGGCCGACCCGTTGGAAGCCGAGCTGCGCGGTCGACGCGGCCGACAACTGCGAGCACGTGCGCGACGCAGCCGCTGACCTGATTCTGCCCTCCAGCGCGGCGGCCACCGACACCCGCGCCAACGAGTCACACCTGGCGCCGGCGCGGGCGGGGTCGCAACACAGATAAGGAACACTGGCCGGGCTTTTTTGGGTCTTCCGGTTGACCAGTGACCGCGTCCCGGCGGGCGCGCCTGGCCGCCGCCGGCGGCCACCGAAATCCGTAGCCCCTCACCCTGTTTAGCCGTCAGCGGGGCGCCCAGCATGACCGACCGGGACCCGTCACTGTCAACCCTTATCTAGCCCTACAGCGCTGTCGTACTCCAGCTGCTGCTGTCTGCTCCCGGTGATCTGCCGGGTCATGAACGAACATGGGGCAGTCGGAAGTCGCGCTGCATGAACGTTGCATCGGGTGCGGCGAAGCCAAATTTCTCATAAAGGTTGTGCGCGTCGGCAGTGTGCAACATCCACCGGAAGTTCCGGCCGGGGCCTTCGTCGATCATGACCCGCAATAGCCCCTGCCCGATTTCCCGGCCACGCTCCTCGCAAGAGACATACACGTCAGCCAAGTAGGCTTCGGCCACTCCGTCGGAGAAGGCGCGGCAAAAACCCACCATCCGACCGTCGACAGCGCGATACGCACCAACAACCCGCCAGGCGCTGTCGAGTTGCTGCTCAAACATGTCGCGGGTGCGGTATTTTGCCCAATACGCATGCTCGGTCAGCTCATGCCACAGCCAGTCGCGATCCACACGCGCGCCAACCGCAGAAAAGTCGACACCATGCAGGTTCGGCAACGTTTTCCCCTGATCCTGAAACTCAAGCCCGGATTCACCTGCTGACGGCGCCGCGATGTCCCCGGTTGTCGTTTGCGAGGGCTGCAAGCACTCCGGGCGCGCCATCAACTTCGATGAATTCCAGCCCCTCAATGGTTTCGAGCCATGTATCGGCGTCCGCGGACTGGGCGTCGGGTGCCGTCGAATTCGCCGATCACCCACTCTCCTAATCCGGCGCGTAATCCGGCGCGTAGAGTGTTCCACCTGCACGCCGTGTCACATGGTCGGGCGGCGCTATCGCCGGCGGGCGCGCTGCGTCTGGGATGGTTGCCCCCCAGCGAGTTTCAATCGGCAGCACTCCGGCCCACGCGGTGTTCACCTGTGCGTCATCGTCCTCGTCGCCCGGGCCGCCGGCGCGCACCTTCACCGACGCCTCGGTCAGATCCAGCGCAAGCACTGCGGTCATGGCCAACTCCTTGGGGTTCGGCAGCCGCGCATGTCCCCAGGAGCCGGGCGCGAGGTGTTCGGTGATTACCCGCAGACCGTGCATCTTCTCCGCGTCGGCCAGCGTGCGGGCGATGCCATGCACCACCGCCGAGCGGTAGTTGAAGGAATGATGGAATACCGAACGCGCGTAGACCAACCCGTCCAACAGGGTGACCACGACGCACATGTTGGCGCCGTCGGCGCTGCGCAAGCTCACAGCACCGGTCGATCCGTGCAGATACAACGTGTGCTCGTCGCGGCCGTATCCGGTCGGCAGCACCAGCGGTGCACCGTCAACCATCACGGCGAGATGACAAACCAACCCAGCGTCAAGTATCCGGTAGAGGGCGGCGCGGTCGATAACCGCCCGCTCCTTCCTGCGCCGGATGGTGCTGCGTGCGGTCGGCGACAGTGCGGTGTCAGTCATGCGACCAGCCTGACGCCCAAGGTGGCACTACAAAAGTGCCACTCACCTAGAATTCGACAATGCCACTTTTGAGGTTGGTGTGATGAGCGAGCCGACCGCGGCGGTGCCGATCGTGATCGACCGCCAGTCAGCGGTGCCGCTGGCCGTGCAGCTTGCCGATATCCTGCGCCGGGCGGCCACCGAGGGGCGGCTGCGCGCGGACGACCGGTTGCCGTCGACCAGGATGCTGGCGCGGCGGCTGTCGGTGAGCCGGACGGTGACCGCCGCCGCCTACGAGCAGCTACACGCCGAGGGCTGGATCGCCGGCAAGCATGGCTCGGGCACCTACGTAACGACCACCCCGCCAGGCGGGCGAACCGTCGGCGCGCAACGGGAAATGCCCGAGCGATCCGCCCGTCCTGAGCCGGTGGATCTGGCGCCCGGCGCGACCTGGATCGCCGGCATCGACCGGGCGGCGTGGCGGCGGGCCTGGCGCGCTGCCGCCGATGCCCCGCCGCTGCCCCGCCCCGCGCCGGCCGGGGTCGCCGAGTACCGCGAGGTGGTCGCCGAGCACCTGCTACGCCACCGCGGCCTGACCGTCGGCGTCGACGGCCGCTCCGTCGAGGACACCGTGCTTGCGACCGCGGGCACCACTGCGGCCGTGTCCGAGCTTGCCGTCGCTGTGCTGCGCCCCGGTGACACGGTCGCGGTCGAGGAGCCGGGCTATCAGCGTGCGGTGCAGGTGCTACGTGCGGCTGGGCTGCGGGTACTGCCGGCGCCGGTCGACGCCGAAGGGCTGCTGGTGCACCGGATCCCTGCCGGGGTGCGCGCGGTGTATTGCACGCCGGCACACCAGTACCCGCTGGGCGGACGGATGGTCGCGGCCAGGCGGGTCGACCTGGTGCGGCGCGCGCGGGTGGATGGCTTCCTGCTGATCGAGGACGACTACGACGGTGAGCTGCGCTACGACGCGGCGCCGCTGCCGCTGCTGGCCGCACTGGCCCCCGACGTGGTGGTGCACCTGGGTACCACCAGCAAAACCTTCACCCCCACCTTGGGCGCCGGGTGGATGGTCGCGCCGCCACCAGTGGCCTCCTCGGTCCTGGCGCACCGGGAGCGGGGCACCTCGCCCTCACCGGCCGGCCAGCGGGTCCTGGTGGAGCTGGCCAGGCACGGGGACCTCGGTCGGCACCTGCGCAAGGTGCGCCGCGAGCTGTCCGCGCGCCGCGACCTGGTGGTCAACACTCTGCGGGCGGCCGAGATCCCGACGCTCGGCGACGACGCTGGCGCGCATGTGGTGCTGCCGCTGCCCTCACCCGCCCAGGAGCGGCGGGTGATCGCCGAGGCGTGCCGCTGCAACCTACGGCTAGCGGGGCTGGCCCGCGATCACGCCGGGCGGCCGAGCTGGCACGGCATCGCGCTCGGCTACACCGGCTGCGGCCGCGATCACCTCGCCGCCGCCCTTGAAGTGCTGGTCGAATTGATTCGCGCAGCTGATTAACTTGGTGCCATCCGGGCCGAGCTTCGGTAGCTGTCACCTCGCCATCGGGTCTCGTATGTAGAGAAACGCGATCGATCAGATCCTGTCTCGCACGACGCATCGGGCCATGGGCACCGATGCGCGGACGACTCAGTTCGCAGGGCTCCGGTCCGCTCAGCGGACCACACTATTGTGGCCGGCTCAGACCGTTACCTACGCTGCCGAATGCACCCAGTCAAGCTGCTGGTGTGATCGGTGGCGGGGGCACTCACCAAATACACAAATATCGCAGCCTTTTCAGCTGAAGCGGCGCGTCGTGAGGGCGGTCGCGAGACACGAGAGAGGAGACGAACGATGATCACGTACGTAGTCAAACGAGGGGACACCCTTAGCGGTATCGGTTGGCGCGCACACTGAACCGGGTATAAGCCCGACAGCATCCGGTCGGAGGTGACCGATTTGGCCCTCGATGTCCTGCCGCCTGGCCCTCGACTCCCGGTCTCTGTTCAGACGGCGGCTTGGATGATCCGCCCCTGGGATTTCATGGAGCGTTGCGCGGCTCGCTACGGTGACATGTTCACGTTGAGGTTGGCCGGTGAGCGCCCGTGGGTGATGGTGTCGCATCCGGATGCGGTCAAAGAGGTCTTCACCGGGCCGCCCGAGCTGCTGCATGCAGGGAAGGGAAATCGCATCCTGTTGCCAGTGGTGGGCGCGAACTCGGTGCTGCTGCTCGATGAGGACGCGCACCGGGAGCAGCGCCGACTACTCATGCCGACGTTCCGAGGCAACCACCTGGCGTCCTACGCCGACACGATGACCGCTGTCGCCCAAGCTGAGATCGCGCGCTGGCCGCGCGGAAAGCCGGTGCGTCTGCATCCGCTGATGCGGGCGTTGACGCTGGAGGTCATCCTGCGCGCAGTGTTCGGGCTGAGTGAGGGCGAGCGCCTTGACCAGCTGCGGGCGGAACTGGTGCGGATGCTGGCCACGGCGACCAGCGACCCAGTGTTCTTGTTGGGCCTGGGCCCCCGGCACGTCAGGGCCGCGGTCACACGCAGGTTGCTTCGTGGCGTCGACCGTTTGCTCTACGCCGAGATCGATGAGCGACGCCGGGTCGACGACGTGGACGAGCGCGGCGACGTGCTCTCGATTCTGCTGCAGGCTCGGCACGAAGACGGCCGGCCGATGAGCGATGTTGAGATTCGCGACGAGCTGGTGACCCTGCTGTTGGCCGGGCACGAAACCACGGCGACTGCGCTCGCGTGGGCCGTGGAGCGGCTTGTTCGTCATCCCGAGCACCAGGCCCGGCTGACCGAGGAAATCCATGCGGGCGAACATCAGTTCCGTGACGCCGTGGTGAAAGAGACGCTGCGGCTGCGGCCGGTGCTCTCACTGGTTGCCCGACGGCTCAAAGCGCCGATGCAGATCGGCGGCGTCCGGTTGCCGGCCGGGGTGACTGTGGTGCCGTCGATCCACCTGATGCACCGGCGGCCCGACATTTACCCCGACCCGGAGCGATTCCGGCCGGAGCGTTTTCTTGAGCAGCACGCCGGGACCTACACCTGGATTCCGTTCGGCGGTGGCGTCCGGCGTTGCCTGGGCGCGGCGTTCGCCGAATACGAGATGCGCATCGTGCTCGCCACGTTGTTCGATAGCTGCAAGGTGCGGCCCACCGACGAGCGACC
>DASPOT010000368.1:0-3321 GCA_035625875.1 Mycobacterium sp. | reverse complement strand
GATCGCCGGTCAGGAGGCGTTAGTCCCGAGGGGAGTGGTCCTAGGGCCCTTCGGCGCGCCGACCCATCGCGACACACTCGGGGGATGACACAGTTCGACGATGGTGGGGACGCTGGGCGTCTACTGGCGCAACGGCTGGCTTCGTTTCGCGGTGATATGAGGCTGTTCGATGATCGTGTTGAGGCCGGACGTCAGCTGGCCGGGCGATTGGAATCATTGCGCGGCCAGGACATGGTCGTGCTGGGCCTGCCGCGCGGCGGGGTGCCGGTGGCCTTCGAGGTGGCCAAGGCGCTGCGGGCGCCGCTGGATGTCCTGGTGGTGCGCAAGCTGGGGGTCCCTTTTCAGCCCGAGTTGGCCTTCGGCGCCATCGGTGAGGGCGGGGTGCGGGTGATCAACGACTCCGTCGTGCGGGACACCGACCTGTCCGAGGAAGAGATGGCCGCCGTCGAAGCGCAGCAGCGGGTCGAGGTGGCGCGCCGCTCTGAGCGTTTCCGTCGGGGCCATGACCGGATCCCGCTGGCCGGGCGGGTCGCGGTGATCGTCGATGATGGCGTCGCGACCGGCGCGACCGCCAAGGCCGCCTGCCAGGTGGCCCGCGCCCAGGGTGCGGCCCGGGTGGTGTTGGCGGTCCCGATCGGCGCGGCCGATATCGTCGCGAGGTTTACCGGCTACGCCGACGAGGTGGTCTGCCTACACACCCCTGAGTTCTTTTTCGCCGTCGGTCAGGGCTATCGCAACTTCGCCCAGACCTCCGATGATGAGGTGATCGCGTTGCTCGATCGCGCCCGGGAGGGTTTTCGGGAAGTCACGGCCGGCGCCGTCGACCCGCCGGTGCGCGATGAGGAAGTCCGGGTGGCTGCCGGGCCGGTGTCGGTGGCCGGGCATCTGACGATCCCGGAGCACGCGGTCGGGATCGTCGTTTTCGCGCACGGCAGCGGCAGCAGCCGCCACAGTCCCCGCAACCGCTATGTGGCCCAGGTGCTGAACGGGGCGGGCCTTGCCACGCTGCTGTTCGACCTGCTCACCCTCGAGGAGGAACGTGACCGCGCCAACGTTTTCGACATCGATCTGCTGGCCCGCCGACTGGTCGGTATCACCGGATGGCTGGCGAGCCAACCCGACACCGCGGCGCTGCCGGTCGGCTACTTCGGCGCCAGCACCGGGGCGGGTGCGGCCCTGGCCGCCGCCGCCGATCCCCGGGTGAAGGTGGCGGCGGTGGTGTCCCGCGGCGGCCGGGCCGATCTGGCGGGCGAGTCGCTGGCGAAGGTCGTCGCGCCGACGCTGTTGATCGTGGGCGGACGCGATGACGTGGTGCTGGAAATGAATCGACGTGCCCAGGCCATGATGCCCGGCGAGTGTGAGCTCACCGTGGTGCCCGGCGCCACCCACCTTTTCGAGGAGCCGGGTGCGCTCGAGCGGGTCGCGGTGCTGGCCCGCGACTGGTTCATCGATCACCTGAGCCGGATGACTGCGACCGCGAACCCATAGTGCAGCACGAAAAGCCATGGCGGACAACACATCAGGGCATCGGAGTGTGCCGCACACCGCCGATCTGCGGATCGAAGCGTGGGCGCCCACCCGCGAGGGCTGCATCAGGCAGGCGGTGCTCGGTACAGTCGCGAGCTTCCTGCAGACGTCAACGGCGCGCCCCACCCACACCCGCCTGCGCCGGCTGACCGCAGGCCGTGACGACGATCTGCTGGTTGCGGTGCTCGAGGAGGTCATCTACCTGTTGGACACCGCGGGCGAGGCCCCGGTCGACCTCGACGTGCGCCGCGTTGACGGCGGCGTCGACGTCAACCTCGCGATGGTCGACGCGAGCACGCTGCCCCAGATCGGTGCCGTGCCGAAGGCGGTGTCGCTCAACGAGCTTCACTTCTCGCATGGCCACAACGGCTGGCGGTGCTCGGTGACGGTTGACGTGTGACGGAGGGGAGCCATGAAGATCATCGAGGAAACCCCGTACCGGTTCCGGATCGACCAAGAGGGCGCCATGCGGGTGCCGGGGATCGTGTTCGCGTCCAAATCGTTGCTGCCCGACGAACACGGGGACATGGCGCTACAACAGGTGGCCAACGTGGCCACCCTGCCCGGGATCGTGCGGGCGTCTTACGCAATGCCCGACGTGCACTGGGGATACGGGTTTCCGATCGGCGGGGTGGCGGCCACCGACATCAACGCCGATGGCGTCGTCTCCCCCGGCGGGGTCGGCTTCGACATCTCCTGTGGGGTACGGCTGTTGGTAAGCGACCTGGACCGCGAGCGGCTGCAACCACGGATCCGCGCGGTGATGGACCGCCTCGACGTTGCGATCCCACGCGGGGTGGGCACCAAGGGCGTGTGGCGGCTGCCGGACCGAAGCGTCCTGGAGCAGGTTCTTACCGGTGGCGCCCGGTACGCGGTCGAACAGGGCCACGGCGTGGCACGCGACCTGCAGCGCTGCGAAGACGGTGGCGTGCTGGAGGGTGCCGACGCGGCCGCGGTCAGCGACCGGGCAATCGAACGCGGGCTGGGGCAGATCGGCAGCCTGGGCTCCGGCAATCATTTTCTGGAAGTGCAGGCCGTGGACCGCGTCTACGACACCGCCGCGGCCACACAGATGGGGCTGTCGGAGGGCACGGTCTGCGTCATGATCCACACCGGCTCGCGCGGGCTCGGCCACCAAATCTGCACCGATCACGTCCACCAGATGGGACAGGCCATGAGCCGCTATGGCATTCAGGTGCCCGATCGCCAGTTGGCGTGCGTGCCCGTCCGTTCCCCCGAAGGGCAGGCGTACCTGGCGGCGATGGCCGCGGCGGCCAACTACGGACGCGCCAACCGGCAACTGCTCACCGAGGTCACGCGCCGGGTGTTCGAGCAGCAGACGGGGACCTCGCTGGACCTGCTCTACGACGTGTCGCACAACCTCGCCAAGATCGAAACACATCCCGTCGACGGCCAAACACGCACTGTGTGCGTGCACCGCAAAGGCGCGACCCGTTCACTGCCGCCGCACCATCCCGACGTGCCAGCCGAGCTGGCGGCGGTGGGCCAACCGGTGCTGATACCGGGCACGATGGGCACCGCCTCCTATGTGCTGGCCGGTGTGCCCGGTAACCCCGCGTTCTTTTCCACCGCACATGGCGCCGGCCGGGTGCAAAGCCGCCACCAGGCCGCCCGCCACACCAACGCCGACGCGCTGAGCAGAGGCCTCGAGGAAGCCGGCATCCTCGTCCGCGGTAAATCCCGCAGGGGGCTCGCCGAGGAAAAACCCGAGGCCTACAAAGACATCGACGCCGTCATCGAAACCAGCCACCAGGCCGGGCTGGCCCGCAAGGT
>DASPOT010000367.1:0-2355 GCA_035625875.1 Mycobacterium sp. | reverse complement strand
GCGGCTGCGCCGACCCGTCGATCATCGACGCGCGGGAATTCCACACCGCGGTCGTCGAGTTGGTTTTCCTCGACGTCTCCGGCGTCCAGGTCGATCGTCCAGCGCCAAAGCGCAGCGTCGACTTCGAACTCGCCACTGTTGGGCCACATTTCCGGATAGCGGACTACCTCCAGCACAATGGAATTCCGGTCTAATCATCATTGATGAGATCGGCTTTGCCCCGCTCGACGACACCGGCACCCAACTCCTGTTCCGCCTCGTCGCCGCTGGCTACAAACATCGCTTGCTGACCATCGCCACCGCCACTGGCCATTTGAGATCAGTGGGGACGGTTCCTGCCCGAACACCACCGCCCTCGGCATCCTCGACCAGCCCGTGGTCATCGACGCCGGCTATCCCATGGAGATGCAGCGGTTCCTGACCGCCAACCCGGGTCTGGCGTCGCGGTTCCGTTTCACCTTGACGTTCAACAGCTACACCCCGACGAAATCGTGCAGATCGGCCAGCACACCGCCGGCAAGGAGAAAATCGCCATCGCCGATGACGCGTGGCCGCTGCTGCACGCCGACGCCACCCGGCTGCGCGACACGCCGACCGACGCCGGCACCGCCCTTGATGTGGCTGGCAACGACCGCAACGCCCGCAAGGTCGTCGTCGCCTGCAAACGTGAACGGCCCCGCCGGTTACGTACCGTCGCGTCGGCTGAACTGGCCGGGCTGGCCAAAGCCGACCCGTCAGCTTTGATCGTCAACGCCGACGACATGCGCCGCGCGCTTGCGTCGGCGTTAGCCCGCTAGGAACGTGCAGGATGCGGGTGGGGTGCGCCGAGGTCGACATACTCAGCGGTTAGTTGCCCGGATATTGGACAGGTAACCTTTGTGCGCCACGAGCCCTGCCAAGCCCTGGAAGACCGCAGTCTGACATCCGAGGAGATCACGCCTTATGTCAGCGGCCAGAGCTAGCGGGTGTCACACTGGCCGGCGTGCCGCGCAAGATTCTGTACGTCGATCTCGACAACACGCTGGTCGACTTCCCGTCAGCCATCGAGGGCCTCGACCCCGCGATCGTCGACAAGTACAAGGGCCGCCTGGACGAGGCGCCGGGAATCTTCGCGTTGATGCGTCCGCTGCCCGGCGCCATCGACGCGTTCCGTGAGCTGGCGCAGCTGTTCGACACCTACATCCTGTCCACCGCGCCGTGGCGCAATCCGTCCGGCTGGCAACACAAGATCGAATGGGTGCACGAACACCTCGGGGCGGATGAGGATTCGGTCGCCTACAAGCGGCTGATCCTCACCCACCACAAGGAGCTCAACCGCGGCGACTTCCTGGTCGACGACCGGCCCAACAACGGTGCCGATCGATTCGAGGGTGAGTGGATCCACTTCGGTTCCAAGCGGTTTCCGGACTGGCCGATAGTCGTCGACTACCTCAGGCGGAGCTGCTGACCCGGTGGTGCTGGCCTCCACCCACGAGTGCACCCTCGACGTGGTGCCCCTGAAGGCGCTCCGGGAGCACGCCGTCGACGTGCCCGACGACCTGGGTCCAGCTCAACATCACTGAGTGAACTTCGGCGCGCGAGCCCATAGCCTGCGCTTTGATATGCATATCGGGCGCGTAGAAGGTTCCTACGTAGTGATCACGCTCGAAATCAAGCCGGATCACGGATCCGTCGATGCGGCGAATATGCCCGGTGCGACCGAATATCACCGTGAGCCTCCGTGGAGAAATACGGATGTAATCCATTGTGCATTCAGAGCTGCGGCAGCCCGTAGCCGTCGATATGCGGCGAATGACAGCGTGAACGGGTCGCACCACTGCGGTATGCCGCCGACCAGATGCAGGCCGGTCATCAGGATCATCGACGCGGTGGCGACCGGCTGAGACTTGAAGTACCGGCGGGCTGCGTCGGTCAGTTGCTCCTCATCGGTGGCGACCAAGTCGTAGGCTGCCACCCCAGCGGCCAGTGCCAGCCAGGCTCGGTCGGAGTTACGCATTCGCTCTCTACACCCCCTTCATGTCTAAGAAGACGACGCACCAGGCACCGAAGTTCAGGCGTTGAGCTGTTGGCCGCTGGGAACTGCCGCGCGAAGCCGTCAACGCCCAGGACTTAGCCACCTAGCCGAATCACGTTCTCGATTTCTGGTTCGGTATCCCCATCGCACCCAAGGGCGCTGTCAACTTGGCTGGGGCTCAGCGGGATCGGGGCGTGCAGGGGTTGGGTGGGCTGGGTGTCGGTGGTATGGGTCAGGCTGCGGCAGTCAGTCCGGTGACCTCGTTCCAGAGGGCGAATCGTCGGGTCATTTCGGTGCGATAGTCGTCAGCGGTGAGGCGATGGCGGCGGGGCCGGAAGTGA
>DASPOT010000366.1:0-5344 GCA_035625875.1 Mycobacterium sp. | reverse complement strand
GGGCGGTGGTGTTGGGGGGCGATCGGGAGCAGTTGCTTTGCGGGTTGGGTGGGCTGGCCGAGGCTAGCCTGAGCGGCGCTGTGGTGTCTGGAACCGCCATCCCCACCGGTAAAACCGTGTTCGTCTTCCCCGGCCAAGGCTGCCAATGGCTCGGCATGGGTGTCGAATTACTGGCTACCGCGCCGG
This sequence comes from Mycobacterium sp., assembly GCA_035625875.1. Lineage (GTDB taxonomy): Bacteria > Actinomycetota > Actinomycetes > Mycobacteriales > Mycobacteriaceae > Mycobacterium. Next base: position 5,158 of record DASPOT010000366.1, on the reverse strand, counting down.
TTTTCGCGCAGAAGATGAACGAATGCGCGGCGGCTTTTTCGGAGTTCGTGGACTGGTCGCTGACCGGCGTGCTGCGCGGCGCACCGGGCGCGCCGGGCCTAGACCGCGTCGACGTGGTGCAGCCGGCGCTGTTCGCGGTGATGGTGTCGCTGGCCGAGTTGTGGCAGTCGATCGGGGTGCGACCGGATGCCGTGATCGGCCATTCCCAGGGGGAGATCGCCGCCGCCTATGTCGCGGGCGCGGTGTCGCTGCGTGATGCCGCGGCGGTGGTGACCCTGCGCAGCAAGCTGCTGGGGGCGTTGGTCGGGCGCGGCGGCATGGTTTCTGTTGCATGCGGCGTGGAGCGCGCACGGGAGTTGTTGGCGCCCTTTGGTGAACGGATCGGCATCGCGGCGGTCAACGGACGCTCGGCGGTGGTGGTCTCCGGCCAGGTGACCGCGCTGGACGAACTCGTCCAACACTGCGCACAACAGGATCTGCGGGCCCGTCGAATCGACGTGGACTATGCGTCGCATTCGGTTGAGGTCCAGGCCATTCGCGACCGGCTCGCCGACGCCCTGTCTGACATCGAACCGCGGTCATCGCGCACCGCATTCTTCTCCACGGTCACCGGCGGTCTTTTCGACACCGCTGGTGTGGACGCCGACTACTGGTATCGCAACATTCGCCAGCCCGTGCAGTTGGAGGCGGCGGTGCGCGCCGCGTGCCAGCGCGGGTATAGCACGTTCATCGAATCCAGCCCGCATCCCGCACTGATCGCCGGCATCGAGGACACCCTCACCGACTGCATCGAGGGCAGCGTCGACCCGGTCGTCATCCCCACCCTGGGCCGCGAGGACGGCGGGCTCGGGCGGTTTTTCGCCTCAGCCGCGCAGGCGTTTGCCTCGGGTGTGCGGGTGGATTGGCGTGCCGTGTTGCCGGGGGCGGGGTTTGTGGAGTTGCCGACGTACGCGTTTGAGCGGCGGCGGTTTTGGCTCTCCGGTGATGGTGCGGGCGCCGATGCTGCCGGTTTGGGGTTGGGCACCAGCGAGCATGCCCTGTTGGGTGCGGTGCTGGAGCGGCCCGACACCGGCGGGCTGGTATTGACGGGGCGGTTGTCGGTGAGCTCGCAGCCGTGGCTGGCCGATCATGTGGTGGCCGGGGTGGCGATGTTGCCGGGGGCCGGTTTCGTGGAGATCGCCATCCGCGCCGGCGATGAAGTCGGCTGCTCGGTAGTTGACGAGTTGACGTTGCGGACACCGTTGCTGGTGCCAGCCTCGGGTTCAGTGGCCGTGCAGGTGATCGTGGGTGCGGCCGCAGAGTCGGGTCAGCGCAAGGTGTCAGTGTTTTCCCGGGCCGATGCTGATGCTGGTTTGGGGTGGGTCTGCCACGCCGAGGGGGTATTGAGTTCGGGCTCGGTCGAGCCGGGGGCTGATTTGTCGGTTTGGCCGCCAGCCGGCGCGGTCGCCGTGGATGTCGCTGATGGTTATGAGCGGTTGGCGGCGCACGGATATGAATATGGGCCGGCGTTTCGGGGGCTGACGGTGATGTGGCGCCGCGGTGACGAGGTGTTCGCTGAGGTGGCGTTGCCGGCGGCGGCCCGGGGTGCCGACGGTTTTGGGGTGCATCCCGCGTTGTTAGATGCGGCACTGCATGCCACGGTAGTGGCTAGCGATGCGGCCGAAGCGGCATTGCCGTTCTGCTGGGAAGGCGTGTCGTTGCATGCCGCGGGCGCGACCTCGGTGCGGGCGCGAATTGCGCCGGTTGGGCCCTCGGCGGTGTCGATCGAACTCGCCGATGGGTTGGGGTTGCCGGTGTTGTCGGTGGCGGCAATGGTGGCTCGCCCGGTGCCCGAACAGCAGCTGCGGGCGGCGGTGTCGACTTCGGGTCCGGATCGGTTGTTTGAGGTGATCTGGTCACCGCAACCGCAGGCGCAGGTGGGCAGGGATGCCACGCCGCCATATGAAGTGTTCGAATCGTTGCCGGCTGCCGGTGATCCGGTGGCGGGAGCCTATGAGCGCACGCATGCAGCATTGGCGGCGATCCAGGCGTGGCTGGCCGAGCGCGACGACGGGGTGTTGGTGGTGGTCACCCAGGGTGCGGTGGCGTCACCCGCTGAGGATGTCACTGATTTGGCGGGGGCAACGGTCTGGGGGCTGGTGCGCTCAGCCCAGACCGAGCATCCGGGCCGCATTGTGCTGGCTGACGTCGATCTGCCGATCGACGACGCTACCGTGGCCTCGATTTTGGCTGCTCGCGAGCCGCAGCTGTTGTTGCGGAATGGGGTGATTCACACCGCACGGGTACACGCCAGCCGGGCAGTGGATGGTTTGTTGGTCCCGCCACCCGGGGATCGCCCGTGGCGGTTGGGGCTGTCCAGTGTGGGCACGTTCGAGAACCTGGTGCTCGAACCGGTGCCCAACGCCGACGCGCCGTTAGCAGCCGGACACGTCCGAGTAGCCATCCGCGCCCTCGCCGCCAACTTCCGCGACGTCATGATCACCCTGGGCATGTTCACCCACGATGCACTGCTTGGCGGCGAAGCCGCCGGCGTGGTGGTCGAAGTCGGCCCCGGAGTCACCGAATTCGCGGTTGGTGACCGGGTAATGGGATTCTTTCCCGACGGCAGCGGCACACTGGTCGCCGGCGATGTCCGGCTGTTGCTTCCGATGCCTGCCGACTGGTCATACGCCGAAGCCGCTGGTGTATCGGCCGTTTTCACCACCGCCTACTACGCCTTCCTGCACTTGGCCGATGTGAAGCCCGGACAGCGGGTGTTGATCCACACCGCCACTGGTGGGGTGGGGATGGCGGCGGTGCAGTTGGCCCGCCATTTGGGGTTAGAGGTGTTTGCGACGGCCAGCTGTGGTAAGTGGGACACCTTGCGGGCCATGGGATTTGACGATGACCACATCGCCGACTCACGGACCCTCGAGTTTGAGGACAAGTTCCGGGCGGTCACCGGTGGGCGCGGCATGGACGTGGTGCTCGACTCGCTGACCGGCGACTTCGTCGACGCCTCACTGCGGCTGGTCGCCCCCGGCGGGGTGTTTTTGGAGATGGGCAAGACCGACATCCGCGACCCCAGCTTCATCGCCGAACACCACGCGCAAGTGCGCTACCGCGCCTTCGACCTCTTCGAACCCGGCCGGGCACGCATGCACGAGTACCTGCTCGAACTCGCGAAGCTGTTCGACGCCGGGATCCTTCATCCGTTGCCGGTGACGAGGTTTGATGTGCGGCGGGCGCCGGCGGCGTTGCGGTATTTGAGTCAGGCGCGCCATATCGGCAAGGTCGTGATGACGATGCCCGACGCGTGGGCGACGGGCACGGTGCTCATCACCGGCGGTACCGGCATGGCCGGTTCGGCGCTGGCCCGGCATCTGGTCGCCCAGCACGGGGTGCGGCGCCTGCTGCTATTGAGCCGGCGTGGCCCGGACACTTCCGGCGCTGCGGAATTGGTCGCCGAACTGACCCAGGCGGGCGCCGAAGCGAACGTCATTGCCTGCGACGCCGCGGATCGCGATGCGCTGGCCAAAGTGCTCGCGGAAATCCCCGAAGGCCACCCGCTCACCGGGGTATTCCACGCTGCCGGGGTGCTCGACGATTCCGCGGTGACGACGTTGACCCCGAAGCGGATCGATACGGTCTTGCCGGCCAAGGTGGACGCGGCGTGGAACCTGCACGAGCTGACGCAACAGCTGGATGTGTCGGCGTTCGTGATGTTTTCATCGATGGCCGGGTTTGTGGGCTCGTCGGGGCAGGCCAATTACGCGGCAGCCAACTCGTTCCTCGACGCGCTGGCCGCACACCGGCGCGCACACGGTTTGCCGGCGATCTCGCTGGGCTGGGGTCTGTGGGAGCAGGCCAGCATCATGACCGGCGGCCTCGGAGACGCCGAGCGTGCCCGCCTCGGCCGCGGCGGCGTCCTCGCGCTGCCCACGCAAGAGGCCCTCGAACTGCTCGACACCGCCATGGTCATCGACGAGCCGTTCCAGGTTCCGGCCCGCATCGACCTGACCGCTCTGCGCGCCGCATCGTCGACTACGGGCGCGGTGCCGCCGATGTTCACCGACCTCATCCAAGCCCCGACGCGCCGCCAAGTCGACGACTCGCTGGCCGCCACCAAATCGAAATCCGCGCTGGCCCATCGTCTGCACGGGCTGCCCGAGGACGAGCAGCACACCGTCCTGCTGGATCTGGTGCGCTCCCACATCGCCACCGTGCTGGGCAACATCACTCCCGAAGCCATCGACCCAGACAAAGCATTCCAAGACCTCGGCTTCGACTCGCTGACCGCGGTCGAGCTACGTAACCGACTCAAAACCGCCACGGGCCTGGCACTCTCACCCACCCTCATCTTCGACTACCCGACGCCCAACGGCCTCGCCAAGTACATTCGTACCGAACTGGCCGGAGTCCCACAAGAAATCAAGCACGTGCCCGCGGTGCGCGCAACCGGTGACGACCCGATCGCGATCGTCGGTATGGCGTGCCGTTTCCCGGGTGGCGTGGATTCGCCGGAGGGTCTGTGGGACATGTTGGTTGAAGGCCGCGACGTCCTCTCCGAGTTTCCCGTCGACCGCGGGTGGGACCTGGCGGGGCTGTTCAACCCCGACCCCGATGTTCCGGGCGCGTGCTACACCCGCACCGGCGGCTTCGTGGACGGCGTTGCCGACTTCGATCCTGCCTTCTTCGGGGTGGGGCCGAGCGAGGCGTTGGCGATGGACCCGCAGCAACGCATGTTCCTGGAAGTGTCGTGGGAGGCGTTGGAGCGGGCGGGGATTGATCCGACGTCGTTACTGGGCAGCGCCAGCGGGGTGTTCGCCGGGGTCATGACCCAGGGCTACGGCATGTTCGCTGCGGAGCCGGTGGAAGGGTTCCGGTTGACCGGCCAGTTGTCGAGTGTGGCGTCGGGCCGGGTGGCGTATGTGTTGGGGTTGGAGGGCCCGGCGGTGTCGGTGGACACGGCGTGTTCGTCGTCGTTGGTGGCGTTGCATATGGCGGTGCAGTCGCTGCGCTCGGGCGAATGCGATCTCGCGCTAGCGGGCGGTGTCACCATCAACGCCACACCGGACATTTTCGTGGAGTTCAGCCGTTGGCGCGGGTTGGCGCCGGATGGCCGGTGTAAGGCGTTCGCGGCCGCCGCCGATGGGACGGGGTTTTCCGAGGGTGCGGG
>DASPOT010000365.1:0-2415 GCA_035625875.1 Mycobacterium sp. | reverse complement strand
CACCGACGTCCGGTAGAGGTCCAGGGATCGGCTGAGCTGATCCGGCACCACCTTGAGCCAGGCGGCCCGCACGCAGGCTCCTTCGTGTGACCGGTGGTCGCGGTGCAGCAGAACGATGTCCCATTCTTCGACCCACGCGCTGCCGTCGAACATCAGCGCCTGCTGGTCACGAATGGGCGCAAACCGCTCGGCGCTGGCGCGCATCGCCTCCATGGTCTCCCACGCGCTGGTGGCGATGCATATGCCGGACTCCCGGTCCACCAGCAGCGACAGTCCGACATACCCGTCAATCTTTTTCAGCGCGGGCATGACGACATCGCGAACGTGCGCAATTCCGATGTCGACCGACGATGGTTGCGCCGCGATGGTGGTAGAGCGTGCGTACACGATCGACCCCTTCCTATATCGGGGCAGCGCCCCGGCGGCGCCACCGGTCTAACGACTACCTTCCTCCTGCCGGTAAAGCGTGGCAATGGGTTTGCCACGGATTGGCGGGTCGGGACGGGACCGCCAAGATGACGAATACGCGAACCAAAACCTCCGCTCGAGGCGCTACTTGATACCAGTAAGGAAAGTTCTCACACGTCGCGTTCTTGACAGCGTTCTTGACGCCTGTTTTTGACTCCGTTTGCGCTGCTCAGCGACGGCAGGGCTGACCGCGGTCCGTGGCGGCGGACGGCAGCGGCAGCGGACGGGAGCCGTCACGGCGCCGTGCTCCGCTGTGCTGCTGACAAGCTGGTGGGGCCGGGAGTGTCAGACCCGGTGGTTAGCGTGCGTGGGTATGAAGGCTGGCGTGGCTGGCGAGTGGTCGACGGCGGTGCTGCCGTGGCCGGTCACCGCGTCGGGTATGGCAGAGCCGGCCCTTGCGGTGGGGCAGCTGGTGGCGCGGGCGGCATCACCGGGGTTCGACGGCTGGTGGTCGAAGGTCAGCGGGTGCGGGTTTTGCGCCCGCCCGGTGCATCTGGTCGGGGCCGACGGTGCTGGCCGCGAGCGCACGGTGTTGGCGCGGTGTAAGAATCGGCGCGCCAGTGTGTGCCCGTCGTGCTCGGATCTGTATGCCGCCGACACCTGGCAGCTGGTCACCGCGGGAGTGCGCGGTGCACGCCACGGGATGCCCGACACGGTGGGGTCGCATCCGGCGGCGTTTGTAACCTTGACCGCGCCGTCGTTCGGCGCGGTGCATGGTGTGCGTGCGGACGCCTCGGCTGCGGCGCGGCGCTGCCACCCACCGGGTCCTGTTGGCCACGGCGATGAGCGCCGGACTGCTGGCGATTCTTCTCGCTGGTTTAGGCGGCTGGGGTATCGGCGGTGTGTTCACGGTAAACCGTTGTGGTGCAGCGCGATTCACGATGAACGCGACGATGGTCGCGATGTGGTGGGCCAGCCGTTGTGTGGGCAGTGTTATGACTACACCGGTCATGTGTTGTTCACCTGGTGGGCGCCGGAGTTGTGGCGGCGCTTTACGATTGCGGTGCGCCGGGCGTTGCGCCGGGAATTACGCCGCCGCGGTGAGCACCCCGACGGGGTGGCGGTGTCGTTTGTGAAGGTCGTCGAGTTGCAGGCCCGCGGGATCCCGCACTACCACGCGGTGATCCGCCTCGACGCCGCACCGATGCAGCGCGATGAGGCGGTGGCCCCGCCGCAGACCTCGATTAGCGCCGCCGAGTTGGCGGTGCTTGCACGGGCTGCGGCCGAGCGGGTGAGCCTGGCGGTGGCTGGCGGTGACGGTAGCTCGCGGGTGCTGCGGTTTGGTGAGCAGATGGACACCCAGCCGCTGACCGTCGGCCCGACCCCCACGACCGCCGGCGCCTCCAGCGCTGAGCAAGGTGGCGTGGCGCGGCGGGTGGCGGGGTATTTGGCCAAGTACGTCACCAAGTCGGTTGCCGAGTTTGGGCTTTCGCCGGCCCGGATATCCGCGGAGGCGATCGAGGCGCTGGAGCTGCGCGATCATGTGCGAGCCATCCTGACAACGCTCGTCGGCCTGGCGTGCACCGGCGGGCAGTACGCGCCGATGCTGTCATGGCTGCACACGCTGGGTTATCGCGGGCACATCACCACCAAGTCGCGCCGCTTTTCGGTCACGATGGCGGCGTTGCGGGCACGCCGGGAAGCCTGGCGCGGCCAGCACCCCGACCACATCCCGGGCGGGTTGGTGATCGGCGAGCCCGAAGAGTGGTCTGCCGGACCCGCCGCATATGCCGATCCGCTGCAGATGGTGGCCGAGTGGTCGTTTGTGCGGGCATGGTCAAGTTGTTTGCCTTGGTGTGGTGCTGTCAGGATTGGTCGTTGTGGCGATTGCGACGAGGTACAAGGGCTACCGGTATCCGATCGAGGTCATCGGGCACGCGGTGTGGCTGTATCACCGTTTCGCGCTTAGTCTGCGTGACGTTGAAGAGCTGATGTTGGCCCGCGGTG
>DASPOT010000364.1:0-4835 GCA_035625875.1 Mycobacterium sp. | reverse complement strand
GGCTGGATTTTGCCGCGGCGCAGGAAGATTTGACGGCGTGGATCGGTGATCGGGCGTGGACGACCGGCGACGGGCCGACCGCGTTGTTCGATGCTGCGGTGGCGTGGCTGCGGCAGCGGCGGGTGCTGCTGCCGGGCGTGTCGACGCTGGCACGGCTGGTTGCGCGGGTCCGCGACGAGGCCACCACGCGCCTGTATGAGACGTTGGCGGGGTTGTTGATCGGGCAGCAGGCGCGCCTTTTGGAGCAGCTGCTGGATGTCGAGCCCGGGGAACGCACGTCACGGCTGGATGCGTGGCGGCGCGCGGACGACGAGGTATATCGCCTCTGCCCGTTTATTCGGGGAACGGTTATCCCGGCGTGTTGTTGGGCTGCTAGCGCCGGTGTGGTCGACGATTGGGGTGTGTGCGATGAGGTGTTGCTGCAACAAGTTCGTCAGCTGCGCGCGCGGGGCGCCTCGCCGAAAGAGATCGCCCGGGCGCTGGGCGTGCCGCCAGCCAAGGTCGCCCCGCTGGTTCGGTTGATCGCCGCGCAGGACGCGGAGCTGCGGCCCCGGCCCGATGCCGTCGAGTGCTGGGTAAATCCGGGGTGGCACGAAGGGCTGACATTCGAGCCGCACCCGGACTGGCCGGTCAATCCCAGCGCCCAGGACGGCACGGGCGGGCTGGTCACGGTGATGGTAGTACGCCCAGACAAGCGTTCGCGGAGCCGCGTGTGCGTGTACCTGGTCGACACGTTCTGTCTCGGCGTCAAAAACGTGATTGGTCCGGAAACGGTGTCCGACAACGTGTTACACAAACTTCGCTACATGGTGTTCGGTGGCTACGACGAGCTCGCTGTGCACGCACCACTAGAGCTGGTGCAACATCTGGTGTTCGGCGCGGTCGAGTTCGCACGCGGGCTCGGGTTCGAACCCCATCCCGACTTCGCGGCTGCGGCTGAACACCTCGGCTCGTGGTCGGGACGTTGCCCGATTCGGTTCGGGTACAATGGATCTCCGTTCTACATCCAGGGTCCATACGACGATGGTGAGTCCATCGCACGTATGTTGGTCGGCGCCCCCGGCGGGGGCGCTTCAGCCTGAAGGCCCGAAGCGGATGGTGATCACGGAGCGACCTGATGGAGCGAAACCGCCGGGGATAACCCGCCTGAGCCGTCGGCTTCGTAACTCTGCGGAGCGACTCGACTCCTCGGCCAAGTCCCTGTACCAACCGGGGTTACACCCTCATCAGTCAGGGATCTGTCCGGCCACGTAGTCGAACACCACCACAGCCAGGCACCGTACGCGCTACCGCACCGGCTGGCGTGACTTTTCGTTCCGTTGTTCCCCGATAGCCGTTGTGTGCAGTTACGGGCGGCTGCTTGGACGTTCGAGGTAGGTGCTGGGCGGTGCGTTGAACCCGAACTTTTGGTACAGGCCGTGAGCATCTTTGGTGTGCAACATCCAGCGAAACCCCCGCCCTGGACCCTGCTCAATCATCGCATCGACCAGCCCGACACCGAGCCCGATGCCGCGTGCGGCAGGCGCGACGAACACGTCGGCCAGGTAGGCCACCGCTACCTCATCGGACACCGGACGAACGAAACCGACCATCGCACCATCGGTGCGCTGATACGCACCGACTACACGCCAGGCGCCGTCGATTTGGGCCTGCACATCCGCCGGCGCCCGCCAACGATCCCAAGACGCATCGGCGGCAGCCAAAAGCGACACCACCGCATCCCGATCCACCCGAGCAGGGTTGTCGTCGAGGTCATAGCCGCCGTATCCGATCCGCATGACCCGAGCTTCCCAGAGCCTTCAACGGAATGAGATGTCAACCGGCTCGCCGATGTGGGACTGGAATTGAGCCGTCTCGTATGTCTACATCCGAGACGAACATTGAAGGGGCCAACGTCCGCGTCACGCGTCAGGCCTTATAGATGGTTCGTCGCCGCATCCACGCCTCTCCGTAGCCACCGCCCAAGTGATTACCTCGCTGTCGCCGCGACGCCGGTGCCCGCCTCCCATGTCGGGATTCACCTCGGCCAACCAGGTTCCACAAACTCCCAAAAGTCGCGGCTGCGGTCGTCACCATCCATGTCGCGGTGGTGATCATCGTGGCAGGTGCCCCAGTCCCAGTTGTTGCCCCAGCCCGGATCCCAAGGATCGCCGGGGCACCAGTGATACGTGGGGATGGGGATGGGTCCCGGCTGGGCTTGGGCGCCCGCCGCGACCCCCAAACCGGCCAGGGTTAACCCGGCGGCCATCACGGCTGTCGTTGCTGCGTAACGCGCCACGCTTTTCATAGCCGATAACGAGATCACACGAAGCCCGACGCTTGCAAGCCGGTGTGATCAGCGGCAACGATCGGCTCCGCATGGATCACGTCGTCGATGCCCTCGATCGCCTTGCCGCCGTCGACTAACCGTGTGCGACAGGATCTGATCAGCCCCATTTGTCTAGATGTGAGACAGGAGAGTGCGGAGAGCGGATCGGCTGCAGGAACGGCGAACAGATAAGCAAGAAGGACGCGAGTCTCGCCGGCAAGCAGCTAGGGAGCAAGTCAGCGACGAAGCGCCTCGGGAGTAGAAGACACGTTGGGTGTTGACCCACTTATCGAGCTTGTAGCCACCGACCGTGTAGGACTGCGGGACGACGCGGGCGTGACGGTGGCGCTCGACATAGTCCAGGAGCCGGGACATTGTCGACGCGGTGGCGCGCCAGGAGCCGCGGCTGCGGTGGGCGGCCGGCACACGCTCAGATGGTTCAACGGTGTTGGTGACCGATCTGGCGGGCGGCTGGATTCCACCGGGCATCGCAATCCCTGGCGACGTTGAGTTACTTGATCCGCGACCTTTGCTGTCTTCGGGTTCGGTCAGAGGCTTGCGTTTGCTGAGTTGGGGCGTCTGCCCCAGTCAGCGAACTCTGTCAGGCGTAACAAATGGACAGCTACGCGAATCATCTTGTGGCGCAACAGATTTGTGGTCCTTGTGTTGGGACCACGGTTACGTCATTGGAACTCGACCGTAGTAGCCGTTTGGAATACCGACCCTCCATTCGTATTCCAGATTCTTGGCACCGTGGTGACCCCGCCCAGATCGTCGCAGAACACCACGAACTCGAAAGTCCCCACCTGTCCATCAGCATTGAAGCTCGCGCTCCAGTTCTCACCTTCATCGATGAAGTGCTCGAATTGCGCGTGCACGATTTGCCAGCTGCCCCAAGAATCGGTCGTAACGAAGAGTCCAGCAATATGATTCGGCCCTCTATTGAATATATCGAAGCTGACGGACAGGGTAGATAATCCTGTTCCTCCGGCCTCGCCCAGGTCTGGGCTGAAAAAGGCCGAAGACGTCACGTTGTTGATGTTGAAGGCTGTCTGCATGCCGGTCACTTCCTTGATTGGATTTTTACTGTTCGATCATGCAGCGGTACACGTGCAACTGACACGAGTAGTTGACTACCTGTGTTTTGCGACGTTCACCTGGACCCTTCAGATTGTCACGGGGCAGCTGGGGCGGGTAATCGACTAAAATGCTCCAAGTATCACCAGCCCCCACTCAAATAGGCCGAGTCATGTTCAGGGGCCCGTGTCGAGAGGCATGCTTTCTGTGTCGAGGCTCGGGCGCGGAAACAGCGGGGACACCGAACGACCGGGAAGGCGCTCAGGCCCGGATTGGTAGACGGGTCCAGGGCCGCCCGGGGCCGGGAGAGGTTGGGTATGACAAACCCGCAACGCGCGGCTCCGAAGCGCCGCGCACTGGCTTTCCCCGGTGGGAGCCAACCCAACGGGCGTGATATGCACCAGATGGCTGACTTAGCTACTTCGCCCCGAAAAAGGCCTGAACCGGAGGCGCTTTGACCTGCGCAGATGTCGGCGCGCCTGCCGCGGTGCGCGGTCCAATGGCGGGATAATCGTTCAAAACGATTGTGGTGTAAAGGAATCGAGGCCTGATGCTGGTGACCACCAACCCGCAGCAGACACTGTGGGAGACGATCCTGCCGCCGGGATACCAGGACCTGCCCAAGGAGCTGGCCGGAGTGGACGCGCTGCTGGACGACCCGGCGTTCTTCGAACCGTACCGGGAGCGTTTCTCCGCGCTGCTCGGGCGCCCGTCGATCCCGATCGAAACCTATCTGCGGATGATGTTTCTTAAGCATCGCTACCGGCTGGGGTATGAGACGGTGTGCCGCGAGGTGGCCGATTCGCTGTCCTGGTCGCGGTTTTGCCGGATCCCGCTGGGCACCACGGTTCCTCACCCGTCCACCTTGGGCAAGATCACCACCCGCTGCGGGCCCGAGGCGGTCGAGCAGCTCAACACGGCGCTGCTGGTCAGGGCCGCCAGTTCCGCTCGCCGCGCTCGCTGATTGCCGAGGTGCTCGGTATCACCGACGCCGACCTCTTGGAGCGGTGGCTCAGCCAGCGGCTCTCCCACATCCTCGGCCGCGGGGATAGCGACGACGGCGTGTGCGCGGGGGTGGTAGGCGCGCCGATTTTGTCATTCGGCTATTTCCCATGGCTAAAACGCTAAATCCTTACGCTTCGCTACGCCGCACCCGCCGGGACATTCTTTTTTGCTTCCCTCTGCCACTTGACCGCGCTCTACTCACTTCGGCCTTCATCCCCACACGCCCATGCCTGCGCTCTCATATCCCCTCCGCCCGCTCCGTCGTCCATCTATTCCTTAGCCTCACTAACGTCTACCCCCCACCACATCAGAGCTCTTGCGAGCAGGTCACAGTTGCATAACGGCCGGTTGCGTGGGTGTGGCCCAGCGGCCAAACCGGCCTTAGCTTCGGGCCCGTGATGACCCTGCATAAGCTGACCGCCGGGGACGGCTATATGTACCTGAT
>DASPOT010000363.1:0-3248 GCA_035625875.1 Mycobacterium sp. | reverse complement strand
ACCGTACGCCATAGGGAGAAGGGGGTTGATTCATCTGATGAAAACGGCGACTTTTATTGGTAACCCGCCGTATCGAGTTCGTCGTATTCGAAGGCTTTCGGCTAGCGCCAGAGGGAGCAGAGGCAAATTAGTTAATTACTTAAAGGAAGTACGAGGCGGTCCTTCCGCCTTCATTCGCCCCCGGCTCAGGCCGCGACCATGGGCGCGATCCAACTGGATGGGTCGCGTTGGCGGTTAGTAGTCGACAATGTGAGCTGTCGCGTAGATCTCGAGTCAAGGGTCCCAGGTGCGCTGGGCCGTGGTCTGCACCAGCGTTACCGGGTCGCCTAGATGATCGTGGGCGCGTCCCCAGCCAGCACCTGCTGTGGGATCTGGGAGAACACGTACTCGGCTGGTGAAGCTCCCGGTTGGAGGGTGAAGGACCAGATCACATCGAACCGATCACCCGGCCACGCGGCAGGAATCTCCGTGCCCGAGATGGTGGGCAGGGCAGCAGCGATGGCGGGTATGTGCTGGTGTTCCCAGCAGATGAGCACAACACCGGTGTAGTCGGCGACGACAGCGCTTGCGAGCGCCGACTCTTGGCCTTCGGCGAACGGAGAGTTGATCGGCACCTTCAGCCGTCCGCTCAAGCCCTGAATCGTCTCATAGGTGCGGTGTCCCTGCGTCTTGTCCGGCTTCCCATAGTCGGGTGAGAACAGGGTCATTGGTGTGCGCAAGCCGGCCTGCGGTGGTCCGACTGCGGGCGCGAACAGCACGACCAGCGCGCCGGAGCGTTGCCATCCACGCGGCAACAGTGAGTGGATGCTTTGGTTGCCGTTGACGTCAACCCCGAACGGAGGGCTCGGTGCCGCCGTTGGGGTCGGCGGATCGGCCGGCTTTTCGCCGTGACGGATGACGTAGATCTGCGCCGGGGGTCCGGCGTTTGCCGACGAGCCAGCAGTCATTACGTCCTCCAATCAGTGGCACGAGGGGATGGCAGCTTACGACGACGGTGCGGTGGCCCGGGCCGCTGCCCACGCCGCCGAACGTGACCTGATGTAGTCGTGGTAGTCCTTCTCGGTTGTCAGCGCGGGCATAGCAGCGTGGGTCTGCCCCTGGGTGTCGTTCACCGGCAGCGTGGAAACCAGTTGGCCGAATACCTGCTGAATGTGGGAGGGGGTGCCCGCGACAGGATTCGCGACCGTCGACGCCGGGACAGTGACGCCGGCCAGCGGGTCGTCTGTGCGTGGCTGCGCCAGGGTCAGCACGTCGCCGACATCGGGAGCCGCCCCGTCGCGGGCGGTCAGCGGCGGCAAGCCCCAACGGGTCTCAACGGTCTTGAGGATCGAGGTGTGATCGAGGGGGACAGTTCCGGTCGGGCGGAATACCGTGCCGGGGGCGATGAGAGGCGAGACGAGCACGGCGGGCACTCGAACACCGAACCGCGTGAAGTCGAATCCGAACTCGCCCGCACAGCTGTCCGGCGGCACCGCGCCGGTCGGCGGCGGGATATGATCATAGCAGCCGCCGTGCTCGTCGTAGGTGACAATCAGCAGGGTCTGGTTCCACGCGGGCCCGTTGCGCAGGGCGTAATACACGTCGTGGATCAGTTGCTCCCCGAGGGAGACGTCGTAGTTGGGGTGTTGGCTGTTGCCAGACGATCCCCAACTGGGCTCCAGAAACGTATAGGCGCCGAGACTTCCCGCCGCCGCGGCCGCCTGAAAGTCACGAAAAACGCCGAAGTGCGACTCGGCGGCATCGGTGGTGTCGGGAAAATTCAGGCGGGTCAATGGGGGACTGTTGTAGCCGTAGATCGACCAGTCGAGGTTGTGCGCACCCAGTAGCCCGAAGATGCTCTGCGAGGTGTACTTGGATGTGGAGTCATCCATATGGCCCTGACTGGTCGCCGCGCAAAGGAAAGCCCGATTCGGGAACGTCTCGGTCGGCACAGAGCTGAACCAGTGGTCGCACACCGCGAAGCCGCGAGCCAGCCCCGACAGGACCGGCAGCAGCTCGGGGGTGAATATCCCCATGATGTCGGAAGCAGTTGTGCCCGAAATGATGGGCCGGTGGGCGTCTATGCCCTTCAGCGTTGCCGCGAAGTCCGTCACGAATCCGCTGTTGGTCGCCGAAATCCCGGCAGGCGGGCTGGCCTCTCCGAAAAGTTGCACATTGGTGGCCACGAACCCTTCGCCCGGGTCCGCCCCAGGCGTGAAATAGACGTTTGCTGTCCCTGGGGCCAAAGCGCTGACCGGGATGGATGCGCCGGTGGCATCCGAGTTGGACTCCTTGCCCGTCAGACCCTCGAACGGCTGCTTCGTGACAGGCGAGACGTTCCCCGAGTCGGCATAAAGAAACCCCAGCATGTGGTCAAACGACCGGTTCTCGAGCACCAGCACAACGATGTGCTCAACGGACCCCAACTGATTAGTTGTGGCCGTCACGAAGCGTCCTGAATACGCGCCGAAGTGACGGGGACGTTGCCAAGCCCCTTATAGCCGCCACAGCCGGATCCTATCCGACTAATCGGTCCATGCGGCGACCCCGGTCCGCTCAGCGGACCGCGCTCCACAGCCCGAAGCCTGAAGGGAGCTTCGCGAGTTCAGAGACGTCAGCAACGTGGATTTCTTACCAGGACCGCGGAACCAGCCCAAGGATCGAGTCATGGGTGAGCTGCAATGAGTGCGGTCAGCCCATCGCGGTAGGAGTCGAAGCTATGGCGCGATATCACGTCAATGGATCCGCCACTGTCGACAGCGATCTCGGCGCCTACGTGCACGTAGGGCGCCGGGGGGACAAACGGGACGATGTCGAGGAAGTTCACCACCCGAAAGCAGCTTTCAATGTCGGCGTTGAATGCGGTTACGAAGTCAGGCAGTCCCACCCGTGGCCCGGCGAAGGTGACGAGCCGGGGTTCGATGGTGTTCGGCGGCATGTTCCGGAAAATGTCGGGCGCCGCCAGTACAGCCACGGCCGCGCCCAGGCTGTCCGGTGAGCAGGATCTGATCGCAGCTGGCGGCGGCCGTGGCCAGGTTCGCAACTTTGCTCCCGCCGGCGAGTCGGTAGACGTCCTGAAAGCCGTCGTGCACCTGCCCCAATCCCCCCATCGGCGCCTAACGAAGCTAGGGCCGGCGAAGCCGGATTTTTGGGTCAAGCTTGACGTACTGGGTCGGGTGATTCGTTAGGCGGCGAGTCGTGTTGTGCGGCTGAGCTTTTCGAGAGTTGCGTTGTAGGCACGGGAAGCTTTCTGCAGGGGTGGCGCGCCG
>DASPOT010000362.1:0-2816 GCA_035625875.1 Mycobacterium sp. | reverse complement strand
AGGTAAGTAGGCCCATACGCCGCAGTAGCCGTTGCGGATGCCTCGGGCGGGCGGGACGGCGCTACCGGGGCGGGGGCAAGCGCCCTATGGGCTGTCAGGGCCCATGCAGGGCACTTCAGGGGCGGGTAGGCGCGGAGTTAGCTACTTCGACCTGAAAAACTGAGCGGTGCTGGAAGGTGCTCGTGTCGCTGGCGGTTGCCCTGGCCGGTGAGACTCCGTCGGTCGCCTGTTACCCGGCGAGGGCGCTGATCTTGACCAGGTTGTGGGCGAGGACGCCGTGTCCGGTCCAGATTCGTGCACCTACGGTGCCATCGATGCGGGTGCGGTCCCAGCCGCAGCCGCGTTTGAGGCAACTGATCCGGCCTTCGGCCCCGGTTCGCCATTTGACGATGCGGCGGAACGCTTTTCGGTGTTCTTCGGCGCGTCGCGCCGGGGACGGTTAGCCTTTGCGGGGGATCACCACATTCTTCACGCCGATGTCGGTGAGCTCGCGGTCGACCTTGTCCTCGCCGTAGCCGCGGTCGGCGGTGACCGTGCCCGACGTGCGCCCGGCACGTTTCTTGACCCGGGCCACCGCCGGGGCCAGTTGCGGCGCATCGGGCGGATTGCCCTGTTCCACAGCGTGATCCAGGACGACGCCGTCGTCGTTGTCGACGACCTGGCCCTTATGCCCGAACTCGACCGGTTTGCCGAGCCGGCCCTTGGCGATCGGGCGAGCATCGCCATCGTGCAGGCTCACCCGCCGGGTCGCCCCGTCGGGGGTGATACCGGCGACCCGTTGCCGGGTCTGCGCCACGATCTGGCGGGTCGCAACGAGCAGCCCAGTCAGCTCGTTGACCGCACGGGCCAGCCGCCCACGCCGCCGCCCCGCCGCCGCATCGTGCACACCGCACTCGCGCAGTTTGTCGGCGGTGGCGGCCAGCTCGGCGGCCAGCTCGCCGGTGACCCGCTGCACCGTGGCCTGTGCCTCGTCCCGGCCGGCCGCCGAGCGGGTCCGCAGCAACCCCGAGTCCGTCGGATACGCCACGTTCGCCGGCACCACTGTGGTATCGACACGGATCCGGTTGGTGCGCAACAGCTTCGCTTCGGCAGCCTTGGCCAGCAGCGCCTCGTTGAGCCCATCCACCGCCGCCGACCCGCACCGGGTGGTCAATTTCATCAGCGTGGTCGGATGCGGCACCTGCCCATCCAGGCCGATCCGGCAAAACCTCCGCCAGGTGATCGAATCGGCCACCTCCCGGCACAACGACTCATACCCCAGCCGGTAGCGAAACTTCAAAAACATCCACCGCAAATAGGCTTCCATCGGCGTCGACGGCCGCCCGACCCGCGGGTCGAAGAACGGCGCGAACGGGGCGTAAAACGCCGGATCATCCAACAGCTCGTCGACCCGCGCCAACTCGTCGGGCAACCTCAACAATTCCGGAGGCAGCACCGCCTCCAACAGCGACACCTGATCGCCTACAGTACGAAACACAATGGTCTCGATCCCTTCTACCCAAGGGTTCGAGACCATCGTCCCAGCTCACGGCGCACCACAGCCTTAGCCACGCCCAGGGTTTTTCAGGTCGAAGTAGCTAGCCGGTACTACATCCGCCCGCTCACGTACGCGCCGCGTACGTCAACGCCGACGAGAGGTAGGCCGGCCAGCGCCGAACCGCCATCTACCAGGCGCTATAGCGTGGGGCGGGCGGGACTCGAACCCGCGACCAACGGATTATGAGAGCGTCCTACTTGGGCTTTTGGCTCCTATGGGTATCTCGCGGCTAACATCGGCTCGCCGGGGTTCGTCATAGATAATTGACTGTGCGCCAATGTAATTGGACTATTAGCTATTCCGGGTCACCCCGGCCTACTGATGGCTAGCAACGGGTGCTCTGCGGACTGGCTGCGGACTGCCGGTGGCCGACGGAATGACCGGCGTGCTCGCTGGCGCGATCTGCGGCCTGTTGCCGCCGCCACGCTGGCCACCCATCATCAGCTTGCTTGACTACGACGAGACAAGCGTCAAGATATGGGGACCGACCACGACCGAGCCGACAACCGTCGAACAAGAGAATGGCGCGAGACTTTCGAGACTCTGGAGGCAGGCGAGCGAATTCGGCCGACGCTCACGCCAGCGGGCTGGCGTCTGACGGTGCGCGGTGACTGAGACGGCGCCACAACTCCAACCGCTCTATCTGCTGGCGGACAGTCAGCTGCTGTTCTGGAAGCGGCAGGACCGACTGCTCCTCGTCGAGGTGTTCACTGGTCGGTTCACGCTGGGTATCGCGAGCCCGGAGGCACGCGCGGTGTTGGCGATCGCGCCGACCCCCGCTTCGGCCGCCAAGTTGTCGGTGAGTCGGATCGCCGCGGCGCTGCGTCGCGCTGGCCGTAGCCGCGGCATCGACCAGGCCGCCGCTGAGGTCGAAGACGGATTGCGGAAACCTCAACTGCGCCAACCACTTCTGGTTGAGACCGCGATGGGCAAAAACGCGTTGGCTCTGCTCGCCGCACTCGATACCGCGTGCGTCAATGTGGACGAGCTCGGCCAGGCCTCAGCGGAGTTGTTCCGACAACATCCCGACTATGCGATCGTCACCAGCTTTCCCGGACTGGCAGACTCGACCGGCGCGAGGCTGCTCGCTGACCCGACTTCCGGAGTTGGTGAGCACACGAATCCGGAAATTTGCGGCCTGACCTGCGGAAAGGTGGAATTGGCTGGTTTGGGTCGTGTTACTACACGATCCGGGTGATCCGGGCGCGGCTGTCAGTCGGCGGATTGGGCGGCGGTGGCCGTGAAGTCGAGGTAGCGCGGTGGTTCGGGCAGGTCGAGG
>DASPOT010000361.1:0-2917 GCA_035625875.1 Mycobacterium sp. | reverse complement strand
GGTCGAGGTCGAGATACAAGACCGCGACGGGTCCGGGGCGCCCCGCGGCGAGTCTGTCGGAAAGGTGCGCAACAAGCGATCGACGATTGTGCAGACCGGTCAAATCGTCATGCTCAGCCAGGTAGCGAAGCTTTTCTTCGGCGGCGATGCGGACCTGGAACCCTGCAAACATAGGCGCGACCGCGCCGAGCGTGTTCATCAACTTTGCCGTCCACGTCCCGTCACCTTCGAATTTGAGGAAGCCGAGCAAGCCGGTGGTCACCCCCCTGGAAACCAGCGGTGCAGCGGCCACCGAGGGCGACGCGACGCGGCGGCTTTCCGCGATCCGACCCTGGTAAGCCCGGTAAGCATCGTTTGCCGGGTCCAACTGGATCACGATCGGTTTCTTGCCGTGCTCGCAGTAGGCGAAGACGGGGTCAGCGCTGGCGAAATGGACAACCTCCAGGGGATCCGGGTCTGGACAGTTGGGTCGCGGTGGCCATTCCGCGATCAACTTCGAGGCCCCGATGGTGTGGTCGTTATGGCGTAAGAAGCCGACGTCCGCGTCGAACTGCTCGACGAGGTTCGCCAGCACCTGCTGGCTCACAGTGGTAGCGGTGGATGCTGTCGCATCCATCAGTTGGGCGGCAACGGAGGTGAAGAACTCTAGGCCGCGCGGCACGGTGCCTCGATTGCCGCGGTGCGGACGGTCTGAACCGATTCCAGCACGTCATCAGAGAATTCGGCCCATGCCGGCCCGGTCTTGTGCCGTGTCTTGGTCATCGTTGAACTCCTCGAACATCCAGGTGGCCTAGACGGACTAATCGGCACGACCAGCAAATGGGCCATGCAGTGAGAGAGTAATCACTCACCACGGTGTCGACAAGTCGTGGGCGAAGAGTCACCCCCAGGGGCGAGTAACGAGCTCGGTTGTAACCTTTCGCTATGAGCTTGGAGGGAGCCCAATCCAGCACCCGGGAGCGGCTGCTGGAGGCCGCGATTACGCTCTTCGCCCGCCAGGGCTATGAGGCAACCTCGATCGCCGAGATCCAGCGGGCGTGCGGCCTGGCGCCGGGCTCGGGCGCGCTGTACAAGCACTTCTCCTGCAAGCGGGAACTTCTTGAAGTGGCGACCCGCCGCTATGTGGACCGCCTCACTGAGGATCGCAAGCGATTCGACGCAGAGCCGACCGGCAATGGCGAGCAAGCGCTGGCGCGCGCCGCGACGCTGATATGGGACGGCATCGACGACAATGCGCTACTGCTGCGGGTTATCTTCAGGGAACCCACGTTTCCCGAACTCGCTGAGGAGCTGTGGTCGGCCATCACCGCCAACGCCTATCAGCGCTTCGCCGCTGGACTTCGCGCCGCGGTCGACGCCGGGGCGATACAGATCGCCGACCCCGAAGCAGCTGCCGCGGTGCTGGTGGCCTCCCTGGCCTACTACCCCATGGTTGGGCTGTTGATCGGCCACACACCCGGAGGCGTCGATCGACAACGTTATCGTGCGGCCTGGATTGGGCATGCCCAGGCCGTTCTCAGGCAAGCCGCGCACGCCGCCCGACGACTCTAGAGCCGCTTGAGGATCGAGTTTCGACAATTTGTTGGCGATGTGGAATGACTGGCTTGCGCCGGATCCTCAAGCGGCTAGCGGTGTTTCGATGGCGAGATCGGTGAAGAGCGTTTGCATATCGATGCGGATTCGTTGGTGGTCGCGGTCGACGCGTGTCCAGTGCGCGGGTTTGCGTCCCATCCGGGGGCTGTGCATCCCGGCGAGGATCGGGGCGATGACCTGGTCGCGCAGGGTGGGCAGGGCGGCGATGGTGCGCGCGGCGGGTGTGCCGACGTGGTAGCGGCGTGTCCGGCCGGGTTTGTCGATGAGCCGTTTGCCCCGCGGTTTACGCAGGTCGTAGGGTTTTCGGCTATACCAACGCACCGTGGACGCTGAAGTCCGACATCGCGGGCGCCTACCTGTGCCGGCTGTTCAAGCACATGGACGACAACGGCTACACGGTGGCGACGGCGCGTGACGTCGAGGGCTGCGCGACGGACGACGGCGTGCTCGACCAGCTGCAGTCTGGTTACGTGCAGCGCGCCAACGACATCATGCCGCGTCAGGGATCGAAGCTGCCGTGGAAGGTGCTGATGCACTACGAGAAGGACTCCAAGATGCTGCTCGATGATCCTGTCGACGACGGTGTGCTGAGGTTCGAGGCGACGAGGATCGAGGTGGCGGCATGAGGATCCGTCGCGGAGTCGTCCGGGCTGGCTTACGGGGTTGTCGGCCGCTGTTCGCGTCACACGGAATCGGGTCCGACAACCCCAAGCCGACTCGTCAACACAATCGTCGCAGACATCGCGACACGGATCGGGCTGTTCGGTGGGATGTTCGCGCACACTCCCGCGGCGCCGCGTCACCGCATCGGCGCCTCCGTTGATGGATCCGCAAACGGACACGCGGTTACCACTGGCACCCGCCTTCGCAAGCCGCGGTCGTCAGGCGAGTCTCAGCGATCGCTGTTGGGGCTCTCGTTCGACTCGCCGGTAGCGAAGGTCATCCGTCGATCGGCAGCCTGGTCGCTGTTGCCGAAGCGGTGCTCAACCGCAGGCCGGCTCCGCCCGAGCTGATGAAACACGTTCTAGTTCAGGCCCTGCTGAGGTGGTCCATCGACTGGCAACAAGCTGGTCCCCTTTAACCTGGCGAACGATAGCGAGCGGGCGTGCGCGTTTACGACGTTGGCGAGTGTTGCCTCGACACCGAACCAGTTGCGACTCAGGAGTCGCGTCCCCACTCCAGTGCGAGCAGCATCCGTGCCCGCGACCGCGGCGAATCCAGTTCTGCACCAAAGTACTCGCGCAGCTGACTCATCCGGTACCGCACCGTCTGGGGGTGGATGAAGAGTTCATCGGCGACCGCCGTGCGGTCGCCCATATGCCGC
>DASPOT010000360.1:0-4427 GCA_035625875.1 Mycobacterium sp. | reverse complement strand
GTGCGCTCGATTGGGATCACCGCGTTATCGGCCATCACCGGACCACCTTTGTAGGGTGGCTCCAACTGAATGCTCCGCGACGCCACCAGGGTGGGGTTCACGATCACGGCGGACGCGTTGGCGGGCACCTTGTACTTGTTGTTGTAGTGAAACGTCACCTTCATCTTGTCGCCGGCCGGCTCGAGCTTGTCGACTGAACCCACACGAACGCCCATGATCTGGACTTTGTCCCCGGAATAGAGCGCGTTCGCCTCCGGGAAGTAAGCGACCACGGTGTTGTTGGTCAACTTTTGGTAGAGCCGCCAGCCGACGAACCCGGCGACGAGGGCCAGCACCACCACCAGCGATCCGATGACCGTCCGGAGCCGCAGGTTGCGGATGTCGAAGATGGTGCTCAATTCTGGCTACCTCCCGTTATGCCGCTACCTCCCGTCCCACCTGGTGTGATGAACGGGGCCGGCAGCTGCTGCCCGGGTCCCGGCGGCGCGGGTGGCCCCGGCGCGAAGGTCGACGGTGGCAGGGTCGGGCCGGCCGGTCCCAGCGGCTCGGTGCGTGCGAGCGGCGGCGCGTTCGGTGGCAGCGGCACCGGTGTGCCCGGGACGTCCGGAGGCGGCTCGCCGGGCCGCCCGGCGATCGGGATCCCCGGTGTCGGCGGCAGGCCGTTCGGGTTCGGCGGCGACGTCAGGACGTCGACCGGCGCCGGGAAACTGCCGCCGAACGCGCCGACGTCCACGCCCGCACACGGCAGCGGGTTCCACGGCCGCGGCAGCGCGTCGGGCGCCGGCGCGTACGAACACGCCGATCCCGGCGCCACGGCCGGTCCCGGATGCTCCGGGGTGCCCTCCAGCGCCGGCGGCGCGGGCGGCGGCGCGCCGTTGGGGAACCGGGTTCCGTTGGGGTCGGGCCAGCGGAACGCGGGCAACCCGGCGCTGCGCCAGAAGTCCTCCGGGTCGATACCACGCTTCTTGAAGGCGGCGTCGACCCACGGCTGCAAGATCCAGTACGGCAGCAGATTGGACAGGACTATCTTGAAGTACGGTCCTGACGCGACGGATTCTCCTAGCGATGCGGCGAATTGGCCGACATACCTGAGGGTTTGAGCCAGGTCGTCTTTACGTGCCACCAGCAAGTCACTGATGGCATGCAACTGCTCCAGCACAGGATTCAGGTTCGGGTTGTCGTTGATGAACCCCTGCACCTGGACCGAGAAGGCGGAAATGTTCTCCAGCAGGGCGTCGATGGCCCGTCCACGTTGGTTGAACGCGGCCAGCAGCGTCTTCGCGTTGACCAGCAACCGGTTGATTTGTTCGCTGCGGTCACCGAGCACGCTGGCTACCTTGTTGGCCTGAGCGAGCAGGTGCTTGATCTGTTCGTCGCGTTTACCGATGGTGTCGGAGAATTTGGCCAAACCGTCGAGTGCGGCACTCAGGTGCGGGTAGGTCTGATCGATGGTCTGCGACAAGACGTTCAGCGACCGCTTGACGGTGTCGATGTCCCAGCCGGCGGCGGCCTTGGTGGCGTCGAAGAACGCGTCGTAGATCTGATAGGGGGTAGTGCTTTGGCCCAGCGGCAACACGCCCCCGGGCCGCAACGTCTGGGTTCCCCGCGGCTCGATCTCGAGCACCTTCTTACCCAGGATGGTGTCGGTCTTGATCGCGAGCCGGCTCTCGATGCCGATGGTGTTGCCGCCGATGGAGAACTTGATCACGACGTGGTCGCCGTCGATCTTGATTCCCTCCACGCGGCCGACATTCACGCCGGCGATGCGCACCTTGTCGTTCTTGTTCAGTTGACCGCTGTCGGCGAACTGCCCGTAGTAGCTCGGACTGGCAAAAAGCATCGGGACACTGGTGAAGCTCTGGCCGACGGCGACAACGAGCACCAGCACGGTGATGCCCATAAGCCCGACACGGCCGCGGTTGAATTCCGTCAGTGTTCTCATTGCGGCGTGCACCTACCCGTGGGCTGCTGCCAGATTCTGACCGTGCGGACCGGGCCGCCGGGTTGTAGTCCGTTCCACTTGATCGTGAGGTCGCACACGTAGAAGTTCACCCAGTCTCCGTAGAGGCCGATGCTGCGTCCGATCAGGTTGAGCGCGGTCGGCGTCTTGTGGATCAGATCGTTGAGCTGATCACGTTGGTCGACGAGCGGCTGCTGCAGAGCTTGCAGGTAGTTGATCTCCTTCTGCAGCAGAGCGCGGTTGTCGGCCAGTAGGTCGGCCACCGTTCCGGCGGCGTTGCTGAGGTGCGCGGTGCCGGCGGCCAGCGGATCGGCGTGGTTCTTCAGCCCGGTGATCAGTTTCTCGAAGTTGTCGACGGTCTGGTCGAACTCCTTGCGATGCCGGACCGTGGTGTCCAGAACGGTGTTGAGGTTCTTGACCACCTCGCCGATGGCTTGGTCACGCTCGGCGATGTGAGAGGTCAGTTGCGCGGTCTGGTCGAGGATGTCGCTGATGGTCCCGCCCTGACCTTGAAACACGGTGATGATGGCCGACGCGATGGTGTTGACCTTTTCCGGGTCGAGCGCACGGAACAGCGGCTTGAAACCACCGATCAGGGCGTCGAGATCCAGCGCCGGTGAAGTTCGCGATAGCGGGATGAATCCGCCCGGCGGCAGCACCCGGTCAGCGCCCTCACCCTCGCCGCGTTTGAGCTCCACGTAGCGGTCACCGATCAGGTTGAGATAACGGATCTGCGCGGTCGTCGACTGGTAGAGCGGTATCGAGCGGTCGACATCGAAGTCCACCCGTACCCGCTTGCCGCCGTCGATCAGCCGCGCCTTTTTGACCTTGCCGATCTCCACTCCGGAGGCTCGTACGAACTGGCCGTCGCGCAGCCCGCTGGCATTGCTGAACTCCGCGGAATAGCTGTTGGTGCGGTTGAAGCGCATCTGACCGAACACCACGACGATCGCCACGGTGATCAGCATCAGCACCAACGAGACGATGCCGAGCTTGATAGCGGTGCCGGTGATTTTCATGGGTTGATCGTGTTGTCCCCGACCTGACGGCCCCACACATACTCGATTGCGTACGGTGAGCCGGTGTCTACGTGGTTGTACGGCGCGAGACTGGCGCCGGTGTCCACCACCAGAGTCGGCGCTGGCCACAGATCATGGGTGATGGGCTGCCAGCAACCCGGCGCACCCCCCGGCCCGCCGCGAGCGTTCACCCGCGGCAGATTGTCCGGATAGACATAGGGATTCGGCGCCCCGCCTACCAGTCCGGCCAGCCCTAGGAGCCCCATTGTGGCCGCTGTGCCGGTCAACCCTGGGAGAGTCAGTATGCCTCCCAACCCTGACATCAGCTCGGTCATGGTTTTCAGCGCGTAGCCGTCGCCGCCGCCCGTCGTCTCATAGGCCTTGGGTTCTTCGTCGTGGTAATTGCGGATGGTGCAGAAGATCTCGGGACTGTAGGTATCGAGCAGCTGGGCGGTGGGCACCAGATCGGCGACCCCCTGCTGCAGGTAGGGCCCGCCCCGCCGGAAGATGTCTTCGCCGGTGTTGCCCAACCCGGCCGCGGCCAACAACGCGGCATCCAGGTCGGCTTCCTGCCGGTGAAGCGTGCGCGCCGTGATTACTGCGTTGTTGAGGGAGTCGAACAGATCCGGTGCGGCGTTGGCGTAGGTGTCGCCCAGGGTCGCCAGCTGCTGAATGTCATGTCGGATCTGCGGCATTTGCGGATTGATGTCGTCGAGGATGGCGTTGCCGTTGACGATCGACTGCCCGAACTTGTCGCCCAACCCGGCCAATGCCTCCGCGGCCGCGGCCAGCGTCAGGTTCAGCTTGACCGGATCCACCTTCTGCGCGATCGAGGTAAGCGTCTCGAACAACGTATTGAACTCCGTCGTCACCGACCTCGCATCGATCACATGCTGCGGGGTAATGCGCTGCGGCGTGGGGTTCTTCGGCGAGGTCAACGACACATATTTGTTGCCGAACACCGTGGTCGCCTTGATATTGGCGTCCACATTGGCCGGAATCAGCCTGATGTACTTCGGATTCACATCCAAGACGAACTTGGCCGCCGGCATGCCGTCACGCTGGATCTCCGAAATGCTGGCCACCCGGCCGATCTCGACCCCGTTGTAGGTGACCTTCGACCCCGGATCCATCACCAAACCCGCCCGGGGAGCCACCATCGTCAAGGGCGCCTTCGGCGTGAGCTGGCCCCGAAACTGCAACCACACGAACCCCAACACCGCCGCGGCGACCACCAAGAACACCACAGCCGTCGTTTTGTACGGCGGGATGCGCGCCGGGTTCTCGTTCACCGGGGTCGTCATGACGGCTACACCGTGAGGTTGAAGTTCGGGTGTTTGCCGTAGACCGCCATCGCGGTCAGTACGACCACGACAACGATCGTGATCAACGACAGCCGCATCGACCGGCCGACCGCTTCACCGACGCCGACCGGCCCGCCGCTGGCG
>DASPOT010000359.1:0-4045 GCA_035625875.1 Mycobacterium sp. | reverse complement strand
CCGTTGATCTTCACGAAGACCTCGTCGAGGTGCCACTTGTCGCCGGGGCGGGGGCGGCGCCGGCGCAGCTGGTTGGCGTAGGCCTGCCCGAACTTGGCACACCAGCGCCGGATCGTCTCATAACTCACCACGACACCACGTACAAGCATCAGCTCCTCGACCTCACGAAAGCTCAGCGGGAACCGAAAGTACAGCCACACGCAATGGTTGATGATCTCGACCGGGTAGCGGTGGCCCTTGTACGACGCCGTTGCGTGCTCACCCCACCGATCCTTCCAGGGCGCCGACACTCACCAACGTGACAGTGCCCCTCCCAAGCGTCGGCGCTTGCCCAAATCGCGGAAGTGGTGGCCCGGGCCGGCGATATTGACCGTGCCACCGAAATCACGCATCGCGCATTAGAACTAGTCGAAGCCGATAGCGACATCCCGTCGTGGTCGCAGCACGGAGCCCCAGTGCTTGCCCAAATCGCGGGAGTGGTGGCCCGGGCCGGCGACATTGACCGTGCCGCCGAAATCGTCCACACCATCAGCTACAGCTCCGACAAACCCTGGGCGCTTGCCCGGGTCGCCGCAGTGGTGGCCCGAGCCGGCGATGTTGATCGTGCCATCGAACTCATGCATCGCGCGTTAGAACTAGTCGAAGCCGATAGCGACAACATCACGTCGTGGTGGCAGCACGGAGCCCCAGTGCTTGCCCAAATGCCGGAAGTGGTGGCCCGGGCCGGCGACATTGACCGTGCCACCGAAATCGCGCACACCTTCAGGGCCAGCTCCTCCCAAGCGTCGGCGCTTGCCCAAATCGCGGAAGTGGTGGCCCAGAGCGGCGACATCGACAACGCGACAGAAATCGCGCATCAGGCCGCAGAACTGGCCGAAACCATGAGCGACAGCTCGTCCCAAGCCTCGGCGCTTGACTGGATCACCGCAATGGTGGCCCGGGCCGGCGACATTGACCGTGCCACCGAAATCGCGCACACCATCAGCGGCAGCTCCTCCCAAGCGTCGGCGCTAGCCCAAATCGCGGAAGTGGTGGCCCGGGCCGGCGATATTGACCGTGCCGCCGAAATCGCGCGCACCATCAGTGACAGCGATGACCAGGGCGGGGCGCTTTTCCGGATCGCCGCAGTGGTGGCGCAGGCCGGCGATATCGACCGCGCCGCCGAAATCGTCCACACCATCAGCGACAGCTCCCATCCCTGGGCGCTTGCCTCAATCGCCGAAGTGGTGCCGCGGGCCGGCGATATTGACCGTGCCACCGAAATCGTCCACACCATCAGCAACAGCTCCAACAAACCCTGGGCGCTTGCCTTAATCGGCGAAGTTGCGGCTGAGACCGGGGATATTGATCGGACCCCGATCCAACTTTTGGACTGGGCGCAAGTGCTTGGCGACAGCTCCTGGCAATCTCAGGTGCTCGCCTTAATCGTCGCAGCGCTGGCCCGGGCCGGCGATATTGACCGTGCCACCGAAATCGTCGACACCATCAGCGACAGCTCCTGGCGATCTCAGGCGCTCGCCCGGATCGCCGAAGCGCTGGCCCAGGCCGGTGACAGTCATGGCGCGATCACAATCGCGCGCAAAATAAGCGAAAGGTTATACCTAGGAAGGTTATACCTAGCAGACCCCCGCCCGCCTGGCCGGGCTCTGAGCTCGATCGCGATGGCGCTGGCCCGAGCAGGGCTAACAGACGGACTTGAGGAACTTGCCCATTTCGTATTAACCGGATCAAACGACTTGAGCTTCGAAGTTTTGAGGCAGGCTGTCGTGCTACTCGCCACTAGCGGCAATGTCGACTCGGCGAGAAGAATTCTGGCGCGCGCGTGGATTCACTCGAACTGGGAAGTACCTCTGGACGTACTGGCGAGTGTCGATATGCGCGCCGCAAAAAAGGTGCTAGAGCATATTAAGCCGGGCTACGTTTAGGGACGCCGACGGCGAAACGGCGACGAATACCGGCTGCCATTTGTCGCCCGGCCGCGGACCACGACGGCGCAGCTGGTTCGCGTACTCCTGCCCGAACCGGTCGCACCAGGCCCGGATCGTCTCATAGGACACGTCGACACGGCATTGTCAAGTTGAGCGAAGTGGGCGCGGTCGCCAATCACATCAGCCTCATGCGTCACATATGACCTGGGGGTTCACGAGAACGCATCGCCTCAAATCCTGGTCTGATTGTCAACTTGACAATGCCATCTGGACAGCGTGGCGGACCGTTTGGACGCGGCGATTAAATCTGCTACGAGCCCACTGCTGATCGGCTGCGGACCTGCGGGGTAGGGATGACCGCTGCGGCCAGAACGGGTCCGGGTGAGAAGCTGCCCGTGAGGAATCGCCATCTACTTCACCACCAACCCAAGATTTTGCTTGAATTACCAGTTACTGACCTGGGTGAAAGGATTGTCATGGCCGAGAAGACGGACCCCCCGAGGGCCTCGATCAATCTCAAGGACTCGTTGCTCGCCGCCGTCGGCGCCGTCGATCTTGCCCTCGAGCGGCTCAACGAGATCGTGGACGCCGTGCGCGAGCGCACCGAGGCAGCCCGCAGCGATGCCAGCACGCGGGCCGAGAAGACCCGTGAGCGGCTGACCAAACGCCGCGAGGAGCTCCGGGAGCGGCTGAGCGGCGAGGAACTGCGCAAGACCTACCAAAGCCTGGTGGAGCGCGGGGAGGCCGCGCTGGAGCGAAGGCGGACGCGGACCAGGAAGGCATTACCGGCCAAGAAGGCTCCGGCGAAGAAGATCACCAAGAAGTAACCGAACCGTTCCGCCGGTGCTGGTCAGGGCTTTAACTGCGGTCTTACTGCAAAAAGACGTTGTTCAGTCTAGTTACGTGTAACTGCGGCTGGATTGTGGCCACGGTGTGGCCACGCGGCTTCTATTGTGCGCACAGGTCGTGGTTCGGTGGCCGCCTCTAAGTCTTAGCTTAGGGAACAGGTCTCGATCCTCCGCCTCCTCGAGAAGCGCCTTTCACGAACCATGCAAGACAAAGCAGGTGCAATCCTTCGCAGCTCGATCGTTGGCGCGGGCGCGCTTGTCCGCCTAAGATCTTGAGGTGCAATGCGATTCGGGCGCGCTTGTCAATACCTGCCGTGGCTCGCGGTCTGGAAATTCAGTTGGCTGTCTTGGGCGTGTCGAGCGCGATCGGTGTGCCGGCGCGCCAGATAGCGTTGACACGACAGAGGGCTTCAATATTGGAGCGCACATCGTCGACGGCAAGCAAATCGGCGTCATAACCTGCAGCGATGTGGCCCTTGCGGTGGCCCAGACCGCAGCTAGCTGCGGCACGGGCGGTCGCGCCGGCTAATACGTCGGCACGGGCGAAGCCTTGGTGAGTCAGGTAGACAAGATCACGCGGCAGCACGTCATGTGGCTTGGAGGGGTTTATACCGGCATCGGCGGAAAATGCGATGCGGGCCCCTGCTGCCATGATATGGCGCACGTTGTCCCATTTCCGTTCCAACACAGCCAACGTCTGTGCGGGCATATCTGGTTGCGGCCGAGCGATCGTGATACCGCACCAGATGCCTTGGTTCACAATCGATTCCAGGACATTATCGTCAACGACGGCACCCGCCTGGCCGACGAATGTGCAGTGTTCCAACCCATCCACGCCGGCTTTGACCGCAGCAGCGATTCCGGCTGTGGCATGAGCATGCGCAGTCACGGGCAATCCAACTCGATGAGCAGCGTCGACCACCGCGCCGAGTTCGACGCTGCTGTATTGCGGCTGCCCCGGATTCGTGGAGTGCGTCCGAAAGCCACCCGTGGCCATGATCTTGATCCAATCGACCCCACGACTTGCGTGTTCGTCTACCGCATCGACCAGCCCTACCGCGGTGTCTGCCTCCCCACCGAGAAACCAACAGTGTCCACCTGTGCGGGTCAGGGGCGGTGAGCCACCGAGCGGCCGGTCTCAATCACCAGGCGGGCAGCCTGCTCCCGAAACTCCGGGGTGTACTTTCTGCGCTTGCCCGACATACGGACATCCTTCCCGCGGGACCAGCAGTCCCACCAGTCAGGTGTCCACCATCAGGGGTCAACCCC
>DASPOT010000358.1:0-41380 GCA_035625875.1 Mycobacterium sp. | reverse complement strand
TCTGGGCCCACCTTGCGTCGGTTGACGACACCGCGGGCGGCGGCGCTTGCCGGGGTGGTGTTCGCGGTGTTGTTTGCGACGATGGTGTTCCTGATACGCACGAATATGCCGGAGGGGGTTCAGGATTCGACCAGATGGCTGAGCACCCAGCACACCGGCCTCGCGACCGCGACGGCGCTGATGCCGTTCGCTGGGATCAGCTTCCTTTGGTTCATCGGTGTCGTGCGTGACGGGTTCGGGCGCTTCGAGGACCGGTTTTTCGCGTCGGTGTTCTTGGGTAGCGGGCTGCTATTCCTCGCGATGACGTTCGTCGCGGCGGCAGTGGTCGCCGGGCTGGTGGCCACCAATACGGGCGTGATCGACTCGCCTGCGCGTGTCGAGCTGATTGACTTCAGCAAATTTGTTGTATTGGCGGCTACCAAAACCTACGCGATTCGGATGGCGGCGGTGTTCATGATGTCGCTGGCCACCATCTGGCTGAGAACCGGCCTGATGCCCCGCTGGCTGGTGGCGATCAGCTATCTGGTGGCGGTGGGGCTGCTGATCGCCGGCGATACGAGCATGTGGGTCGCGATGGCCTTCCCGGCCTGGGTACTGATAGTCAGCGGCTTGATCCTGGCCCGATCGGGACCGTTCGAGCAACTGCGGAACCGCCAGGTCTGAACGGTTTCCGCACCAGCGCCACGGCCAGCGTCCTCGGGCAAACTGACGGATCGTCTCAAACATAAAAAAACCGGGTCCGCCCGAAGACCGGTCGGCGACGAGCAGCGAGTTGCGCACCATGATATCGAGCAGATCCCGGGTGGCGAAGTCATCATCAGAACCCATGACGGCGCAGGCGCTTTCGAGGTCGAATCCCCCGGCGAACACCGAACACCGTTCCAGCAATACCTTTTCCGCGTCGCCGGTGAACTTGTCCACCGTGCCGTCGAACCGCTGCACAACTGCCGCGCAGCGGTTGGCCAGGTCGGCCATGATCTCCCGTAGCCGCTCTGTCGCGACGGCAGAGGCGATGCCCATCGAACGCACCACATCGGCGAACAGCACCGTCACTTGCTTGTACTCCGCATGGGTGGCGGGCTCGGAGAGAGGCGAGCCGCAGCCGCGGCAGAACCGCGCATTCTCCAGCGGCTCAGTGCCACACGTGCGGCACGCGGGCGCTGCGGTCATCCGACCCTCCGCCGCTTCAGGCCCCCGAGGTCCCAGTTCACCAGCATAGGGCGCTAGACCCTGCGCAGAAGCGGTTTATCGGTCACCGTCGGCGGCACGTCGCCGCACGTTAAGGGGACGTACCCCTGCGCCCGCCTCCTCGGCGAGCACGCTACGGCTGCGGCGGATGCTCGTCGGGATCATCGCCTGCTCGTGCGGCCAGGATCTGAGTTGGCGCTGCGAGTGTGGCGATGTCACATACGACCCAGCGCTGGCCGAAGGGTGCAGTCGGCTCGACGCCCCGGCACGGGTGCGGTAGCACGCGGCTGCGTTCAGCCGAGGCGGGCTGCTTCCTGAACCAGCTGCACGCGCGAGGTGAGACCGAGCTTCGCGTAGACATGGGTCAGGTGGGTTTGCACGGTGCGCGGTGAGACGAAAAGCCTTGTGGCGATGTCCTTATTGGCGAGCCCTTCGCTGACCAGTCGCACCACGTCGCGCTCGGACGGAGTGAGCGACGCCCAACCGCTGGCGGGGCGTTTGCGTTCACCGCGACCACGTTGCGCGTAGGCGATCGCCTCCTCGGTGGACAGGGCCCCGCCCTCGGCCCACGCGGAGTCAAAGTCCTGATCCCCTAGTGCATCTCGCAGCCCCGCCACCGAGGGTCGGTAGCCGGCGGGGGAGATCTTGAGCTGGACCGCGCCCCTGCGTTCCTGTATGGCGTGTGCCGCGCCGAAGAGGCGGGCGGCTTCGCGGTGACTGCCGGCATCGCGGGCCAGACGAGCAAGGCGCCTCAGGATTTCGGGGATGGCAGGTAAGCCTCAACTTCGGCGGCGCACGCGAGCGCGTCGTGGGCGTCGCATTCGCCTTGTTCCGGCTCCCCTTGCGCGATTGCCACGTGGGCGCGCGTCGACAGCGCCACCGACAGGTGAAAGCCGGTCGTGCCCGTGACCGCCTCGTCGGTCCAGCGGCGGGCCGCGACCAGATCCCCGCGCGCCAGGGCGGCCCGCGCACTGTAGGCTCGCTGCACCGCCGCCCACTGGGGCAGGGCACTCAGGTGCGGCCAGGCCTCGGTCGCGTCCTGTAGCGTCGCAGCATCGCCGGCGGCCACGCCCGCGAAAGCCAACGCCGCATCAGCATCTACTGGGCATGGAGCTAGCCCTGGGAGGCAGGACGCGACCCGGCCGAGATCGAAAACCGCTTTTCCACGATGACCGAGGTCCGCATCGTGGCCTGGCCTTCATACGAAAATCCGGAATACGACGCCGCGCACTTCATGCAGGGCATCGCTGGCACGCTGGAACTGTTCCATCGGTCCACCACCCCGTTTCAAGTGGTGGCCGGTGAAGCCACTGGGCATCCGGTCGCGGTCTTTCAGCGCATCGATCAAGCTGGCCGCCAACTGCCCATCGATGAACGGGTCCTCGCCGACACCGACACCCTGCTCATCTTCGGTCTTGACCACGTTCTCGATCAGCAGGAAGCCGCACCTGAGGAAGTCGACGCCATACGGCGGTGGCTGCAACGCGAAGGCACCTGCCTGCTGCTGGCCCCGCACCACGGCGTGGGCGACACCGACGACTACAAGCAGCGCCAAATCGAGTTCGAACACCAGGCGACCCCTTGGTGCCGCGCCAACAGCGGTTCAGCCAGTACACCCGGTCACTCATGAAAGCCCTGGACGTACCCGTGATCAACAAGTGGGGTCTGCGTCCGGCGGTCGACCCAGCCACCAATGACATCGCACCTCTAACCGCCTTCCGAGATTTGGACATACCCCGGTTGCTGGACAATGTCAGCGCGTTCAATCTGCATCCGCATCTGCCCCACTACGAACTCACCGACCCCGACAGCAAATCCATCCATGTGCTGGGAAGCCAGCGCGTCGACCTCAGCCGGCCGCACCCCTTCACCGAGGCGGGTAACACCGAGTTCAATGCCTTGCTGTGGATGCCGCCGAACGGTCAACGGACCGGCGACACCGTCCTGGTCGACTCCACCAACTTCATGACCCTCTTCGGGGCACCGACAGCCTAAAAACCTTCTGGCACAACCTCGCCACCATGAACTGACGCCAGCCGGCAATCCCGCCGCCTGAAAGGGGGCGCAGCAATCTCACCTCGTCAACCGCCCGAGAGGGCTGCGAAGCGAGTTGCCTTGAATCCTCGCCACCCACGACAAGAACACCTTGCAGGGGCTGCTCGAAAGCGGCACGCCGGTGGACGTCATCCACCTCACGCGGTCTGGCGACGCGACCCATGCGCGGCTACTCAAGGCAACGACATCGAAGAACTATGCAACGATCACCAGTGATGGCGTCGAGGGCTTCGATCTCCCGCGGGAGGGATTCATTTATCGGAGTCGGCGCGATGCGACCATAGATCCGGCCACACATCGCCGGCCTGGACCCGAACCCTCGGGGGTAGCGGCAGTGCATACCGAGACCGCGTTTGTCCTGACCATTTTGGTGCTCTGCTACGCGATGGTCTCCGGGCTGATCCGGAGGTGGTACCTCGCGCCGGCGCTCATATTCGTCGCGGTTGGGGCCATCATGGGTCGATTCGGCATCGGATTGGTCAATGTGGGCGAGCACACCGCGGCCTTTACGGTTCTTGCCCAGCTCGCGCTCACGGTGATTCTGTTCAACCAGGCGTCCATGCTTGACCTACGGGCGCTGCTGCGAGCCCGGCGTGTGCCACTTCGCCTGCTCGCGATCGGCATGCCGGTGAGTGTCGCCTTCGGTACCGCTACCGCCGTGGTTTTGCTTCCGCTGCTGCCGTTTTGGGAGGCCGTGTGCCTGGCGGTGATCGTGGCGCCCACCGAAGTCGCATTGATCGATGCCCTCGTCGAAGACCGCCGCATTCCCGAGCGGGCGAGGCATGCGCTTTCGGCCGAAAGCGGCTTCTATGACGGGTTCGCGTTAGCGGCCCTGCTCGCCGCGCTCGCGTTTGCGTCCGAGCGGACTGATCATGCCCCGGGGCGCTGGGCGTGGTTCGCGATCCGCACCGAGCTGGTCTCGGTGGGGGTCGGTGCCATCATCGGCCTGATCGGCGCGACGGTGATTTCGCGATTCAGTGCGCGCGGTTGGATGAGCGACACCTGGGCGCAGTTAGCCACGCTGGCGTTGGCGCTGGTGTGTTTCGGGATCGGCGAACGGTTGCACGCCAGCGGCTTCGTGACCGCCTTCGCCGGCGGGCTGGCCTACGCGACCGTCTCACCCAGAAGCGAAGCCAAACCGGCGATGACGCAGGTTTCCGACGCGGCCGGCGAGGTTCTCGAGCTGCTCGTGTTCGCCCTGTTCGGCGGTTTCGCCGTCATCCCCGCATGGCGGGACGTCGGTTGGCCGGTGGTGGTATTCGCGGTCGTGGCGTTATTCGTGGTGCGTGTCGCCGCGGTGAGCATCGCTTTGGCGGGCAGTGGGGTGTCGGTGCGCAGCAAACTATTCATGGGGTGGTTCGGGCCCCGCGGAATCGGAAGTCTCGTATTGGGTTTGCTGGTGATCGAACAGGGCGACATCCACCAGGGTGCCTTGATAAAGCAAGCCGTGGTGGTCATCGTGACGATAAGCCTGCTCATCCACAGCCTCACCGCACCGGTGGGAATCCGACTCTGCCAGCCGCCGCATCGGCGCGAATTGTCACCCGCCGCGGACGCTGGCGGCGCAGACCAGAGGGCATGCTAGCCAAGCGCGCCGGGTGCTCAGAGCCCGGTCTCGGCCTGGATGCGCCCGCTCTTCACCGCCGCCGCCAGCGCCTCGTGGTCGCGCTCCGTCTGATCGGCATAGGCGATAGCGAACGCGGCGATCGCCTTGTCGAACTCGTCCGCTTTCCCGAGGTAGGCCGCGATCGCGATCCGATCGCCCGAGCGCGCGTGCGCGCGTGCGAGGGTCCAACCGCAGAGACCGCCGTAGGTCGTCAATTGGACCCGATCCAGCTCGGCGATGTCCGCCGAGAACTTCCAGTCGCGCAGCTGGCGCACGTGGAAGTCACGCTCGATCCCGTCGGCGCCCTTCACCCGATGCCAGCCGAGGAAGATATCGCTCGCGGCCTGCATCAGCCGCTGGCCCGCCACCACACGCTGGCCGTTGTGGGGGTACGCGCTCTTGCCCAGGAAGCGCTCCAGGACCGACGCTTGCGCCTGCTTCGCCTGCAGGAAGAGCGGATCCTGGCCGTCGCGGCCGATCAGCAGAATGATCCATGCGCGCGAACCGACGCTCCCGACCCCGACGACCTTGTGGGCCATGTCCGTGAAGTTGTACCCCTCCAGCACATGCCGTCGATCGTCCTGAAGACTGGCGCGGTAGCCGCGCACGATCTCGCGCACCTGTTGTTCAAGGTCCTCGCGGACCGCGCCCTTCACGAACTCATCCATCGGGACGATCAGGGGAGGATCGCTGACGATTCGCCGCCGCCCCCCGACCTCGTGGGTCAGCTTCTCGTAGGCCTGAAGGCTGTCCTTCGTGCGAGCCTTCGCGACGTTGCGCTCGGTGACGTTCAGACGCTCGCGCCCCATCGGCGAGCGCAAGCGGGTCAGGGTCTCCTCCACGCCGAGGCTCGCGTACCAGACGTCGAGGTGGCGGAGCGCCGCGAAGCTCCGCATCGCCTCGCGGTAGGCGCGGACTGTGGTTAGGACGATCTCGGAGCGCGCCGACTTCGAGAGGCTGTTGTCGCGCCCGGCCACCTCCATGCTGGCGGCCAGCCGCTTCAGGTCCCAGTCCCACGGTCCCGGGAGCGTCTCGTCGAAGTCGTTGATGTCGAATACCATGCGCCGCTCGGGAGACCCGAACACCCCGAAGTTCGCGAGGTGCGCGTCGCCGCAGAGCTGTGCCCGCAGGCCCGAGCGCGCTGTGGCGGCCAGGTCGGAGGCCATCACGCAGGCGGCGCCCCGGTAGAACGCGAATGGGGAGACCAGCATCCGGCCGTAGCGGATCGGCACCAGCTCGGGCACGCGGGTCTTCGCTTGCTCCTCCAGCAGCGCAATCGGATCGGGCCGAGGGGGCAGCGCCTCCCAGGTCGCGTGTGCGGCGCGTGGAATCTCCGCCCGCTCCGCCTTGCCGCGAGCCGCGTGCTCCTCGGCGGAGAGGTGCGGCATCGCCCACTCCCTCGCGACCCTGGATGACCCGTCCACGGTAACCATCGCCGTCTTCCGTCTCTCCCTCGCCGTTCATCGTCTCATGACCGTGCGGGAATGCGCCGTTCGGATTCTCGCCCATCAGGCAAGGTCCTCAAGGGTCTACCGGCCTTCACCACCATCAAGGGCGGGGCCTACTTCTTCCTGCCTGGCCTCAACGCCCTGCGCTACCTCGCTACCCTCGCCACGGAAGCGGGCAACACCGAGTTCAATGCCTTGCTGTGGATGCCCCCGAACGGTCAACGAGCTGGTGACATCCTCCTTGTTGACTCCACCAACTTCATGACCCTCTTTGGCGGCACCGATAGCCTAAAGACCTTCTGACATAACGTCGCCACCATGAACTGACACCGTTGCATCAGAGCAATCGCGACCGAGGCGCTCGGACTGCTAGAGCGGACAACGGCGAGCTAAATAGGGCTGGGTGGCAGTGTCTGCCGGAGAAGTGCAGGTACGCCCCTGAGCTTCTTCAGATTGGACAAAGCGGCAAGCGGTTCCGCTGAACTTCTTCCGAACTTCTGTGCACCACTCAGACGGCGGGCTGCTCGGCCTGATCGCCGACCGGGTCGCGGCCCGCTGGGTCGGTTGCTCGCTCGAAGAGAGCCTCAACCTTCGGCGCTTTGTCGAGTCGTAGATCAAGTGAGCGAGTCCCTAAAGTCCACGCGTGTTATGGTCCGAGTGACTGTCGTAGCGATGACAGCGCCATGCTCAGCGCATCCAGCTCGACGCTGTCGGGCAGCGCTACCCGGGAGAGCCAGGGAATCGCTGCGACGTCCTCGAGTCGGCTGCCGAGGATGCCGCCGACGATCGCCGCGACGGTGTCGGTGTCGCCGCCGAGTGAGACCGCGTAGCGCAGCGCATCGGCCAATGCGAAGCTCTTCCGTGCCGCGTGCCCGAGGACGTGAACCACGGCCGCGAGTGTTTCCACCGCGTTCATCGACACCCCGGCTGGGGTCGGGGAAAAGTCGCCGGAGCCGGCGCGGCGTATGGGCTGGAAAATAGTGCGGCTGTTGGGGAATTCCGTTTCGAGCCAAGTGATTTCGTCGACAGCAGCGTCGATGATGCCGCGCAGGGGGCTGGCTTCGATCGCACGCGATGCCATCGCCGAAACCGCGCAGGCGCTGCCGATCGCGCCGACCGCGCCGTGCGTCGTGCGCGACAGCCCAATGCTTAGCTCGCGCCGCCGCTCCGCCGCTGCGGCCGGGACCGCCCAGCCGATCGGTAGGGCCCGCATCGCCGCGCCGTTCGTGTCGCCTCCGGCAGCCCGCAGCGCGCCAGTCGCAATGAACCGTTCCACGGCCGCCTGGGTACTCGGGCCGGCTCCACCATGCCAGGAAACGCCGCGGCAAGCCGGATGAGGAACCTGCGCTCGTCCACGACCGCACCTAGCTCGCTGAGGTAGCCGGCCATGAGCAGGAGCTGTTCGGTGTCGTCAGAGGTTGCACCCGCTGGCCAGCCTCCACGTGTGGGCAGCCGATCGATCGCCTCCCAGCTGATCGCAGAAGGCTGCTGCCCTTCCCACGGCACACCCAGCGCGTCTCCGGCCGCGTATGCGAGCACGCCCGCCCTGACCCGGGCAGACGTCGAGCGCGCCGGCGGAAACCTCACGCATCAATTGCACGACATGCCGGTCGGCCCGTTGGCGCCGGCAGGTGTAGGCGGTGACAATAGCACCGGCGTGCGTGGCGATCGCGATGTCGGCTGCAACGGCTCGCGGCGGCCTGCGCACACGGGGCGTTCATTGCTTATCCCAGCCGGGTTTGGCGGCGGTCTCGGCGCGGCGCCACGGGTGTCGGCGAGTTCGTCGTGGTGCTGAATTGTTCGGTGAGGTCAGCACGGTCGGCACAGTCCGCCAGCTGCTGCATGTGGATGCCTTGCTGGCGGAAGGCGCGGCGGTAGGCCGCGTCCAGGACCTCGCGGGCGTAGCAGGCGGCGGCGGCAGCGGGGGCCTGCGAGTAGGCATCGAACAGGTAGCGGGCCAGCTGGGCGTGCCGGTACGGTCGCGTGATCACGCCGGGCGCGTCGGATGATGTATCGGAAGCAGATTTGCTGCGTATGTCGTCGGCGGGTGGCTGGCTAGCAGCGGTTCGTAAGACGATGACGGCGTTGGGGTCGCGGCCGGCGGCCACGAGGCTTCGGATGATCTCGTAGGCCCACCGGGTCATCGGCCGCCAGATGGCGGTGTCGGGGACGAGCTCGAGGACGGGGCGGGCCTGTGCCGCGGTCAACCACATCAGCGCCCCGATCAGCTGGCGTTCGGGATCCCACTGGCGCAGGACAGTTTCGGCGCGCCAGTCATCGACACCGACGTCTGGCTCGTCGGTGTCGGGGTCGGGCACCATTTCCAGCCCACGGCGACCGAGGGCGCCCATGTTGCGTTGGCTGCCCAAGTGAAGCAGCGCGTACCAACAGATCAGGGCGGCGGTGTGCGCCGGCGAAGTGTTGGCGGGAACGAGTTCCTGGACGGCAGCAGCGAGCCCGGCGGGTCTGGGCTTGACGTCAACCCGCGCCCGGGCGGTTGCGGTGTGCCGCAAGGTTTCCAGCAGGCTTTGGTCGGGGTGGTGATTGGTTCGACGCCGGCGAGGGCCGCCGACCGCGACAGATCGATCATCGGGCTGATCACCCTGGCGCAACTGCGCGGCGTCACACCCAGCCAGCGCGCCGCCACCTTAGTGCGTGAGGCCGCAATACCCCTGCCTCGGGTACCCACGGCGACACCGCACGAGCCGCTCACCACACTGCTGGAGCGTCTGGGACCAGACGCCGGTAACCGCGCTCTTGTCGTCGACGCGGGCCGTCTGGGCGGCATTGTCACCGCAAGCGATCTCAGCCGATCGATCGACGCGTACTGGCTCGCGTCTCCATGCGCGGGTGTCGCTCCCGGCACTGATTGTCGATTTCGCCCACCCTTCTGGGAGCTATGGACCTTGCGGGACAAGGTCTTTCGGCCCTGGAGGGGCTTGGAGGCACGGACCACGATTGGGCCCCGGGTGCTCGCGCGCCGAGCGCTGTCGGCGGCAAATGTGACCTTTGGGCGCATTCTTGAGGACGTTCGACCCCTCGCCGCACAGTCGGCTGGGGTGCGATGGTGGCGGTGCCGGGGAAACTCGGTGGTCTGTCCCGAAGTGCGCTTGGTTGAGCAAGGCCAAACCGCATTGGTCTTGACCCAGCGTCGCAAGACGGGGACGCCGCCTTCGGGCAGATCTAGTGTTCCCCGCCGTTAATTCGTTTCATTAATCGTTCGATGGCCCGGAGGATCTGTTCGGCGGTCTTGGTCCAAACGAATGGTTTGGGGTCCTCGTTCCAGGCGGCGGCCCAGGCGCGGATGTCGCGTTCGAGGGCCTGCACACTGCGGTGATCGCCGCGTTCGATGAGTTGGCGGGTTAGTTCGGCGAACCAGCGCTCAACCTGATTTAGCCAGGAGGCGTAGGTCGGAGTGAAGTGCATGTGGAAACGAGGATGAGCGCCAAGCCATTTGGCGACGGTGGGTGCCTTGTGGGTGCCGTAGTTGTCGCAGACCAGGTGAATGTCGAGATGGTCGGGGACCTGGGTGTCGATGGTGGCCAGGAACTTGCGGA
This sequence comes from Mycobacterium sp., assembly GCA_035625875.1. GTDB lineage: Bacteria > Actinomycetota > Actinomycetes > Mycobacteriales > Mycobacteriaceae > Mycobacterium. Next base: position 31,526 of record DASPOT010000358.1, on the reverse strand, counting down.
ACTCGATCGCGCGGTGGCGCCGATGCAAGGCGGTGACGACGCTGCCGTCGCTGATGTCGAAGGCGGCGAACAGGCTGGTGGTGCCCGAGCGCACGTAGTCGTGGGTGCGTTTCTCGGGCATGCCGGGCATCATCGGGAACGCCGGCTGGCTGCGAGCCAGCGCCTGGATCTGGGACTTTTCGTCCACGCACAGCACCACCGCGGCCTCGGGCGGGTCGAGGTAGAGCCCGACGATGTCGTAGAGCTTCTCCACGAACAGCGCGTCGTTGGACAGTTTGAAGTCCTCGCTGCGGTGTGGTTGCAGCGCGAACGCGCGCCAGATCCGCCCGATCGTCGACTCGGACAGCCCCGAGCATTTGGCCATCGATGCCCGCGACCAGCGCGTGGCGTTGGCTGGGGTGGATTTCAGCGTGGCCACCACCACGTCTTCGACCTGCTCGACGGTCACCGACGCGGGCCGGCCCGGCCGCGGCTCGTCGACCAGCCCGTCGCACCGCGCCTCGACGAACCGGCGCCGCCACTTGCCCACCGTCGGCTGCGACACCCGCTCGCGCGCTGCCACCGCCTTGTTCGACTGTCACAACTAGCCAGAAACTGCTACCGCCGCTCAGCTACTGCGCCAGACCTCAACCGCACTGCTCAAAGCCAATTCCCGCCTGACCGGCAACCATCTCTGACGGCGGAATTTGACAACGCGGTCAGGTGCCCGACATAACGAAACGGCGGTTACAGATAAAAACCTCAACGACCTGCACAAACAGGGTCGGGCTGACAGGATTTGAACCTGCGACCACTTGACCCCCAGTCAAGTGCGCTACCAAACTGCGCCACAGCCCGTTGTAGCCGGTGAGTTGACCGGCGGCAGGTCGAAAGCCTACCGGAGACGGCAAGGGTCGCCCCAACCTGACATGGGTGCTGTTGTGCTATACGCCGGACAACCGCGATCGCCCGTTTTGTCAAGTCGCAATTCGGCTGCCCTGTGGATGCTTTCGCTGCCTGTGAATAACGACTGGGACCTGTCACACCACATGGATAAAATATCGAACATGGGTTCGACTGCTGTGGCTGTGCGGCCCGAGGTGGCTGCTGCGTTGGATGCGCTGGATGCGGCGGTGGCGGCGATCGGTGAGCTGAACTTCGACAACTACGAGATTGCTGTTCGGCTGGGTGCGCTGGAGCGGCTGGAGACGGCTCGGCGGCTTCAGGTGGCGACAAGTCATGACGCGATCGCGGGTCTGGCCAAGGAGGACCCCGCCGACGTCGGCGGACCCATCCATAAGGTGATCGCCGACTGGCTGCGGATCAGCTGCGCTGAAGCGCGCCGGCGGATGTGCAACGCCGAGCAGCTCTCACCGCGGATCACCCTTACCGGTGAGACGTTGCCCCCGGAACTGCTGGCGACCGCAAAGGCGTGGCGCTGCGGTGTGCTTGATGGGCAGCACTTGCGCGTGATTCAGACGTTTGTGCGCGACCTGCCGCAAACCACGCCGGTCGAGGTGGTCGAGCGCGCCGAGCGATTTCTTGCCCAACAAGCCGCCAAGCTGCGTCCGGATCAGCTGGAGAAGGTGGCCAACCGCTGCGCGGTGCTGATCGATCCCGACGGCAAGTTTTCTGATGCTGACCGTGCCCGTCAGCGCGGTTTTGCTTGGTGTAATCAGCGCCCCTACGGGATGAGCATCGGGCGGCTGATCGCCTCCCCGGAGCTGCGGGCCAACCTGGATGCCTGGCTGGCCCGCTTTGCCGCACCGGGCATGTGCAACCCCGACGATCACACCCCGTGCGTCAATGGCCAACCCGCCGAAGACGTGGCGGCCAGGGATTTGCGTAGTCATGCCCAGCGTCAACATGATGCGCTCAACGCGTTGGTGCGCGGTCAGTTGGGCGACCCGAAACTCGGTGTGCACAACGGGTTGCCGGTGACCGTGATCGTGTCCACGACGCTTCAGGAGCTCACCGCGGGCACGGGGCGAGCCGTTACTGGGGGCGGAACACTGCTGCTAATGCGCGATGTTATCCGCATGGCCAGCCACGCCTACCACTGCCTGGCCGTGTTCGACGAACACCAAAGCCGCCCTCTGTATCTGGGCCGCTCAAAACGAGTCGCGTCAGCGGATCAGCGGGTGGTGCTCTACGCCAAGGATCGCGGCTGTACGCACCCGGGCTGCGACGTGCCCGGCTACTGGTGTGAAGTCCACCACGTCGATGACTGGGCCCGCGGCGGTCAAACCAATATCGACAAGCTCACCTTTGGCTGCAAACCCCACCACCAGCTAGCCGAAAACGGCTGGCGCACAATCAAACTTGCCAACAGCGACACCCAATGGATCCCACCCACCCCACGTGGACAACGGCCAACCCAGAACCAACGACTACCACCATCCGGAACGCTACCTGCCCGACGGCAAGCCCGGCGCTGCCGACCATGAACCCGACAAGTAGGTCGAGAGCGCAAGGCATACGGCGGTCGCAGCCCCAACCTACGGAGCAGCTACACCGTCAACAGCCGGTAGAGCCCGACGAGGCCGACGACCACGATTGCGGCGCGCAGCGTAGTCGGGGACAGCCGACGACCGTAGTGTGCACCCAGCCAGCCACCGATCAGTGAGCCAACCGCGATGAGACCGGCCGCCTGCCAGTTGATCCGGTCGAACGCCACCAACGTGTAGGCCAGCGCCGCGACGATGTTCACGAGCAGCGTCGTCAGGTTCTTCGCCGCATTCATTCGCTGCACCGATTCGGGCAGCAGTGCGCCCATCGCGCCGACCAGCAGGATGCCCTGGGCAGCGGTGAAATAGCCGCCGTAGACGCCGATCGCGAAGGTGCCCACCACCAGTGCGGCCATGCGGCGTGGTGACAGGTGGTCGGCGGAGCGGCCCGCCTCTTCAGCTCGCTGCCGCGCCCACGCCTGGATCCACGGCCCGACTACAACCAGGATCAGCGCGGCAATCAGCAGCAGCGGCACCACCTGGGCGAACACCTTCTCCGGCAGGTGCAGCAGCAGCCAGGCACCCAGCCCCGCGCCAATCAGCGACGCTGGCATCTGCCAGCGCAGCCGGTCCCACTGACCGCGCAGCTCACGCCGGTAGCCCCAGGTTCCCGACACGCTGCCCGACACCAGGCCGGCCGCGTTGGACATGGTCGACGTCACTGGCGGATAACCCATCGCGACAAGTGTCGGAAAGGTAATCAGGGTGCCTGACCCAACGACAGCATTGATCGCGCCCGCGCCCAAGCCGGCGAGGACGATCAAGATCGCGTGTGATAAGGGCACTGAAACACCCTATCCGGCGCGATCTTGGCCAAACGTTGTGCACTGGACGCTGAAACCGCGGCGAATTCAGCGCGACTTCGCTGCCCCCTTCTCGCGCACGCGCACGTTGATCCGGATCGGGCTGCCCTCGAAGCCAAAGGTCTCGCGCAGCCGTCGTTCCAGGAACCGCCGGTAGCCGGCCTCCAGGAAGCCGGTGGTGAACAGCACAAACGTCGGCGGCCGGGCCGTCGCCTGGGTGGCGAACAGGATGCGCGGCTGGCGGCCGCCGCGCACCGGCGGCGGCGTGGCGGCCACCACTTCCCTGATCCAGGTGTTCAGCCGAGAAGTCGAGATCCGGGTGTCCCACGACGCCAGCGCGGTCTCCAGTGCCGGCACCAGTTTCTGCACCGCCCGACCGGTCTTGGCGGAGATGTTGACCCGCTGCGCCCAGCGCACCTGCACCAGTGCGCGGTCGATCTCGCGCTCCAGCAGATAGCGCCGATCCTCGTCGACCAGATCCCACTTGTTGAATGCCAGCACTAGCGCGCGCCCGGCCTCGATGACCATGGACAGCACCCGCTGATCTTGTTCGGTCAGCGGCTCCGAGGCGTCGATAAGTACGATCACCACCTCGGCGGCGTCGATGGCGCCGTGGGTGCGCACCGATGCGTAGTACTCGTGGCCGCTGGCCTGGCGGACCTTGCGTCGCAGGCCCGCGGTGTCCACGAATCGCCAGACCTTGCCGCCCATTTCGATGAGCGAGTCCACCGGGTCCACCGTCGTGCCGGCAACCTCGTGCACCACCGACCGCTCATCCCCAGCCAGCCGGTTCAGCAGCGAACTCTTGCCCACGTTGGGTTTGCCGACGAGCGCCACTCGGCGCGGACCGCCACTGCTTGACGCCTCTTCCGCCACCTGCGGCAGCGCGGCGACCACCTCGTCGAGCAGGTCGGCCACACCGCGCCCGTGCATTGCGCTGATCGCATAGGGCTGACCGAGCCCCAACGACCACAGCGCTGCCGCGTCCGCTTCCCCCTTCTCACCGTCAACCTTGTTGGCGGCCAAAAACACTGGCTTGCCGGAGCGTCGCAAGATCCGGGCTGCGGCCTCGTCGCCGGCGGTCGCGCCGACCACCGCATCCACCACCAGGATCACCGCGTCCGCGGTATGCATGGCCACCGACGCCTGCTCGGCCACCAGCTGCCGCAGGCCCTTCGCGTCCGGTTCCCAGCCCCCGGTGTCCTGCACGACGAACCGGCGTCCGGTCCACAGCGCGTCATAGGACACCCGGTCGCGAGTCACACCGGGAACATCCTGCACCACCGCTTCGCGGCGGCCCAGGATCCGGTTGACCAGCGTCGACTTGCCGACGTTGGGCCGGCCAACTACCGCCACCACCGGCGGTGGACCGGACTCACGCTCTCGCGACCCCGCGAATTCGTCGAGTTCCCAGTCGCTTTCGTCGGTCCAGGTGCCGTCCTGGCTCACCGCACGGCCTCGCTTCGCTGCTTCACCAACTCCAGCAGATAAGCGATCACCTCGGCCTCGGCCATCTCGCTGGTGTCGACGATCACCGCGTCATCGGCAGCCCGCAGCGGCGACACCGCACGCGTCGAGTCCAGATGGTCGCGGCGGCGTACGTCGGCCAACACCCCCTCGTAGTCGTCGGCGAGACCCGCCGCGACATTCTGATCGTTACGCCGCCGCGCCCGGGTCTCGGCCGACGCCGTCAAAAAGATCTTCACGTCAGCGTCGGGCAACACCACGGTGCCGATATCGCGGCCCTCCACGACGATGCAGCTCTGACCGTCGGCCAGGGCGCGCTGCAGACCGACCAGCCGTGCCCGCACGGCGGGAACCGACGACACCGCGGACGCCGCCCGCGTGACCTCACTACTACGGATCTCCGCCGAAACATCCTCTCCGCCAAGGTAGCAGCGATCCACATCTGGATCATAGCCGACCGACAATTGCACCGCCGGCGCGACCGCCGCGACGGCTGCGGCATCCTCCGGGTCGATTCCGGCGCGCAGTACCGCCAGCGTCACGATCCGGTACATGGCACCGGTATCCAAATACCGTGCTCCCATTGTGCGCGCCAAACTCCTTGAGACCGAGGACTTTCCGGTTCCGGCCGGACCGTCCACGGCCACAACGACGTCGTTCACAGGAGCTCGATCGTTCGCGTCACTCCCGTCACTCACTGCGTTCGTTCCGGTCGTTCCGCTCACAGGCCCACCGCTTTGTACAGTTGCCCGATCTCGTCGCGGCCCAGGGCCCGGATGCTGCCCGGACGCTGCTTTCCCAGCGACACCGCGCCGATATCGGTGCGCACCAACGCCTGCACCGGGAAGCCCGCGGCCGCCAGCAGGCGGCGCACAATGCGTTTGCGTCCTTCGTGCAGCGTTACCCGCACCATCGTTTTACCCGGAGCGGCGTCCACCACCGCGAAATCGTCAACATGTGCTGGGCCATCATCTAACTCGATCCCGGCGCGCAGTTTTTTGCCGAGCCAACGCGGCACCGACCCTGCTACTGTCGCCAGATATGTCTTGGGTACACGAAAGGAGGGATGCATCAGCCGATGCGCCAGCTCGCCGTCATTGGTCAGCAGGATCAGCCCCTCGCTGTCCGCGTCCAGACGTCCGACGTGAAAGAGCTTCTTGTTGCCCCGCACCCGGTGCTCGATCAAGTCGCCGATACACGGCCGGCCGCGATCATCCGACATGGTCGAGTGCGTACCCCGAGGCTTGTTCAGCGCCAGATACACCAGCGAGTCGTTGAGGATCACCCTGGCCCCGTCGACGCGGATCACCGACACATCAGGGTCGACCCGGGTCCCCAACTCCGTCACCAGTCGGCCGTCCACTTCGACGCGACCCTCGGTGATCATCTTCTCGGCCACCCGCCGGGACGCAACCCCGGCGTGCGACAACACTTTTTGCAGGCGAACACCCTCGGACTCGACCATCAATCCTGGTCCACGTCGATCGAGCGCGGCTGCTCCGCCGCCGCAGAACCGCCGGCGAGTTTGACGAAACGTGGCTCAGTGTCCAGGGATTCGCTCATTTCGTCGATGGCGTCGACATCGGGCAGCAACGGCGCAATATCGGGTAGGTCGGCCAGCGACGACAGCCCCAGCCGCTCCAGGAACAGTTCAGTGGTCGCGAACGTCACCGCGCCGGTGTCCGGGTCGGTGCCGGCCTCGGTGATCAGGCCACGCGCCAGAAGCGTGCGCATGACCGCGTCTGAGTTGACACCACGCACCGCGCTCACCCGCGCGCGGGTCACAGGCTGGCGGTAGGCCACCACGGCCAGTGTCTCCAGCGCCGCACGGGTGAGCTTGGATCGCGAACCGTCCAGCAGCAGCCGCTCGACGTAGGGCGCGAACCGGGCGCGGGTGTACAGCCGCCAGCCGCCGCCGGTCTCCCGCAGGTCGATTCCGCTGTCGCGTTCGGCGAGCTCGTCGGCCATCAGCCGCAGCTTGGCGGCGACCCGGTACACGGGTTGCTCAATGGCCGCGGCCAGCGCCTCGACGGTCACGGGCGTGTCCACCACCAGCAGCAGCGCCTCCAGTGCCGAGCCGAGCTCTGCATCGTCGAGCTCGGGTGCCCCGGGCAGAGCAATGTCGAGACCCAGATCGAGATCGGGGATTTCGTCGGTCATGATTGGTCTCGCACTTCTCGAGCTTCCGGCGACTCTGCTGTCACCAAGTCCTCGCTGGTCGGCCGTTCTCCGGTCCACGAAACCTGGAGCACACCAAGCGGTTCTGCCTGGTCAAATGCTACCGCCCGAGCCCGATACAGTTCGAGCAGCGCCAGGAAGCGTCCGACGATCTCGATCGGCACGTGGCAGTCGGTGACCAGCTCGGAAAACGACGCCCACTGACCGATCCCCCGCGCCTCCAGCAGCGACAACAGCTGCTGAGCCTGCTCGGGGACCGAGACCATCAGCTCGTGCAGATGCTCGGTGGCCACCGTCGGCACCGGCCGGGGCGTGAACACGGTCGCTGCGATCTGAGCGAATCGCTCGGCGTCGACCCCGAGCATCACCTCGGGCAGCAGACCGGCGAACCGGTCCTCCAACGAGACTGCCCGCGGATAGCTGCGCAGCGCGGCGGCCTCCAGCTCGGCGAACATCTGCGCGACATGCTTGAACGCCCGGTACTGCAGCAGCCGGGCGAAGAGCAGGTCGCGGACCTCCAGCAGCGCCAGATCTTCGTCGTCTTCGACCTGCCCGGTCGGCAGCAGGCGGGCGGCTTTGAGATCGAGCAACGTTGCGGCGATCACCAAAAACGCCGTGGTCTCCTCCAGCCCCCGCTCCAGGCCGATCTCCCGGGTGTAGGCGATGAACTCATCCGTGACCTGGTGCAGCGCCACCTCGGTGACGTCGAGGCGGTGAGCGAAGATCAGCTGTAGCAGCAGATCGAACGGCCCCTCGAAATTGGTCAGCCGGACCTGAAAGCCGTTCTGCGATGACCCCTCGAAGTTCACGCGCCGAATCGGTCGATGACCTCGCGGGCCAATGCGCGATAGCCCAGGGCACCCACCGATTTGGGCGCCCATGTGGTGATCGGTTCGCCCGCGACGGTGGTCTCCGGGAAGCGGACCGTGCGGGTGATGACCGTGTCGAACACCAGGTCGCCGAACCGCTCCAAAACCCGGGCCATCACTTCGCGCGAGTTGACGGTCCGCGGGTCGTAGCGGGTGATCAGGATGCCGCTGATTTCCAGTTTCGGGTTGAGCCGATCCCGCACTTTGTCGACGGTGTCGGTGAGCAGCGCCAGACCGCGCAACGCGAAGTATTCGCATTCGGTCGGGATGATCACGCCGTCCGAGCAGGCCAGCCCATTGACGGTGAGCAGCCCCAGCGACGGCTGGCAGTCGATCAGCACGTAGTCGTAGCGGTCCAGCACCGGGTGCAGCGCGCGGGCCAGTGTCTGCTCGCGGCCCACCTCGTTGACCAGCTGGATTTCGGCGGCCGCCAGGTCGATATTGCTGGGCACCAGGTCCATGTGCTTGACGCGGGTGTGGATCAGCACGTCGTCGATCGAGACCCGTGGCTCTACCAGCAGGTTGTGGATCGTGTGCTCCAGCTCGTAGTGCGGGACGCCCAGGCCCGCTGACAGTGCACCCTGCGGATCCATGTCGACCAGCAGCACACGACGGCCATAGTCGGCTAGCGCGGCGCCCAGGTTGATCGCCGAGGTAGTTTTCCCGACACCGCCCTTCTGGTTGCACATCGCGACGACCTTGGCCGGGCCGTGTGAGGTCCGCGGCTCGGGCTCTGGGATCGCCCGCGGCGGCCGTCCGGTCAGGCCGACCTCGGTGCCGCTGGCGGCGTCGTCGCTCATGCCCCGTCGCGACTCGTCGGCGAGCGCTCAGGCGTTCGGGTGGTGGCGGACATCGAAGGAAAGTGTAACGGGTGCGCCCGGCTTCGCCAGGAAACGCGCGGCAAAGTAAGCGGCCAGTATTCGATGCAGGCGATTAGGGTTCAGTTGCCCGGTTGTCCCCCACACGCGGGGGTGCCCCCACCTCGGCCGCTACGCGGCCGCATCATCGCCGGGGCTAGGGTCCCTCATGAGCCTCAAGCAGCGCTTGCCTTTTTTGCGGTGGTCGGTGTGGCGGATGGCCACCGGGGTCCGCAACATCACCACGACGGGTCAGATCGGCGACGTACGCGAAGCGGCGGCCGTCGAATACGTGCTGAAGAACGCCCGCGCGGGCGACGTCGACGACGTGCTGGCCGTCATCGACCGGTTCGCCTACGAGAAAGCGATGCTGATCAACGTCGGCGACGAGAAAGGGGCGCTGCCCGACGCCGCGGTGCGGCGCGCCGACCCGAAACTTGATCGTGGTCGCCGACAACGTCAAGGTGCCGGGCGCGCCGAAGTACAGCGAGTACATGCGCCAGCAGCAAGGCAAGGTCTGGAACAGCGTCGAGCACAAGGCGCACGCCGAGTATCAGACCTTGATCTCAGACCTGGTGCTGGAGTCGGAGTATCTCGGCTGACTGGGTTAAGCGCGTCGGGAGTCCATCGAAATCGACGTTATCGCAGCCTGTTCGGGGCGTGTCATCACGGTAGCGTCGATGTCGCGGTCGCCCGCATCGTGGCCGGGCGGGGTCTGATTTGCCCGGCTCCTCCTCGGGCTGCTCCACGGCCCGCATCGTCGTCCGGCTAGCGGGCCCGTGGATGGGCCCCGGCCCACACCTCGCGCAGCGCGTGCACGGTGACCAGCGTGTAAATCTGGGTCGTCGTCACCGAGGCATGCCCCAGCAACTCCTGCACCACGCGGACATCGGCGCCGCCGTCGAGCAGATGCGTGGCAAAGGAATGCCGCAGCATGTGCGGCGACACCCCCGAGGTGATGCCGGCGCGCTCAGCGGCGTCCCGCAGGACTTGCCACGCGCTTTGCCGCGACAACCGGCCGCCGCGCGCGTTGAGGAAGATGCCCGGTGTTCCCCGCCCCCGACGCGCCAGCTCCGGCCGTCCCCGCACCAGATAGGCGTCCAGCGCCTGCACGGCGGGGCGCCCTGCCGGCACCAATCGCTGTTTGCCGCCCTTACCGCGCAGCAGCACCGACCTGGCATGAGTGTCGAGATCGTCGACGTCGAGCCCGACGGCTTCGGAGATCCGCGACCCGGTTGAGTACAGCAGTTCCAGCAGCGCCCGGTTGCGCAGCGTGAGCGGGCCGTCGGACGGGCTGTCACCGCCCACACTTTCCAGTAGTGCCACCACCTCGTCGACCGTCAGGCTCTTGGGCAGCCGGCGGCCCGGCGTCGGTGGTTTGACGGCCCGCGCCACGTCCTGCTCGGCCAGCCCTTCGGCAGCGGCGAACCGGTGCAGCCCGCGTACCGCGATCAGCGCGCGGGCCGCCGACACCGCCGACAGCGCCGACGCCCCGGCATCGGGATCCCCGCGCCGCAGTGCCACCAGGAATTCGCTGACGTCGTCTTCAGCGACCTTGGCCAGGTCGTTGATTCCGCGGGCGCCGAGATGCTCGGCGTAGCGGCGCAAGTCGCGGCGATAGGAGCTCAGGGTATTTGCCGCCACACCCCGCTCGATAGTCAGATGGTCGAAATAACCCTGCAGTTGTGCCTCGAGCGGCGGCGCCAACGTCGTCATCGCCTGGCTTGTCGTGCCGCCAACGCCGTCGGCTTGTCGATCCACGGGCAGTCCACCGGACGCGGCTGTGCAAAACCTTTCGTCACCGCGTATGCAGCCAAAATTCCCGCCACGGCAATGGAATTGACGATCTCGCCGCTGAACACCCGGCGGACAGCCTCCGCGATGGGATACCACTCCAATGTCATATCTGCTTCTTCGTCATGCGCCTCGGGGCGCGCGACGTCGGCCAAGCCGGTGGCCAGATAGACCCGAACCGATTCATCGCTGAAGCCCGGCGTGGAATCCAAATCAACGAGCACCCGCCAGGTGTCTGCTTCCAAGCCGGCTTCCTCCCGCAGCTCCCGGGCGGCCGTGATATGCGGTGCCTCGCCGTCGATGTCCAGCAGCCCGGCGGGTAGCTCCCATAGCCGTCGACCGAACGGATGGCGGTATTGATAGACCATCGGGATGTTCTCGTTTTCATCGATGGCCACCACAGCCACCGCGCCGTAGTGCTCGACCACTTCGCGGGTCGCGATCTTGCCGCCCGGCATCCGCACATGATCGGTGCGGAGAGCGAAAATCTTTCCGCGGTGGAGGGTTTCGGACGACATCGTCTCGAAAACGTGCTCAACCACGGGCAGCGGCTTGGGGTTCGGGTAGCGGCGGCCCGACGCTGGCTCGATGTTCGTTACCGTTCGGCCGGTGATCGGGGATCTCGACCGGTAGCCGCTCGGCCGCCTTGTAGTCGATCGCTGCCCCGACAAACGCGGCGAATAGCGGGTGCGGCCGGGTGGGCCGGCTCTTCAGCTCGGGGTGTGCTTGGGTACCGACGACGAACGGGTGGATATCCGGCGGGTATTCGACGAACTCCATCAGATGGCCGTCGGGTGAGGTTCCGGAAAAGCGCAAGCCGCTTTCGGCGATCTTCTCGCGGTAGGCATTGTTGACCTCGTAACGGTGCCGATGCCGCTCAGACACCTGGGTCGTTTGATACGCCTGGGCCACAATGGAATCCGGCTCCAACACGGCGGGATAGGCACCCAGCCGCATGGTACCGCCGAGATCGGCCTCGCCAGCCACGATATCTTCCTGATCGGCCATGGTGGAGATGACGGGATCCGGTGTATTCGGATCGAATTCCGCTGAGTTGGCCTGGGTGAGACCAACCGAGCGAGCCGCCTCGATCACGATGCACTGCAGGCCAAGACAGAGGCCCAACACCGGCAACCCTCTCGCCCGTGCATAGCGGATCGCGCCGATCTTGCCCTCGATCCCCCGGATGCCGAACCCGCCTGGGATGAGCACACCGTGCACGTCGCCCAGCGCGGCTGCCGCACCGCTGGCCGTCTCGCAGTCGTCGGATGCGACCCAGTGCATCTCGATCTTGGCGTGGTGCTTGAAGCCGCCGGCACGTAGCGCCTCGGTCACCGACAGATACGAATCCGAAAGGTCAACGTATTTGCCTACCAAGGCAATTCGTACACTCTCCTGCGGCTCGTGAACCTTGCGCAGTAGATCGTCCCATTCGGTCCAGTCGACATCTCTAAACGGCAGGTTGAGCCGGCGCACCACGAAGGCGTCAAGCTCTTCGCGGTGCAATACCTTCGGGATGTCGTAGATCGACGGTGCGTCGGGGGTGGAGATGACGCCGTCGATGTCGACGTCGCACATCAACGCGATCTTGTTCTTCAGCGGTTCGGGAACGTCGCGGTCGCAGCGCAGGATCAGCGCGTCCGGCGTGATACCGATGCTGCGCAACGCTGCCACCGAGTGTTGGGTCGGCTTGGTCTTGAGCTCACCCGACGGCGCCAAATACGGCACCAGCGACACGTGCAGGAAAAACACGTTTTCCCGGCCAAGGTCGTGGCGAACCTGCCGCGCCGCTTCCAGAAAGGGCTGTGACTCGATATCGCCGACGGTGCCACCGATTTCGGTGATTACCACATCCGGGCGGTTGCCGTCGGCGTCCGGTTCGGCCATAGCCAGGATGCGCTTTTTGATCTCATCGGTGATATGCGGGATCACCTGGACCGTGTCACCAAGGTATTCGCCGCGACGTTCTTTGGCGATGACTGACGAATACACTTGCCCGGTAGTAACATTCGCCGAACCTGAGAGGTCGCGGTCGAGGAACCGTTCGTAGTGACCGACGTCGAGGTCGGTCTCGGCGCCATCCTCGGTGACGAACACCTCGCCGTGCTGGAACGGGTTCATGGTGCCCGGGTCGACGTTGAGGTACGGGTCGAGTTTCTGCATCGTCACATGCAACCCGCGTGCGGTCAGTAACTGCCCGAGACTGCTGGCGGTCAGGCCCTTGCCGAGTGAGGAAACGACGCCACCGCTGACGAAGAGGTACTTGGTGGCAGTTTGCGGGTGCTTGCGCAACGTTGGCAACAGCGACCTCCGTGAAGACGGCGCAGGGCTAGCCTTTTCCTAGCTTTGGCTAGCTGGGCCTGCCGACCCACGGAAACCCACCCTAACACCCAGACTGCGTAGCCGTCGCTCACCACGCCCGGGACGCGGCTACTGCGTGGCTACTGCGGGACGGTGACCGACGTGGCGCCATGACCAATACCGTACTGGCCCGGGTGGCCACCGTTGACCAGGTCGTGCAGGCCCAGGATCGCCGTGATCCGCCCGGGCTCGGTATCCACGTCGTCGACGGTGCTGATCGCGGATGCCATGGCGGCGTCTGCTCGGGTCACGGCGACGGCGGCCGTTCCGATCCACGATCCGTCACGGCCGGCCAGCACGCTACCCGAGCCGTGCGGTGCCAGCGCAACGGCGAACCGGGCCACGGTCGCCCCTTGATTGCCGGAGTCATCGGGCAGCGCGCCGCCGGTAATGACCACGGCGGCATTCGCCGCGCCGACATGCCCGTCTGTGTAGGTGATAAACCCGGTGTCGCGTAGCGCGGCCAGCACGGTATCGCGCTGAGCGTCATCGACAGTCCGAACAGCTGGATCGGCGCTGATCAGCAAAGCGATACCGAGCAGATCGCCGGCCTGCGAACCTTGATCGACCAGCTTGGTACTCAACTGCGCGCCAGTGGGCACGATCGACGAGTTCACCACTGACCGCAGCTTCTCCGCGGAGTTGGCATCGACGAACTCTTGAGTCAGCGACACCGTTCCGGTGACCGCACCGCCGGCCTGGCCGACCGTTTTCGACACCGCGGTGACGTCATCGTCTTTCGCGTCTGGGGTGCGGAAGATGACCACCGACTTGCCCGCCAGCACGTCGTGCACCATCCGGCCCGCGAGCTGGAAATCGAAATCATTTGCCGCACTGAGTTTCTCGTTCAATGCATTCTTCTGATCATTAAGCGAGTTGATCTGCGCGTGTAAGTCCCGCTTTTCGGCGCGCAGCCCGGACAGCACGCTGTCAGAGAGCAAACCGGAACCCAGCACAATACCCACCGCCAGCGCCAAAAACACCGCGGCCAGCGAGATCGCATGGTGGCGTAACGAGATCACCAGCGTGCCGTCCTAGGTGACCCAGGCCTGCACCCAGAGAGAAAAGCGGTTCCAGTAGTCGACGACCCAGTGCATCACCACGATGTCGGTGCGCGATACGTACAAGGCGACGATGACCGCGATCAGCATGGTCAGCACCAATAGCGCGATGGCCCCACGCGAGATGTTGTTGTGGTACAAGGTGGCGACCGCCTTGGCGTCCACCAGCTTCTCGCCTACCCGCAGCCTGGTGAGGAACGTCGAGGGGGTGCTCTGCTGACGCGTTCGGTCGAAAAACGTCTCGATGTTGGCGGTGTGGCCGGCGGTGACGAGCAGCGAGGCGCCGTGGTGGTCGGCCAGCAGCAAGGCCAGATCGAAGGGTGAGCCCGCAGCCGGAAACGTCATCGCCCCGACACCGAGATCCTGAATGCGTTCTAGGCCGAGCGCGTGCCCATCGGCGTCGGCGGGCAACACCACTTGAGCGCCGCATTTGAGGGTTTCGGTGCCGATCTGGTCGGGATCGCCAACGATGATTTGCGGGCGATGACCCGCCTTGCGTAACACATCCGCGCCGCCGCCTACCCCGATCAGCACAGGTTGGTATTCCTTGATAAACGGTTTGAGGCTTTTCAAATCATCGGCGGCACTGGGCTCGTCGGCTACCACCACGACGTGGCGGCGGCGCAGGTCGACATCGATATCGGGGATACCGATCCCGTCGATCAACAGCGGGCTTTCGCTTCGGATGAACTCAATAGTGTTGCCGGCGAACGCCTCCAGGTGGGCGATCAATCCGGTCTTGGCCTCCCGCATCAGGTCGGCGATGTCGTGATCGGTGCGCTCAGTGCCGCGGATCAGCCGGCGGTCACCGGAGTACACCCCGCCCTCGTACAGGCGAACCTTGGCGCCGTCCTTGACCTTTTTGAAGACCTCCGGCCCGGTCTCGTCGATGAGGGTGACCCCGTTGGCCACCAACACCTCCGGACCCAGATTGGGGTAGCGGCCTGAGACCGACGGGGATGCGTTGACGACGCCGACGATGTGGGCGTCCACCAGCGCGTCGGCGGTGATCCGGTCCAGATCCACGACGTCGAGGACCACGATGTCGCCCGGACATACCCGTCGCAGCAGTCGGTCGATATCGCGGTCGACCCGAGCGGTGCCGACGACACCGGGCCGTGAGCTATTACGGGACAGAAGCGCTGACATCCTCATGCTCATGGGGGCGATTCTGTCGGCGAAGTATGGCTGGAGCGGGTAGGCGCGCCGTAACAAACAGCCTCACAAGTTATATTGTGTCACATCTGCAACATGTTCACGGTGAGCCAATCTGATCGCTTTGCGCGGCTGCGAGCAGTTCGCGAGCATGTGCGCGGCCACTGTCGGACTCACCAAGCCCCGCGAGCATCCGGGCCAGCTCGGCGACCCGCTCGTCGCCGTCCAGGCGCCGCACTCCGCTGGCACCGTCTCGTCCGATGCTGTCGACCATCAGGTGCACGTCGGCATAGGCCGCAACCTGCGGCAAATGTGTGACCATGATGACCTGGTGGGTGCGGGCCAGCCGGGCCAGCCGCCGCCCGATCTGCACCGCCGCGCGGCCGCCCACGCCGGCGTCGACCTCGTCGAACACCATGGTGGTGCCGGCCGCCGACGCCGCCAGCACCACCTCCAGCGCCAGCATGACCCGGGACAATTCGCCACCCGACGCGCTTTTCGACAGCGGCAGCACCATCATGCCGCGGTGCGCCGCGAAGCCGAACTCAACCTGGTCGATGCCGTCGGCACCCGCATGCGCCTGCGCGCCCGAGGGCAGCGTCAGGGCGGCGGGATCGTCATCGTCAGTGGAGGCGGCAGTCACCCGGATGGTGAATTCGGCGTCCGCCATCGCCAGCGCAGACAGTTCTTTTGTCACCGCCTTGGCCAGTCGTTTCGCCGCTTGGCTGCGAATCTTACTGAGATCGACTGCGGCTTGGGCTAATTCGCGTGCCAGGTCATTGACACGGTGTTCGAGTCCGGCTAGCGCCTCCTCGGAAGCATCGAGTTGTGCCAGCCGGTCACGGGATTCGGAAGCCCAGGCCAGCACCCCGTCGATGTCGGCGGCGTACTTGCGGGTCAGCGTGCGCAGTTGGGCTTGGCGGGCGAGCTTGCTGTCCAGTGCACTGGCGTCGGCGGGCAGCTTGTCCAGGTAGTCGCCAAGCTCACGGGCTGCGTCGCGCACCACGCTCAGTGCCTCGCCCAGTTGTTCGGCCAGTGCCCGCAGCGTGGTGTCGTCGGTGGATTCCAGTGCGGTTTTCGCCCGTCCCAGGCTGTCGGCGGCTGACTGCGGCTCCCCGGAAAACTCAGCGGTGTCGTTGGCCGTCCCGGCTAACGCCGCGCGCGCAGTCGCGGCTGCCTCGCGAAGCGCGTCCAGTTCGGAGAGCCGGCGGATGTCGGCGATCAGCGCATCGTCCTCCCCGGGCTGGGGGTCGACGGTATCGATCTCGTGCAGGGCGAATTTCAGCCGATCCGCCTCTTGGGCGAGTTCGCGCGCGCGGTTGCTGCGGTCGATGAGATCGCGCCGGGCCGATTGCCATGCGTCGCGCAGTTTGCGGTAACGCTCCACGGCCACCTCGGCGGTCGCGAACCGGTCCAATGCGGCGCGCTGCTCCTCAGGGCGCATCAGTCGCAGCTGGTCGTTCTGCCCGTGCAGGGTGAGCAGCTCGGTGGTGAAAGCGCTCAGCGATTTGGCGGGCACGCTGCGACCGCCGAGGTAAGCGCGCGAGGGTCCGTCACAGCTTACCGAGCGCAGCGCGATCACGCTGCCATCCTCGTCACGCTCGGCCCCGCACGCGTCCAGGATCTCGTCGATCTGCGCAGCCGCGGCCTGGTCGAGATCGCCGGTGGTGAAACGGCCTTCGACAACCGCGCGATCAGCGCCTGACCGGACGCGGGTGGCCTCGGCGCGGGCACCACCAAGTAGGTGCAGCCCGGTCACCACCATGGTCTTTCCGGTGCCGGTTTCGCCCGTGAGCACGGTCAGGCCACGGTCGAATTCCGCGGTTGCGACGCCGATAGCGCCCAGCGACTGGATCCTTAATTCCGCCAGCACCGTTACTGCCCGCGCCACCCGCTCACCGGCAGCTGGAACTTGCGCACCAGACGGTCGGTGAATGGCGCACTGTCCAGCCGCGCCCATTTCACCGCTGTGCCCGAGCGCGTCACCTCGAGCCGCCCGCCGGCCGGCACCAGCATTTCGCGGCGACCGTCGCAGAACACTAGGGCGTCGTGGCCGCTCGCCTCCACTTCGATCGCGATGGCGGCATCGGGGCTGGTCACCATGGGCCGTGCGAACAGCGCATGAGCGTTGTTGGGCACCACCAGGATCGCCTCGAGGTCCGGCCACAACACCGGGCCGCCCGCGGAGAATGCATAGGCGGTGGATCCGGTCGGCGTCGACACCAACATCCCGTCGCAGCCGAATGTGGACACCGGCCGCCCATCGACTTCGACGACCACACCGAGCACGCCCAGCCGCGGGCCCTTTTCCAGGCTGGCTTCGTTCAGCGCCCAGCCGCGGTCGACAATCCGCCCTGCCGCGCGCACCACGACATCCAACGTCAAGCGGTCTTCGATCCGATAGTCCCGAGCGATGACACGCTCGAGCACGTCGTCGATACCCTCAGCCTCGGCCTCGGCCAAAAAACCGATGCGGCCCAGGTTGACGCCCAGCACCGGAATGCTCGCGTTGTGGGCCAGCTCAGCCGCCCGCAAAAAGGTGCCATCGCCGCCAAGCACCAGGACCAGTTCGCAGCCGTCGGCGGCGTGTACGTCGGCGTCAATCACCTCGATTTCGACGCCCAACGCGCGCATATCGTCTGGAGCCAGGTGCAGCGATCCCCGGTCGACCGCCTCAGCGGACAGCACTCGCAGTCCAATTCCGTTGTCGCCCAGGACTTTTTCTACCCGGCGTGCGGTCTCGGTCACTTCCTCCCGGCCGGTGTGGACCACCAGCAGGATGGTGCGTTCACGAGTCATTGCGGACCAGCTTCCGATTGTCCGGCTCGCCCCGCAAGCGGAAGGTGCCCCCACCTCGGGCCGTGCCGGCTGGCATCGTCGGTGGACCTTCAGTGACGGCAGTCTGCACCGCCCGCGCCAACGCATCACCAGACAACGCTCGATCGGTCTGGGCGCGCAGCCACAGGAAGTATTCGACATTGCCCGAGGGGCCCGGTAGCGGGCTGGCGGTGACGTCGACGGTGTGCCAGCCCAGCTCCGCGGCCCGACGCGCGACGGTGAGCACCGCGGCCACGCGCAGCGTCGAATCATGCACCACCCCACCGGGCCCTACCTGACCCTTGCCCACCTCAAACTGCGGCTTCACCAGTGGAACGATATCGGCGCTCGGCGACGCGCATCCAATCAGCGCAGGCAACACGGTAGTCAAGGAGATGAACGACAGGTCGGCCACCACCATGTCAACGGGCCCGCCGATCGCTGCAGGCGACAGGTCACGGGCGTTGGTCCGCTCGACGACTATCACGCGCGGATCGCAGCGCAGCGACCACGCCAGCTGGCCGTAGCCGACATCGGCGGCGACGACTTCGCTAGCCCCGCGATCCAGCAGGACTTGGGTGAATCCCCCGGTCGACGCACCGGCGTCAAGGCAGCGGCGGCCTTCGACATTAATCCCGACGGTGTCGAGGGCACCCATGAGTTTGTGCGCTCCGCGCGACACCCAGCTGCGATCGATGCTGCCGGCGACGGTCAAGGTCGCGGTGACGGCCACGGCGGTGCTCGGCTTGACCGCCGGCATACCGTCGATGCTCACCTTGCCGGCGCCGATCAATTCCGCGGCCTGCTGGCGTGACCGCGCTAGCCCGCGCCGGACCAGCTCGACGTCAACGCGGGCACGCCGTGCCACCGCGCGCTCAGCCCTTCTCCGCCGACTCCAGGGCACGCACCAACACGTCGTGCACTGCTGACAGAAGGCGTACTAATTCGTCGAGATCACCGAGCCCGTTTTCGGCTGCACCGATATCGGGCAGCTCGGCAAGCAGCGTGTCGATCTGGGCACGAATCTGGTCAGGTTCGATAGTCATCGTGCTTCATACGCTAGTCGACGTTCACCAGGGACCAGCGGTGCAGGGCGTCGCGGGCCCGATCATCGCCGGCCTCAATGGTGAAGGACCGCCCGTCAAAGTGGGCATCCCATACCGCGCTGGCGACGGCGCGAACGATCGACAGCCCGTCGCTGGAATGCTCGTCGCCGTCGGCGCTGACCGTTACCGCCGCCCTGCGGGTATCGACCCGCCAAGCTCGTTGCGGCGCCACCGCGAGCAGGTCCGCATCCGTGTGCAGCGCACGCAGGTCGTGCGCGATGTAGGTGGGCCGCTGTGGGGCGTCGGCATAAACAGCGTCCCGTGCGGTACCGACGCCGGTGAGCACCATCAGGCTCGGTATCTTCGCCGCGTTAGCGCCGGCGATATCGGTGTCCAACCGATCGCCGACCACCAGGGGGGTGCGGAAATCGCCGCGGGCGACCGCATCTGTCATCAACCGCGGTGACGGCTTGCCCGCAACCTGCGGTTCGGCGTCGGTGGCCGCTCGCAGCGCCGCCACCATGGCTCCATTACCGGGCACCAAACCCCGTTCGGAGGGCAAGGTGCGGTCGACGTTGGTCGCCACCCATAGGGCGCCCGCTCGGATGGCCAACGCGGCCTCGGCGAGATCACGCCAGGCGGTGGCGGTGGAATGGCCCTGTACGACAGCAACGGGTTCGTCTTGCCATCGACGCACCGGACGCAATCCGACCGCGGCCACCTCGTCGGCCAGTGACTCGGTGCCGACGATCAGTACGCGCGAATCGGGCGGTAGCTGCTCGGCCAGCAAGCGTGCGGCGCTTTGGCCGCTGGTGACGACATCACCGCCGGTGGCCGTGAAGCCTATGTCGCGCAGGTGCGCTGCGACTTCGTCGGCGCCGCGAGAAGCGTTGTTGGTTATGAACAGCTTGCGGCTCTGTACCTGATCCAGCGACTCCACCGCGCCGTCGGTGGGTTGACGGCCGCGAAACACCGTCCCGTCCAGATCGATAAGCAGGCAATCATGTTCCTGCGCAATTGTTTTCATTTCAGCCAAGCTCGCTGACCCGATCCTCGGCATCGGTGACGCCTTCGATATCGGCGGCCGCGGAGCGCAGGAACCACCGCAGCGCCTCGTCACCGCGGTCGAGCGCCAGCAGGGTGTCAGCGTAGGCGTAGAACAGTCGCGCGGCGGTCGAGCCGGTGCGACCCGGATCGAGCTGCGGCGTGGACAAGATAGTCAGGGCCTGCTCGAGCTGACCGAGATCCGTGCGGGCGCCGGCGGCGACGATGCGTAACTCATCGGCGTCGTCGCCGCTGAGCTGGGCCGCCTCAGCTCCCCGCGCCAGCTCGATCGCCCGCTCTGGGCGGCCAAGACCGCGTTCGCAATCGGCAATCAGCGGAAGCAACGCGGACTTGCTGCCCATTCTGCGCGCGGCGCGCAATTCGGCTAGCGCCTGCGCCCAGTCGCCACAGTGGTAGGCCGCGATGCCGACGGCTTCGCGGACCGCCGCGATCCGCCCGGACCGGGCCCGGGCCGCACGCGCATGACTCAGGGCGGCTTCCGGATCGTCGTCGATCAGCTCACCCGCAGCGACCAGGTGGCGAGCCACGATGTCCGCGGTGGCGCGGTCCAAGGTGCTCAGCTCACGCCGGACCTCGGGCGCCAGTTGCTTAGCGTCTACATCCGGCGGTATCGGAGGCCCGTCGCGCCCCGGGCGGTCACCGCTGGGCAAAGCGTGCTGGGGCTGCGCTCGACGCGCCCGGCCCGGTCCACTCGACCTGGGTAACCGGCGCTCGCCGCGTGACTCGCGGTGTGGTATGCGGTTGGATGCCGACGGCAGTCGTTGCTCACCACGGCCGCCTTGCGTGTTCTCGACCACTCGTGCCGTCCTAAATTGCTGCCGCTCCTCTTGACAAAGGATACGGGCACAAACGCACCCACTGAACGTGCGATCAGCCCGCGACACGGAGCCGTGCGTACCAGACAGCGGACCGCGAAAGTCCCTGAGATCCAGGACTATTCCATGGGATGCCATCACGTCGCCGACAAGTCGCGTCGCGACTGCGCTGACAAGCTATGTGACGGGAAACGGAGAGTCAAACCCGCTGCTAGACGGTGTTCGGGTGTCGGGCGTCACCCAACGCGTTCCACGCCGGCAATATTCCGCTTGCCGCGGCGCAGTACGAGCCACCGGCCGTGCAGGAAGTCCGATCGCTGTGGCACCCACCCGTCGTTGTCGATCCGGGTGTTGTTGACCGACACCCCGCCCTCGGCGATCGTGCGCCGAGCCGCGCCCTTGCTCGCCGATAGCCCGGTAGCGACCAGCAGATCCACGATGCCGTCCGGACCGCCGGGCTTCAGCTCGGCGACTGGTGTCTCGCGCAGCGCGGCCGAGAGCGTTGCCTCGTCAAGGCGGGCCAATTCGCCGTGGCCGAAGAGCGCCCGGCTGGCATGCTCGACTGCGGCTGTGGCGGCCTCACCGTGCACTAGAAGAGTGAGCTCCCGTGCCAATCGGCGCTGCGCGGTGCGCTCCTGCGGACACGTAGCCATCAGCTGTTCCAGATCGGCCAGCTCATCATGCGTTAGGAAGGTGAACCACCGCAGGTAGCGGATGACATCGGCGTCGGCGGTGTTGACGAAGTACTGGTACCAGGCATAGGGGCTGGTCATCCCCGAGTCCAGCCATAGGCTGCCGCCGCCGCTGGATTTGCCGAACTTGGTGCCGTCAGCGGCGGTCACCAAGGGAACCGTGAGCGCATGTACCGTCGCACCCAGCTTCTGCCGCACCAGCCGCACCCCGGCGATTATGTTGCCCCACTGATCAGAGCCGCCGATCTGCAGTGTGCAGCCGTAGCGCCGATGCAATTCGACGTAGTCGTTGGCCTGCAACAGCATGTAGCTGAACTCGGTGTAGGAGATTCCTTCCCCATCCAGACGCCGGCGGATGGTGTCGCGATCCAGCATCACGTTGACCGAGAAGTGCTTACCGACATCGCGCAGGAACTCGACTACGGACATCGCGCGTGTCCACTCGAAGTTGTTCTCGACGATCGCGCCACTCGGTGAGTCGTCGAAGTCGACGAACCGTTCCAGCTGCCCGCGGATTCGCTCGGTCCAATCGACGACTGTCTCGGTGGCGTAAAGGGCACGTTCGCCGGTATCCCGCGGGTCGCCGATCAGCCCGGTGGCGCCGCCCGCGAGCACGATGGGGCGGTGGCCGGCGCGTTGAAAACGCCGCAGCGCCAGCAGCGGCACCAGGTGTCCGGCGTGCAGGCTCGGCGCTGTTGGATCGAAGCCGGCGTACACGATGATCGGCCCGCGCCCTACCTCGGCGGCCAATGCATCAAGGTCGGTGGACTGTGCAATCAGCCCGCGCCAGTCCAGCTCGTCGAGGATCGTCGTGCCCATGGCTCAGATTCTCCAGGATCATCTACCTCGTCCTGCACACGTCCGCCGAGGTCGCGTCGGAGCGGACGCCGTGGCCGCCTGGCAACGATGCGGCCCGCGCAGCGGGGTGAGGAGGAGCCGGACAATAAAAGTCAGTCGCTGGCGCCCGGTGCCGGCGCTCGTGGGCTGCGTCGGTAAGCCGAGACCTCCGGACGGCCCTGCAGCCACAATCGCCAGGGCCGGTCGGCGGCGTGGCTGACGCCGACACGCGGCCCGGAGAAGGCGGCAAGGGTGTCGCCCAGCCTCAGCGTCATCGGACTGTCGGGATCGCACAAGTCAATCCCGTTGTCGGCCATGGTGATTCCCAAAGCGGAACACAGATTGCCAGGTCCGCGCGCCAGGGCGACAGTCCGGGCCAGCTCGCCGCGCCGGTACCGGGCGACATCGATGCCGCTCTCGACCGCGCCGGCCCTGAGCAAGACCGCGGCGGCTGTCCCATCGGGGCCGCAGGAAACATTGGCGCACACATGAATCCCGTGGCTGCGGTAGGTGTAGAGCCGCCCGGCTGGCCCGAACATCACGGCGTTGCGGCCATTGAGCCCGCGGTACGAGTGCGCCGCGGCATCCGGCCATGGGCCGTCGGGCACCCCGCCATACGCCTCGACCTCGACGATCGTGAGGCGCACGCCTCGTCCGGTGAGGGTGGCGCCGAGTAGCCGATGCGCGGCCGCCACCGGGTCGACCGCCAGTTGCTCTGCGCTCACCGGACAGATTGTGCACTCGCCTCTTGACAACCCCACACCAGGGGCGCATATTCATCGCATGATGACTTCATTGAGTGGTGAATTACTCCGGGACGGCGTGGAGCCAGCCATCACTATTGAGCATCTCCGAGTGACCCGCGGCAAACGGCCTGCGGTGCGGGATATTTCTGTCCAGATCGCCCGTGGCACGATCACCGGCCTGCTCGGTCCGTCCGGGTCCGGCAAAACCACATTGATGCGCTGTATCGTCGGGACCCAGATCGTTGCCGGCGGCTCTGTGACGGTGCTCGGCCACCCGGCCGGATCAGCCCGGCTGCGGCAGCGGGTCGGCTATATGCCCCAAGACCCGACCATCTACAACGACTTGCGGGTCATCGACAACATCCGCTACTTCGCAGCGCTGTACAGCATGGATGGGCACGCCGCCGAAGAGGCGGTCGAGGCCGTCGATCTGCAAGATCAGCGCACCGCGTACTGCGCCAACCTGTCGGGCGGGCAGCGCGCCCGGGTCTCGTTAGCCTGCGCGCTGGTCTGCCAGCCGGACCTTCTGGTACTCGACGAGCCGACCATCGGCCTCGACCCCGTGCTGCGTGCCGACCTATGGGAAAAGTTCGTCGCGCTGGCACAGGCCGGCGTCACGCTGCTGGTGTCCAGCCACGTGATGGACGAGGCCGATCGCTGCGCCGACCTGCTGCTCATGCGCGATGCGCATCTGCTCGCCCATACGACACCGAACCGATTACGAGAGGACACCGGATGTTCGTCACTGGAGGAAGCGTTTCTGTCCATCATCCGGCGCACCACCGTGCCCGCAGCCGGCTGACGCTGCAGGGCTATGCGGCCACGACGGCCCGGATACTGCGTCAGCTGGCCGCCGATCGCCGCAGCGTCGCTTTGATCCTGCTGGTTCCAATCTTGGTCATCACGCTGATGTACTTTATGTTCGAAAATGCCCCCCACCGCCCGGGCACCCCATCGCCGTTCAACACCGCCTGCCTGATCCTGCTGGGCCTCTTCCCGCTTTTCGTGATGTTCATCATCACGTCGATAACGATGCAGCGCGAACGCGCCTCGGGAACGTTGGAGCGCGTCCTGACCACCCCGTTGCGCCGGCTCGAGCTTTTGATGGCCTACGGCACCGCGTTCTCGATCGCTGCGGCCGCGCAAGCCACCCTGGCCTGCATCGTGTCGTTCTGGTTACTCGGGTTTACCACCGCCGGCAGCCCGGTGTGGGTGTTCGTGATCGCGATCGTGAACGCTGTGCTGGGCGTCGGCCTGGGGTTGCTGTGTAGTGCGTTCGCCCGCACTGAGTTTCAGGCCGTGCAGTTCATTCCGGTGGTGATGGTGCCGCAGCTGCTGCTGGCCGGCATCATCGTCCCCCGAGCGCTGATGGCGACATGGCTGCAGTGGATCAGCAACGTTCTGCCCGCCAGCTACGCGCTCGAGGCACTCCAGCAGGTGGGTGCGCATACCGAGCTGACCGGTATCGCAGTGCGCGATATGGTCGTCGTGCTTGGCTTTGCGATAGCCGCGCTGTGCCTGGCGGCCGCAACCCTGCGTCGCCGGACACCGTAGACCGGTGGCTACCAGCATCAACCGAAAGCGGCCCGGACGCCCGCCCGGTTCCTCCGACAACCGCGATCGCATCCTGGCCATCGCCCGGGAGTTGTTCGCGCGCAACGGAATCGACAAGACATCGATTAGGGCGGTGGCCGCCGCGGCTGGCGTGGATCCCGCGCTGGTGCACCACTACTACGGCACCAAGGAACGGCTGTTTGCCGCCGCCGTCCGCATCCCGATCGACCCGATGGATGTCATCGGCCCGTTGCGCGACGTGCCTGTCGAGGAACTCGGCTATAAGCTGCCGTCGTTGTTGTTGCCTCTATGGGACTCCGAGATGGGTGCGGGGATCATCGCCACGCTGCGGTCGATCCTGGCCGGCTCGGAGGTGAACCTGTTTCGTTCGTTCGTGCAAGAAGTCATCGCGGTCGAGGTGGGTACCCGCGTCGACACTCCCCCGGGAAGCGGAATCATCCGCATCCAGTTCGTCGCATCGCAACTGGTCGGCGTGATAATGGCGCGCTACATCCTGGAGTTGGAGCCGTTCAAGTCGCTGCCGGCGGAACAGATCGCGCAGACCATCGCGCCGAACCTACAGCGCTACCTCACCGGGGATCTGCCGGCCTGGCCCGCGCCATGAGCCGGGCGTGTTCGTCGTCGTCGACGTCGCGGGCCTCGTCGATCAGCAGTACCGGGATGCCGTCCTCGATGCGATAGGCGCGCCGCAGCCGCGGGTTGTAGAGCAGTTCCCCATCAACACTGCCGACCAACAGCAGTGGACCCTTGTCGGACGGGCAGACCAGGATGCTCAAGAGCGCTTCGTCGAGCATCGCAGTCATGCCTCCAACCGGTGAGCGGTGCTGTCGTGAGCGGAGCCTAACAGTGCAGGGGTGTTGGCGACGGCGTCAGTGCGCACCGGAGATCTCGGCCTGTACCGCTGGAGTCAACCGCCGGAACTGGTTGCTGTCAGGGTCGAAATACCATGCGTGGCGTCCCGACTTGGGGATCCCGGCGGCCCGCAGGGCGCTGACGGTTGGGCGGTAGGTGGCGCTCAGCGTCATCTCTGGCACGACGTGCACGATGTCGGGCCCCAGCCCGATCGGCATGTTCGCCACGGCTTCGGTCAGGTCGGCCGCCGTGATGGTCGCCCCTGGTCGCAGCGTCATGGCCGACACCACGACCTGCCGGCCATGCACCGACACCGCATAGGTCACCGCGAGGTCTACTCCGTTGATAAAGCCGAGGGCGTCGGTGATCGGCTCGGGGTAGACGATCCCGCGCGCGGTGCGGATCACCGATCCGCGCCTCCCCAGCAACCAGTAGTCCCCGTCATCGTCGCGACGGAACAGGTACTCGGTGGATACCCAGGTGTCGGCCGGGGCGAAGACTCCGCGTTTGACCGACGCGGTCGGGTCGATCGGTCCGCGGGGCTCGGCGAGCAACACTCCGACCTGGTTGGCATCCGCGACCTGCACGAGGCCACGGTCGTTTTCCAGGATGAGGTCATGGTCGGCGTCGTAGGCACCGAGTTCGACGTGGCCGGCGCCGGGGAGGGGACGGCCCTTGCTTCCGATCTTGGCGCCGGACACGTTGGCCAGCACCGCCTGCCCGTCGGTGGTGGCGAAGAACTCGACGACATGAGCGGGCGCGAACGCTTCGACGACACGCTGCCACAGCCCCGTCGGCATGCCCGAACCGATGAACAGCCGCACCGGATGGTTGCCGTGCAACACAAACCGCGGGTCGTCGATGACATCGCGAAGCATGGCCCACGTGTAGGACACCACTGAGACCCCATACTGCCGTACCTCGGCGACGAACCGGTCGGGGCGCAAGCCACGCGACAATGCGATGCGAGCGCCGCCGACGACCGCGCCACCGAGGCTGACCAGCAGGCCGGACTCGTGGTGCAGCGGCGTCAGGCAATACACGGTGTCGCCGCGACCAAGGGCGGCCGTCGACGCGGTTCCAAACGCCGACATCGCCCAGCGGTAGTTGGTGATTTGTTTGGCGACCAGCTCGCCACCGGCCGTGGTGAACGCGATGAACGCCAGATCCCGCGCAAGACCAGCGTTTGGCCGATACCACGCGGGCAGCTCGATCGCGTCCGGGTCGATCTTTTCCATGTCGATGACGTTGGCGTCTTGCGGCAGTTGGAGATCGCGGGACTCGCCGCCGCCGAGCACCAGTACTCGGCCGGGCAATTGGCGTGCGGAGTCGAGGTTGGGGGGGTCGGTCAGGATCTCGCTCACTCTGCCGATCCGGACCGCTGCGGCCAGATCGGTGTCGGGCCGCATCAGCACTGCGACCGCACCTAGCCGGGACAGTGCGGCGATGGCGACCAGCGCACTGGGCCGCGTCTCCATCAGCACACCCACGTGCTCGCCCTGCCGTACCCCGACATCGATCAGGCCGTGGACGACGTTGTTGATCCGCCGATCGACAGCCTCATAGGTGTGAACGCGCCCGTCGAACAAGAGAAATTCGCCCTGCGGCGCGTCGTGGGCCTGCTCGCCGATAATCTGGCCCAGCGAGATCCGGGTGTGGTCGTTGATCTGTCCCAGCCGTGCCAGTCGCGGGAGCGTCCGGACGGTCTCGACGGCCAGCGTGCGCACGGATTTGTTGGCCGCGACCACCGCGTCGGCGGTGCCGCGCGCGAGCGCTAACGCCACCTCGGAGGCCTCCCCTAAGCCGTGCACCACCCGGGAACTCAACGCGACACCGCTTTTGGCGTGTTCGGCGGGCCGCTGTTCGGCCATCGGCGCAATGTCCGCCGGCTTGTCGCCGAGGCCGGAGAGCCACAGCACCCACTCGGCGACGGTCGGCCAGCTCTGGTGTGCCGCCTTGGATCCGACGACCAGGCCGAAATGGCCTGCCCGCACCGTGCATTCGTATACCTCGGCGTTGGGTGCCGCTCGCCGGATGCCGCGCACCGAGGCCGGCTGCCCGATGTCGTCGACCTCGCCGACGAAGGCCAGCACCGGGCAGGTGATGTCGGCCAGCGTCACGAGCTGCCCGCTGATCGCGAAACCGCCCGTCATCATCCGGTTGTGGGCGATGAACTGCTTGAGCAGCTCGGAGACCGCCGGGCCCGACCACGCGATCCAGCCTTCGGATTCGAGGAATCTGCGCTGCTGTTCGCGCGGCAGCAAGGCTTCACGGTCGTGGAGTTGACGCACGAAGTCGATCCGGGCTTTGGCGGTCTTGAGCGGATCCAGCATGTGAAAACCTGTGCGCGCCAACCAACTTGGGATGTCCAATCGGGTGAAAACGTGATCGGCCATGAAATTGGCGGCGGCCGCGGCCAGGTTGGGTGGGATGCCCATGGGTAGCGCGGCCAGGGTGTCCACTGGGGAACCGAACGCCACGATGCTCGCGATGTTTTTCGAGCGCCGGTATGCCACAGCTTGGTAGCAGAACATCCCACCCTGCGAATACCCCGCCAGGTGCACATCATGGCCGGTGGTGTCCTTCACGGTGTCAATGGCCTGGCTGAGCGCGACGATGTGGTCGGCCAGGTTGCGGCGCATGCCGCCCTCGACCTTGTCGGGTGAGCCGAAGTCGATGACCCAGGGATCCAGTCCGGCGGCATGCAGAATGCCCACCGCACCGTCCTCCCGGGTTACGTCCCACATATCGGCGGACATCATCATCGGGTGCACCATGAGCATGGGCGGCCCAGCCGGCGGCTGCCCGGGCCGGCTGTCCGGCGGAAAATACCGTCGAAGCTTGTACATCGGCACGCTGTCGACGATCTGGAACGGCGACGGAACGGTGCCGGTCTCCAAGCCGCCCAGCCGCAAGACTTCCAGACCGTTCTGCGCTGTAGCCATCAGACGCTCGACCGGTCGTGTGATCGCCGAAAGATTCAGATCCACCCGCTGCTCCCCTACCAAAGTACTGCTGCTGCATGTGGGCCTGACAGCGTGCACATCATGGCACATCAGCGCACCCCGCCCGCTGCTTTCGCCGGGCTGTTTGCCGGCGCGGTAGCGTCGGCGCGGTGGGGCACCTACTGGGCGCCGAGGCCGTACACCTGGAATACCCGACTCAGGTCGTCTTCGAGTCGGTGACCCTCGGGGTGAATGACGGCGCGCGGATCGGCATTGCGGGGCGAAACGGCGACGGCAAGTCCAGCCTGCTGGGTTTGCTCACCGGTCGCCTGCAACCGGACTCCGGCCGCGTCACCAGGCGCAGCGGGTTGCGAATCGGCGCGCTAAGCCAGGCGGACGACCTCGATCCGCACTGCACCGTCGGCTGGACGCTCGTCGGCGACCAGCCCGAACACGAGTGGGCCGGTAACCCGCGCGTTCGCGACGTGGTCAGCGGACTGGTGTCCGATATCGCTTGGGAAGCAACAGTTTCCACCCTCAGCGGCGGCCAGCGGCGACGGGTACAGCTCGCGGCGCTGCTAGTGGGCGAATGGGACGTGATCGCCCTCGACGAGCCCACTAATCACCTGGACATCGACGTCATCACCTGGCTCGCCGGCCATCTGCGGCAACGGTGGACCCGAAACGGTGGCGGACTGCTGCTGGTGACCCACGATCGCTGGTTCCTTGACGAGGTGGCCACCGCGATGTGGGAGGTGCACGACGGGACCGTGGACGCGTTCGAAGGCGGGTATGCGGCGTATGTGCTGCAGCGTGTCGAGCGGGATCGGCTGGCCGCCGCGGCCGAGGCCAAGCGGCAGAACCTGCTGCGTAAGGAGCTGGCCTGGCTACGTCGGGGCCCACCGGCGCGCACCTCGAAGCCGAAGTTCCGGATCGACGCCGCCAACCAACTGATCGCCGACGTACCGCCGCTGCGCAACACCGTCGAATTGGTCAAGCTAGCGACCGCACGGCTTGGTAAGGACGTGATCGACCTGCTCGGAGTGTCTGTCTCGTTCGACGGCCACCCGGTGCTGCGCGATATCGAATGGCGGATCGGCCCGGGTGAACGCACCGGCATCGTCGGAGCCAACGGTGTCGGGAAGACCACCCTCCTGGGATTGATCGCCGGCACCGTGCGCTCAGACACCGGGCATGTCAAACATGGCAAGACCGTCCGGCTGGCAATGCTCGACCAGCAGAGTGAGGCGCTGGCACCAGTTGCAGGCGACCGGGTCGCCGAGGTGCTCGGCAGGCTGCGCGGCGGTTATCAGGTCGACGGCCGCGAGGTGGCCCCAGCCCAGCTGCTGGAGCGGCTCGGTTTCGCCCGTGACCAGCTGTCCGCGCGAGTCGGTGAGCTCTCCGGCGGTCAACGGCGACGGCTGCAGCTCATGCTTACGTTGTTGGCCGAACCGAACGTGCTACTTCTCGACGAGCCCACCAATGACGTGGACACCGAGATGCTGACCGCCACCGAGGACCTGCTCGACTCCTGGGCGGGCACCTTGATCGTCGTCTCGCATGACCGGTATCTGCTGGAACGTGTCACCGATCAGCAGTACGCGATTCTCGACGGCCGGCTGCGGCATCTGCCCGGCGGCATCGATGAGTATCTGCGGCTGGCTGCGACTACCCCGACCACTTCCCCGGCACCGCGCGCGAAGCAGCCACAGGCGATGCCCGGCGCGCAGCGACGTGCCACCGAGAAGGAGTTGGCCGCGATCGACCGGCAGCTGGCACGCCTCACTGACCGGATCGCGGCCAAGCACACCGAACTCGCCGAGCATGACCAGTCCGATCACGTCGCCTTGACGCGGCTGACCGAAGAGTTACGTGCCCTTGAAGGTGGGGTCGCCGCGATGGAGACCCGCTGGTTGGAGCTGTCGGAGAAGCTCGAATAATCGTCAACGCGGTTGCCCGGCCGATCGAAACGGTGGCATGCGTGGGTTCGAGCACCACCGCGTCCAAGGGAACCTACCGGTGGATCGCCGAGTTGGAGAGCCGACCGCAAAACAGCCGATTTCGGTTCGTCAACCTGGGGGTGGGCGGTGATCTGTCGTTCAACATCGTCAGGCGTCTCCGCCGCGTGATCGGTATCCAGCCCGACCGCGTTATCATCCTGATCGGAACGAACGACATTCTGGCCAGCGTCTTTCCCAACTTTCGCAGAATCGTTCGAGTGTGGAAGGGGCTGCCACAAGAGCCCACTGTGCAGCGATTCCAGGAGAACCTCGAACTCATCACACGAAGGTTGCGGGAGACGAACGCAAGGATCGGCCTGAGTTCTCTTGCGCCCGTGGGAGAAGACCCATATTCCAAAGATGCCGTGCAGTCACTGCTAAATGACCTGTGCGCCGCCTATAACGGCGTGATCCGGGATGTCTCGTCGCAGGAGGGCACGGACTACATCGAGTTCTATGAAGCTACCTCAACGGCGTCGTCCACGAGACGCTTCGGCTGTACCCGCCCGGAGTCATCTCCGCCCGCAGGGTGATGCGTGACCTCTGGTTCGATGGGCACCGCATTCGGGCGGGGCGATTGCTGATCTTCAGCCCGTACGTCACCCATCGGGTCCCCGCACTGTGGCCCCAACCAACGGAATTCAGGCCACTGCGCTGGGACCCGAACAACCCGCATTACCGCAAGCCCGCACCACACGAGTTCATCCCGTTTAGCGGAGGGTTGCACCGGTGCATCGGAGCGGTCATGGCCACCACCGAAATGGCCGTCATGCTCGCCCGGACCAGACTCCGGTTGCCCGCTCAGCGGATCCGCGCTGGGCTGCCCCGCGTTTTCCGGACTGCGGGTTTCGCGTCCATTTACGCGGCGAGCTGTGAATTCAGGTACTCGGTGCGGACTTCGTGTGGTGTCCGGTAGCCGAGTGCGAAATGAATTCGTCGGTCATTGCAGAACAGTTCGATGTATCGCGCAATATCCTCCTTCGCTTTCTTCCGTGTCGGGTACACCATCTGGTGCACCCGCTCGTTCTTCAGGCTCGCGAAAAACGATTCCGCGAGCGCGTTATCCCAACATTGACCGGTCCGCCCGACCGAATGCCGCAACCCG
>DASPOT010000357.1:0-2719 GCA_035625875.1 Mycobacterium sp. | reverse complement strand
CCGGTGCGGCACACCACCGGTAGGGCAGCGAACTGCAACGGCCAGTACCCGCGGCCGCGGTCGCTCACCGTCCCTTCGTCGTTACTCCGTCGGTGCAGTATCCGGGCGAGCGCCGGGCTACACCCGCAGGTCGCGGAGTTTCGCGAGGGCCCCGACCGGGTAACCGCTCAGTAGCGTAGCGCGCAATCACCTGGCGCGCCTATTCAGGACTATTTAGGAGGAAACCCATGGCTGATGCCGCCGCTAAGTTGCCCCGCGATGTGGTCGATTTCCTTATCGGCCAGCATGAGCAGATCAAGTCGTTGTTCGAGCAGACACTCGACAGCTCTGGGAAAGAGCGGGAGAAGGCCTTCCTTGAGCTCCGGCGGCTGCTGGCGGTGCACGAAACCGCCGAAGTGGAGTTTGTTCACTCGCGCGCCAAACGGAAGATGCCCGACGGTGACAAAGTGGTCGGGGCCCGGCTGGAGGAAGAGCGCGAAGCCAAAACGGTTCTCGCCGAGCTGGAGAAACTCGACGTCGACACCGAGGAGTTCACCCGTCAATTGAGCAAGCTTCGTGATGCCATGCTCGACCACGCCGAGCACGAGGAGAAAGAAGAGTTTTCCAAGCTTCAGGAGGAACTGAGCGAAGACGAGCTTGAGCAGATGGGCCGCGCCGCCAAGCTTGCCTCATGGCCGGACCGTCGTTCGCGGCAATGATGGACCGGGCCCGCGACGCCATCCTCGGGAAAGGCTGAAAGTCCAGCCCCCACACCACGCGCGGCGCGTCCGCGTGTACGCGGGGCCGCCGCCGCCCGGGGTATGGGGGTGGCCAGATCATCGATACGTCGGGCGCTTTCGCGAGCCAAGACAGCGCTTAGCAGCACGTTTTTGCGGCGGCTGTCGGGGCGGCGCGAAGCCGACATCTCCGAAGGCGCCAGCGCACGCGGCATGCTGCAAGCCGCGTACGGCCGCGGACCCCGCGGGGGGGCGGTCAACGCCACAGCGGCGGCGCAGGCCCTCGGTGTTTCACCCGGCACCGTCCGCCGTTGGGCGGCCGGCACCCAGCACCCCACAGCCGAGCACCTCAAGGCCTTGCGGTCCTCGGCACGGCGTGCGACCAGGACCAAGGCCGGTCGCCGTGCCGCCATAGCCGACTTTCGGGCCAGCCCGCAGGGCCGCCAAGCGTTACGCGTTGGCAGCAAACTGTGGATCAGCGGCACCCAAGGCCCCCGCGACTACCCGCGCGAGCGCGATATATCCGTCGACATCAGCCCCCAACAATTGGATTCCCTGCTTACCGGATACGAGCAGCGCGGTGACCGTGGCCTGATCGCCGGGTTGACCGACTTCGTGGACAACAATTATCTGGCCGACTGGGAATTCCTGTCCATCGACGACATCAGCATCGGCGAGCCCGATTGAGCGACAGTGGCGTAGTCGTGCAGCCGGTGCGCGGGCCTCGGTGGACACGCAAACGGTTGGTAGCCATGCTGATTGACTGCTACGGCCCAACCCCACGCGGTGCGGTCGACGTCGCCGCCGTCGCCGACTACACCGGTGTGGCGCCAAGAACCGTGCGGCGCTGGATCGCCGGCTGCCGCCACGCCAACATGCGGCGGCCCGCGGCGCCGACATCGAGGATCAGGCAGCTGCAGCGCGGCCCGCAAACCGTCGAGATCCGCAACACCCAGCAGTACCAGTACGCGCTGGCAGCCATCGCGAAAATCCGCGACGATCAGGGGATCCTGCCGGCGTGGCGTGACCGGGGCTGGCTTGACGAGCACACCGTCGCCATCGTCGAGATCCACCGAAAACCCTGGCAACAGGTCGTTGTCACCAAAGCCAACAGGCGCGCACTAGATGAGCTGCGCCGCCGCGCCACCATCCTCGACAACATCGTGATGCCCACCCGATTCCACGCCCAGGTCCTCGCACACACCGTGATGACCCGCCAACAAGCCTGGCGAGTCCACCCCACACCAGAACAGCTCACACAAGGGCGCACCAACATGTGGATGGCCGACGCGCCCGCCGTGTACCTCGCGCAGTTAGCAGACAAGGCCGGCGAGTAGTTAGGGTTGGGCGGAAACCGGAACCCTTTATACGACGAGCCTGCGGCGGTCACGATCGTCGATCCTGCCCCACCTCACCGTCCCGGCTCACCAACCTGACAGTGCCGTCCAGACCCACCCGAGTTGGTCGAGCCAAGTAGATCCGATCGAAACCGCAGGTCGGGTCGGACGCCGGGTTGCATCAGGTGCAGCGCCGCGTCGAACTCGAGCAATGGACCGGCCATGAGGTATGCGGCCAGCCCGCTTGCTGTCCGCCGCGCCAGGTGTTGACGTCGGGTGTGTAAGAGAGTGTTTGAGAACTCGCGATGGGCGGGCGTGTGCCTCGCGGAGAACCGAAGAAGTCGGCTCCTGGTTTGCGTGCGCGACTACGAAACCAGACCCGACCACCACGAAGCCATGGTCCACCTCGCCATGATCACGACCATGACCAGGCGACTCGCCCGAACCTCACGGTTTTCAAACACCCTCTAACAGGCTATCCCCGAGTAGGGCACCGGGTCACGGTCGTCACAGTCTGACTGACCCCCCGCCGATCCAACGCGAAGGGACCAGATCCGCTCAGTTACTAAGGAGACCCCTACACGCTCCGCGATACGCCGGGGAGTTGTCGGTGGGCGCTGGGAGAATCACAGGCGTGAGTGACGACGACGTAGACGTGTACGTGTC
>DASPOT010000356.1:0-2631 GCA_035625875.1 Mycobacterium sp. | reverse complement strand
CTGCCATGGGCGCGCAGCGGTCATCTCGCGGTACCGCGGGCAACCGATTACGTCCTGGCGCCCACTGAACGCGGCGCGATCGACAACCTGCGTCTGACCGAGGCGGAAGTGCCACCACCGGACGAGGGCTATGTGCAGATCGGGTGGAGGCCGCTGGTTTGAACTTCCGGGATGTGCTCAATGTGCTGGGCCTCTACCCGGGCGATCCGGGCCCGATCGGCGGTGACTTCTCCGGCATCGTCACCCAGTTGGGTAGCGGCGTCACCGGACTCGAGGTCGGCCAACGCGTCTTCGGCTTCATGCAGGGCGCGTTCGCCAGCCGGTTCAATGTGCCGGTTCAGTTGCTGGCGCCGGTGCCCGACGGGCTGAGCGCGGTAGCGGCGGCGACCATTCCCGCTGCGGCACTCACGGCCCGGCTCGCGTTCGACTGGGCGCAGCTGAAGCCCGGTGACCGTGTGCTCATTCACGCCGCGAGCGGTGGTGTCGGATTGGCCGCCATCCAGATGGCGCAGCAGCACGGTGCGATCGTCTTCGCCACCGCCAGTACCTACAAACGCGCGACACTGCGCAAGCTGGGTGTGGAATATGTCTACGACTCGCGCAGTACGGATTTCGCCGACCAAATCCTCGCCGACACCGACGGTGCCGGCGTCGATGTGGTGCTCAACAGCCTGACCAATGAGGGGTTTGTCGAAGCGACCGTGCGGGCCACCGCCCAGAATGGCCGTTTCGCCGAGATCGCCAAGCGAGACATCTGGACTCCGGAGCAGATGGCGGCGGCCCGTCCCGATATCGCCTACGAGATCGTCGCGCTGGACGGGACCACCGTGGAAGAGCCCGAGCGTATCCGTGGCCTGCTGGCCGAGGTGTCGGACGGGTTGGCCAGTGGCGAGTGGACGCCACTACCCGTCGAGATCTACCCGCTGACGGAGGCGAAGACGGCGTTTCGCCGCATGCAGCAAGCGCGGCATATCGGGAAGATCGTGCTGCAAATGCCGAACCCACTACAGCCGCGAGGCGATCGGAGCTATCTGATCACCGGTGGACTCGGTGCAATCGGCCTGCACACGGCGGCCTATCTGGCCCAACTCGGTGCCGGTGACATCGTGTTGACCAGCCGGCGCACGCCCGATGCGGACGCACAACGGGCAATCGACGACATCACTGAGCGCTACCGGTGCCGCATTCACACCTTCGCGGCCGATGTCGGCGACGAGTCCGAAGTCGAAAAGCTGCTGGAGCGGATCCGCGCGGAGTTGCCGCCGCTCGCGGGAGTGGCGCATTTGGCGGGCGTGCTCGACGACGCGCTGCTGTCACAGCAGAGCCTGGAGCGTTTCCGGACGACGTTGGCGCCCAAGGTGTTCGGTGCCTGCTACTTAGACCGGTTGACGAAGAACGACGATCTCGACTTCTTCATCGTGTCCTCCTCGGTGTCCAGCTTGCTCGGTTCACCCGGCCAGGCCAACTACTCGACTGCCAATGCGCTGCTCGACGGGCTGGTCGCGGAACGAAAGGCGCAAGGCTTGCCGGCGACCGGCGTCAACTTTGGTCCCTGGGCCAAGGGGGGCATGGCCTCTTCGGAGGCCGCGAGCGCCAATCTCGGTGCTCAAGGCCTGGTTCCGCTGGAACCCACGGCCGCCCTCAACGCGCTCGCCGAGGTTGTCGCCAACGGAACTGGGCAGGCAACCGTCATCAAGGCCAACTGGAAGCGTGCCGCGAAGCTGCTGGGCGGTTCTCGTCCACCGATTCTCGACCTCGTATTGCCGAGTGCGGTCGCGGAGGCAACCGGCGACAGTGAGTTGCTCCGGCAACTGCAGGAGGTACCGGTGGCGCAGCGCGCCAGTTTCCTGACCGAATTCCTGCAGCGCGAAGTGCAGGGTTTCCTGCGGCTCGCGCAACCGCCCGCCGCAACCAGTCGGTTCCTGGACCTGGGTACGGATTCACTGATGGCTGTCGAACTCCGCAACCGGTTGTACAGCCAGTTCGGTGGCGCGTTCACGATCAGCGCTACCGCGGTATTCGACTATCCGACGATCGGGGAGCTCGCCGAGTATCTCGCAAGTCAGCTGCCCGAGTCGGAATCACAGTCGGGCGAGGCGGAATCGGTTGCAGCGCCGGAGTCGAGCTCGGAATCGGTTGCAGGGCCAGAGCCGGGCTCGGAATCTGTTGCGGCGCCGGAGTGGAGTTCGGAATCGGTTGCAGGGCCAGAGCCGAGTTGATGCCCGGCGGGTCAGTCGGCGATATTGAAGGCCGAGTTGACCTTGGTCGGCTGGACCCGCACCACCAGTTCGCCGGACACGGCGTTGCGCTGGCCGAATTCCTTGGCGCGATGTACGCCCATGTAGCGCCCACCGATCCGAGTAGCGATCTCGAGCAGGTCCTCGGCACCGTCCTGCACGGAGGCTATTCCCTGCACCTGCACGAACGAGTGCGGCGGATGAGGATCGTCGACGCGGCATCGTCAAGTTATTTGAGAATACTTGTGGTGCAGTAGATGTGAGTGGATTAGGTTGCGGAACTTACTGACTGACGGTGTCTTTCATGCCGCTGCAGCGGCTGTGATTGCGTGCCAGACCGCGAAACGCTCGCGCATCTCGGTTCGCCACTGCGATGCGCTGATCAAATGACGAC
>DASPOT010000355.1:0-21970 GCA_035625875.1 Mycobacterium sp. | reverse complement strand
GTAGAGGCCCCTGATGTGGACTTGAAGGTGTTGACGTGGGGGCCTCCAAACGCTCCGATTGCGCTGTTTCTACACGGGTTTCCCGACACCGCCTACGGGTGGCGCAAGATCGCTCCCCGGCTGGTCGAATCCGGCTGGCGGGTGGTCGCGCCGTTCATGCGTGGCTACGCGCCGTCGTCGATTCCCTCCGACGGTAGTTATCACATCGGGGCACTGATGGATGATGCTTTGCGCGTGCGCTCGGCGGCCGGCGGCAGCGCGCGATGTGGTGATCGGACACGACTGGGGCGCGATCGCGGCCACCGGTCTGGCCGCCATGCCGGATAGCCCATTCGCCAAGGCGGTGATCATGTCGGTGCCGCCCGCGGCGGCGTTCCGCCCGCTGGGCCGGGTGGCCGATCGGGGCCGGCTGGTCGGCCAGTTACCGCATCAGCTACTTCGCAGCTGGTACATCTTCTACTTTTAATTACCTTGGCTGCCGGAGCGTTCCGCTTCCTGGGTGCCACCACTGTTGTGGAAGCGATGGTCACCTGGTTATCACGCCGAGGAGGATCTGCGCCATGTGGACGCCGCGATCGGGTGCCCGGGCATGGCGAAAACGAAGCGGTTACACCGGAGAGCTGGCGCGCCGCGCTGGGGCCGTACCGGGCCACGACTCGAAACACCCGCCCACCGGGGCGCTACGCCGAACTGCACCGACACTGGACCGAGGCGCCCAGGTCGCCGAGCCTGTACTTGTACGGCCACGATGACGGTTGTGTCACACCGGCTTTCGCGAGTTGGACGGAAAGGGTGCTTCCGGTCGGCAGCGACGTGGCCATCGTGGAGCATGCCGGGCATTTCCTGCAGCTCGAACAGCCGGACAAGGTCGCCGAGTTGGTGCTGGCGTTCATCGGTTCAGCCGGCTAACCCACCTCGACAGCGAGGCATCGCGCAGTAGAGGATATTCGCCATGCCAGGCCGGAGGGGGACACCGGGCCGGCTGCGTCCGTGACGATGCACCGGATGGCGGCCGTCGACGCGCAGTTCTACTGGATGTCGGCCAAAATCCCCAGCGACGAGTTCCTGCTCTATGCATTCGCCCGCGAACCCGCGCATCTGGAGCGCGCTATCGACGAGGTCCGGGGCCGCGCCCGAGCATGTCGTGACCTGACGATGCGGGTCGACGACGGATGGGCCCTGAGCTACCCGCAGTGGGTCCCTGCGGCCATCGAGCCCGCGCAGGTGGTCACGCACGAGCTTGCCGACAAGACCTGGCGCGGGTGTCTGGACACCGTGGTTGGTCTGGCCGGTGACCAGCTGGACATCCGCCGAATGCCTTGGCGGCTACACCTGTTCACGCCGGTACGCGGCATCCCGGGCAGCACCGGCCCGGGTGCCGTCGCGGTGATGCAGGTCGCGCACGCGCTGGCCGACGGCGCTCGGGCCTCGGCCCTGGCGGCCTGGCTGTTCGGCCGCGCGGCACCGGTGGCCGATGTGACGCCCCTGTCGCGGGGTTGCCTGCCGTGCCGGGCGATCCACGCGGCCCGCACCCACCGCCGACTGGTCCGCGATACCCGCACCGGACTGCTGGCGCCGGCGCTCGGCTCCCGGCCGCCGCTCGCGACCAACGCCCGCCCGGCTGGCGCCCGCGCCGTGCGCACGCTGGTGCGCCACCGCGCGCAGCTGCCTGGCCCCACGGTGACCGTCAGGGTGCTGGCTGCGGTGTCCACCGCGCTGTCGGATCTCCTTGGTAGGTCAGCAGATTCACTGGGCGCCGAGGTGCCCATGGCCAAACCCGGCGTGCCACGTGCACATAACCACTTCGGCAACGTCGTCGTCGGGCTGTACCCGCAACTCGAGCAGGATGTACGGGTCGAGCGGATCGCCGCCGATTTGGCCAATGGCCGCCGCCGCTTCGAGCACCCGGCGACGAGTTCGGCCGACCGAGCCTTCGCCGCGATACCCGCCCCGCTGCTGCGTTGGGGTGTCGTCCGGTTCGACGCCGATGCGCGGCCAGCTCTGGTGGCCGGCAACACGGTGGTGTCCAGCGTTCACCGCGGAGCCGCGGATCTGCGCTTCGGGGATGCGCCGGTCGTGCTGACGGCCGGATACCCAGCGCTGTCGCCGGCGATGGGCCTGACCCACGGGGTACACGGTATCGGCGACACGGTCGCGATCAGTGTCCACGCTGCCGAGTCGGCTGTCGGCGATATCGACGCCTATCTGCAACGCCTGGACGAGGCGTTGTAACGAAAGTTATTGGGCATGACCGGCGTTGGCCTCTGCCTCGCGGGTCAGGCCGGCGGCCAGGATCAGCTCCTCGTGCAGCTCGAACCACACGGTGTGGTAGGAGTCGATGATGGGTTGGGTCAACCAGGCGACCTTGCCGGCCTTGACTTTGTCCAGCGCTCGTTGCAGCTTCGCCGAGTAGGCGCTCAGCCGTGGCACGTGCGCCGCGGCCGCCGCGATGATCGATACTACCCGCTGGTGCACTCGGTCGAGGCGCGCGAGTACCGCTGCGTCGTAGTCGGTGTCGTCGTGAGTGTTGGGCTTGCCGTCTATGAGTTGCCAATCCGTGGCCAGGGCTTTGAAATCGGCGTTTACTGCGCGGAACTCGTCGTAGACAGCAGCCAGCGCGGTTGTGTCGACCTCTTTGCGTTCGTCAGCGAGCAATTCGCCCAGCCTGGTGCGGCCCTCGTTGCTGATCCTCAACGCCTTGCCCTCGACCAGTAGACCCGACGCGGTTAGCTGCTCGACGGTCTTGACGACGCTCGCAAGACCTTCGTCCAAAGTCGCGGCCAGGTCTGCGGGCTTGACCCGACCCTTCAGCCGGACCGCCTGCAACACCGTCAATTCACTCATCGCATCGCGAATCCCTCGGGCCAGAGCCGCATTCGGGCGCAGCGGCTCCCTCTTGGCCGGCTAAGCGTAGCGCGGTCAGCATGGTGATCAGCGGGGCCGCAGATACCACGTCGGTATGCCCGGTGACCATGGCGGCGCGCACCGCGGCGTCGGAATCGTCATCCAGCCTCGGGTAGCGGCCGCTGGCGTGCGCCCGTAACGGGCTCCTCCGTCGCGCGATATCGGCCAACTCGCGCAGCTCCCGCGTATCCGTCTCCGACCACGCGGACAGCTCCAGATTGCCTGCACGCACTTCGCCCTCACCGC
Source organism: Mycobacterium sp. (assembly GCA_035625875.1). Classification (GTDB taxonomy): domain Bacteria; phylum Actinomycetota; class Actinomycetes; order Mycobacteriales; family Mycobacteriaceae; genus Mycobacterium. Next base: position 18,820 of record DASPOT010000355.1, on the reverse strand, counting down.
CGTCGACGGTGACCTGCCTGCCAGCCAGCGATGCGGCCACTCCGCGGCCGCAGCCCACCACGGCCACCCGACCGAGTTCACGGCTGACCACTGCCGCGTGGCTGGAGGCGCCGCCGACCTCGGTGACAATGCCACGCGCGGCCAGCATGCCGTGCACGTCGTCGGGCCGGGTGTGGTTGCGCACCAGGATGACCTGCTCGCCCCGATCGGCGGCCTCCAGCGCCTCGTCCACCTCGGTGCAGGCTCTGCCCGACACCACGCCCGGGCAGGCCGGCAGTCCCTTGGCCAAAAGCGGTGCGGCCAGCCGTGTTTCCGGCTGCAGCGACGGTAGCAGCAGTGCCTCGACATGGGCAGGGGTCACCCGGCGCAGCGTCTCGGCGTCGTCGATCAATCCCTCGTGCCGCAGTTGCAGGGCCAGTCGCATTGCCGCCTGTGCCGACCGCTCGGCCGCTCGCGTCTGCAGCAGCCACAGCTTGCCGTCTTCGACGGTGAACTCGATCTGTTGCACGTCTAATTCCAGCCGCTCCAAGCTGCGGGCGGCAGTCATCAGTTCGTCATAAACAGACGGTTGTTCGTCGCGCAGGGTGCTGATCGGTTCCACGTCGACCGTGCCCGACACCACGTCGTCGCCTTGGCCGCCGGATAACCAGTCGCCGAACGGTTCGTTGGCGCCGGTTATCGGGTTGCGGGAAAACACCACCCCGGAGCCCGAGTCGGCGCCCAAGTTGCCGAACACCATCGCCTGCACAACTACCGCGGTGCCGCCCTGATCGTCGAGCCCGTGGTGAGCGCGGTAGGCGATCGCGCGAGGTGAATTCCAGGAGGTGAACACGGCCTCGATCGCTGCCCGCAGATGCTGGTACGGATCAGCAGGCGGTGTTTCGTCGCCGGCGACGACGCGCCGATATCCGCGGGCGAATCGCTGGCGGGTATCGCGGGCGAACGCGGAACTGCTCAGCTCGGTCAGGGCCCGTTCGACGGCGTCGTTCATACCCAGATTCAGCACCGTGTCCATCATGCCGGGCATCGATTGGGCCGCGCCCGAGCGCACGCTGACCAGCAGCGGATGCGGGCCCCGCCCGAACGTATGCGATGTTTCGGCTTCCAGCCGACTCATCCGGTCGAGCACGTCGTTCCAGATCGCATTCATCGTCGGTTCGGGTTCGGCGAGGTACCGGGCGCCCACCTCGGTGGTGATGCAAAAAGCGGGCGGTACCGGCAAACTGTGGCGGCGCATCGCCTCGATGCCGTGCCCCTTGGTACCCAGGATCTCCCGCGGCCGGTTTGTAGTGCCATCCAGCAACAGCACACTGTCTGAGCGCGACAGCTCGGCACGCATAACTGAATGCCCGGTCCACGTGCTTTCGGTGGCACCGGCATCGGGCATGACACGAGTCTATGGCGCGCACCCTCGGTCGCTCAGCGCGGTCTGACCGGCCTTGGCGTTGCCTTCGGGCAAACGTCGCCATGGCGGCTCCCAGAACTGTTTATTGGTCCGTAGACCGCAACAGACCGAATCCGAAGTTGGTGCCGAACCCGCGGCGCAGCGCCAGGTGGATCCACAGCAGTGCGTATGGCTCGAGCAACCGGGCCAGCGTCAGGTCGCCGATGTCGACGTTCTCGAGGCCGAGCTCGCCGACTAACCCGCCGGTCACCGACTTGGCGTCGTCATCGTCACCGCAGACAAACATCACCGGTTTGCTGGGCAGCTGTGGCCCATCCATCATCGGTGCGCCGATCTGGTTCATCGCTTTGCAGACCCGGGCGCCGGGCGCCCACTTCGCGACCTGTTCCGCTCCGGATGTGGTATGCCCGACCTCGAGTCCGGCAATGTCCGGGGTCAGCGGGTTGGTGCAGTCGATAAGGACCTTTCCGGCGATATCGCCGCAGCTCTGCACGGCCTGCTGGGTGCCCTGCCACGGCGTGCACAGCACCACGACGTCGGTTGAGGCGGCGGCGGCTTCGTTCGTCTGGACCGCGCCGAGCGATGCATACTTCGGACCGTCCAGGTTGCGGACACCGAACGTGACGTCGTGGCCACGGTCGCGCCACGCGGTGCCCAGCGTGCTGCCGACGTTGCCGGCCCCAATGATCGCGATCTTGATGTTGGGCTCCTTTGCGGTCGTTCGCGGGATACTTCCGCCTGTCGGCTGCCATTGCGGTTGGGTGTGCTTCGGGGAACGCTACGTTGAGGGGACAGGCCTAACAAGACCGCACTTCAAAGTGGGTAACTGATCCGGAGGTTAGCGTGGACGAGAACTTCGAGTGCCCAGTCGAGGCCACGCTGGCGGTGATCGGCGGCAAGTGGAAGGCCGTGCGATCTTTCACATGATGAACGACGGCGCCCAACGGTTTGCCGAATTGGGGCGCAAAACCCGTGGAATCAGTGATCGGATTCTGTCGCGGCAACTGCGCGAGCTGGAATCGGACGGCATTGTCCACCGGGAAGTCTTTGCGGAGGTGCCGCAGCGTGTCGAATATTCGTTGACCGAGTACGGACAATCGCTGCGGCCGGTGACCGAAGCGATGTGCCAATGGGGCAAGCGGCACATGGCCGTCGGCGCCGCATAGCGGGCGAGCCGCGATCAGCCGCTTGTCCCGGGCTCGACGCCGGGCCGCCGAACGAAGCCCCGAACCGGTCCCGACAGGGACGCTCGTAGTGATCTAGGTTTGAAGCTATGACTGCCTACGATATCGGGTTGCTGATCCTGCGGCTTGTGCTGGGCCTGACACTCGCCGCGCACGGGTACAACAAGTTCTTCGGCGGTGGTCGGATACCGGGAACCGCGCGCTGGTTCGAGAGCATCGGGATGAAGCCCGGAACGTTCCACGCGACGGTCGCCGCCACCGCCGAGATAACCGCCGGACTCGGGCTGGCCGCTGGCCTGCTCACACCGATACCGGCGGCGGGCTTCGTCTCCCTGATGCTGGTCGCCGCCTGGACCGTACACCGCCCCCACGGCTTCTTCATCTTCAATGAAGGCTGGGAGTACGTCATGGTGCTGGCCGTCAGTGCCGTCGCGGTGGCCACAGCGGGCGCAGGACGGCTCAGCCTGGATTGGCTGATCTTTGGGCGCAACTGGCTCGACGGCTGGGCGGGTCTGCTGCTCTCGGTGCTGCTGGGTCTCGCTGGCGCCATCGGCCAGCTGCTTATCTTCTATCGGCCGCCGGTCAAACAGGCTGGATAGTCGCCTCGGCGTTCGCGGTGACGAATCGAACTCAACGACCGCTCGTAGGCTGGGCTGGCTGCAGGACCGCCTGGGCGATTTCCGCTGGATAGTCCTCCTGCAGGAAGTGCTTGCCGGGCAACAAGATTAGGTCAGTGGCGCCTGCGGCCAGTTGGGCCTGCACACCGTAGCGGCGCCATGACAACGCGGGGTCGCGCACACTGCAGACAATCTGGGCGGGATACGATGGGTTGCGCACCGCCGATAGGTAGCGGGTGGGCGGTTTCGCTGAACTGTTCTGTGGGACAATTCAATTCGGGGTATGAGTTGGCTCACCAGGTGCCCGCGTGCCGGTGAGACGGGTCATGGGACTGCAGCCAGATCGGTGAGTCGATGACCAGAGCGGCATGCGTGATGGTCGAGGCGTTGTCGATTTCGGGTGCGCGGGTGGCAGCGGCCCGCATCAAGTGCAGCGCCGCACGCAGTTTTGCGCTGATCGTTCGCTTGGTCACGGCAGAGTGGTTCACGTAGCGGCGGACGATTTGCTCGAAATCCTCCGGTGGTGACCCGCCCACTTCCAGCACCGCATTGGTGGGGGCTCCGCGGCCGAAGGCGTTGCGCTGGTAGTCCTGCAGGAACCAGTAGAGCTGGGTAATGACGTAGTCCGGATATCCGAGCGCGGCGGCGGCCTTCAGAAATGTTGTGAGCGATATGTTCTTGTAGCTGACCCGGCGTTCTAGGACGTTGGCGAAGGTCGTGGCGATGTCCTCCGGTGCGAGCAGTCGAGGGCCGGTGGGTCGGTAACTGGTGCCGATGTTCGGGCCGGGATCGGTTAGGGCGCAGACGATCACGCGGGCGATGTCTTCGTTTAATGGTGGGGCGTTGAGCCCGTCGCCCAGCGGCATTGCCATCACACCCAGTTGGGCGACGGCTTCCAAGACGGCCATGTAGTTGTCGGCGAGCCAGCCGGGTGCGACGGTGACGACATCGACACCTGCGGCCTGCAGGACGTGGTTCGACAGCCACTTTTCGCGGGCGTGGAGCGCTGGGTGCAGCGGGTCAGCCACCCATTGACTCAGTGCGACAATCACTTCCAGCCGCGCCTCTTCGGCCGCCGCGGCGAACAAGGCAGCGCGGCGCAGCGTGCCGGCCAGCAGCGGTGGGCAGAAGTAGGCCCGGTGGACACCGGACAGGCCGCTCCGCAGGTCCTCTAGACCTTCCAGTGAACCGACGATGATCTGAGCGCCTGCCGTTCGCAGGCGTTCGCTGCGGGCGTCCTCGCGATGCACCATCGCGCGCACCGGGTATCCCCGAGCCAGCAGCTGCAGCGCGGTGGCGGTGCCGGTCTTTCCCAGCGCGGCAGTGAGAAGAATGGTGGGCTTGAACACGGCAGGGCACCTCCCAACCGGCTCCCGATGCTGTCCGGGGCGGCCGCGGTGGCTAACCACGTGCTCAGCACCGCGCCCCGGTTCATCTCGTTCGCCAGGCCTGTACTGGTCAATGGTGCGGCCGGCCTGTTGTTCGGTACCCGCGAAAAGCCCACCGCAGTGCTCGGATTCACCATCGTCGGTGGGCGGATTGCTGCGATGGATTTGGTGGCCACCGCCGCAAAACTACGCCATCTGCGCATCGACCCGTCACCACATCCACAGGAGCCGTGATGCTGAATGCCGACGTGCTGTTCGACGGTCTGAATTGGTAGGCCGATGCGCTACGGCTTCGGGCGCACGAGATGTCCTGCAGCGGCTACTGGGTGGCGGCCAGCAGGTCCGCGAGCCGATCGTCTCGGCCTGCCGGAGCGAACAGTTTCCACTCTCCGGGCACGCCCTTGAGCAGGTGCGTACCGCGGTCTTGGAAGGCAATCCCGGAGCCGTTCACCAGATCCTTGACGGTGCCCGACACGAGGACCTCTCCTGTCTGGGCCAGCGCAGCGATGCGGGCCCCGATGTGCACGGCAATTCCCCCGATGTCATCACCGCGGATCTCGCACTCGCCGGTGTGCAGACCGCATCGAATGTCGATACCCAATTCCGGTATGCGCTCAGCGAGCTCGGTGGCACACCGCAGCGCGCGCGTGGGCCCGTCGAAGGTCGCCAGCACCCCGTCGCCGGTGTGTTTGACGACGTGACCGTGGAAGCGGGCGACCTCGGTGCGGGTGGTCTCGTCGTGGCGCTCGAGCAGCTCACGCCAGCTTCGGTCGCCGAGCTCTGCGGCGTGCCGGGTGGAGTCGACGATATCGGTGAAGAGCACCGTGGCCAGGACCCGGTCGGGGATGTCCTCATGGCGCTGACCGGTAAGGAACTCCTCGATCTCGCCGGTGATTGATTTGATGTCACCGACTGATGGCCAATGATCGACGCCGTCGAGTTCGACGAGCCGCGCCGATGGGATCTTCGCGGCGAGTTCACGCGCGAATTCCACTGGGATTGCGTCGTTTTTGCGGTGCAGAACAAGCGTCGGAACATGCACGCTGCTGAGGATGTCCCGCACATCAACCTGAGTGAGGATCGCTTGAAAGGTCAGCAGGGCCATTCTCGGACTCATGCCAGCCCGTTCCAGCGCGCCGACTGCCCGCCGGGCGTTAGGGCGGTGACTAAGACTTGGCGCCGCCCAATCGATGGTCTGTCCCTCACCCCAGTGGTCAATGGTCGCCCGGACTCGAGTCATCAGCTCGACCCATTTCGCCCGGCCCGGCGAACCATCGTCTTCGACCAACCCGCTCGCGAACGTCCCAAGCAGAACTAGCGCGCGGACTCGCTGCGGATAGGTCGCGGCGAACAGCACGCTGATCGGCCCGCCCTCGGAAAACCCGAACAACGCCACCCGCTCACAGCCGGCGGCGTCCAGGACAGAACGCAAGTCGTCGGCGCGGCTCTCCAGAGTAGGCACCCCGTCGACGGGGTCGGACAACCCGGTACCGCGCTTGTCGTACAGAATCACCCGCGCGAACGAGGCCAGCTCTCCAATGAAGGTCGGCCAACCCGGATCGCTCCACATCAAGTCGACATGCGACAACCAGCCGGGAACGATCACCAAGTCCATCGGACCTTCGCCGACGACCTGATAAGCGATGTTGCCTTCCGGGCCTTTCGCATAGCGCGTCTGAGGCTGCTCGACCATTGCCGCCAGTATCCACCCGATCCTCTACGGGTGCCGGTCAAACAGGCTGGGTAGTCGGCGAGTACGGCAGGCTGCTGCCCGCGTCCTCGTCGACGACGACCCGTCCGCCGAGGTAAGGGAAGGCGCGTTGCGGGCATGCCGGCCGGCTGCAGATCTTGCAGCCCGCCCCGATCGGCACCGCGGTGGCCGGGTCGTCGAGGACGACCCCGGTGGAGTAGACGAGTTTGTCAGCATGCACCAGGTCGCAGCCCAAGCCGATTGCGAAGCTCTTGTGCTGGCCGAGATAACCCCGGCCTTCGGGTGCAGTGGTCTTGGCGATCCAGAAATACGAACGGCCGTCGAGCATTTGCGCCACCTGGGTGACGATCCGGCCCGGCTGGGCGAACGCGTCGTGGACCACCCACAGCGGGCAGCTGCCGCCCACACGGCTGAAGTGAAATGCCGTGGCTGACTGTCGCTTTGAGATATTGCCGGCCTTGTCGGTGCGGACGAAGATGAACGGCACCCCCCGCTGCTGCGGGCGCTGGAGTGTCGACAGCCGGTGGCATACCGTCTCGAAGCCCACCTCGAACCGGCGGCCAACAAGGTCGATGTCGTAGCGCAATTCCTCTGCGGCCCTGTGAAACTCGCGATACGGCAGCACTAAGGCGCCGGCGAAGTAGTTGGCCAGCCCGATCCGGGCGACGCCACGAGCTTCGGGACTGAGCTGGTCGTCGGTGGCCACGATGGCCGAGATTAGCTCTGACTGGCTGAGCAGGGCAAGCTGGGTGGCCAACTGGAAGGCGCGCTGGCCCGGCAACAGCCAGTGCGCGACCCGCAGCACCAGGGTGGCCGGGTCGTAGCGGCGCTTGGTGGTTTCAGGCAGTGCGCGGTCGACCACCACGGTGATGCCGAACCGGTCCCGCATCAGCGCGGACAGCTGCATGTCCAGCCCGCCGACCCGCATCCCGCTGTCGGCGAACATTCGCTCGGCAGCGACGTCCAGCTCGTCAATGTAGTTGTTGCGGTCGTAGAAGAAATCGCGAACTTCCTCGAACGGCATCGGGCGCTGCGGCGGCAGCGACGTCTCGGTGGTCGCACGAGATCGATAGGCCTCCAGTTCCTCGGTGGCATCGCGCAGGCGTCGGTGGAGCGCAACCAGGCTGTGGCCGATCTCGGGCATTCGGGCAACGAGTTCCTCGATCTGGGCGCGGCTGACTGCATGCTCGGTGGCGGTGAAGACATCGCTGAGGTCGGCGACCAGCCGGGCGTCGGAATCGGGGGAGAAGTAGTGCGCAGGCAGGTCGAAACGTTCGGTGAGCGCGAGCAGCACCGGCACGGTGATGGGCCGCTGGTCGTTCTCCAACTGGTTGACATAGCTGGTGGACAGCTCGAGGGCTCGGGCCAGCGCCGCTTGGGTCAGTTCGCGCTCCTCGCGCAGCCGTCGTAACCGAGCGCCGGAAAACACCTTCGCCACCGCTGAGATGTTACTCCACGATATGTTCGCAATGTTCGCAATCGGTGTCGGATGAAGACACAAAATTACGCATGTGCTGGGACTTTCTATCTCGACTCTTTTTGCATAGTGTGCGGATTATGTTGATCCATGCCATCCGGACCCGGCGCAGCGCCGACAATTTTCCCCGCACCGAGCACCTGGCCTGGAAGATCGCAGAGGTTGCCACCGATCCGGTCGCCGTGGAGGCGGAAACCGCAGCGATGGTGATTAACCGGATCATCGACAACGCCGCGGTCAGTGCCGCGGCGGTGCTGCGGCGACCGGCCACCGTTGCGCGCGCTCAAGCCCTCGCACATCGCAGCCGGCAAGGAGCGACAGTCTTCGGCGTCGATGGGACCTACTCGGCGGAATGGGCCGCGTGGGCCAACGGCGTCGCGGTGCGCGAACTCGATTTCCACGACACGTTTCTGGCCGCCGAGTACTCCCATCCCGGTGACAACATCCCGCCGCTGGTGGCGGTCGCCCAGCAGCTCGGGGTGCGCGGCGCCGACCTGATCCGCGGCATCGCGACCGCCTACGAGATCCAGATCGACCTAGCCCGCGGAATCTGTTTGCACGAACACAAGATCGACCACGTCGCGCATCTCGGCCCCTCGGTGGCCGCCGGTATCGGCACCATGCTGCGGCTGGACAGCGAGACCATCTACCAGGCGATCGGCCAGGCACTGCACCTGACCACCGCCACCCGTCAATCCCGCAAGGGCGCGATTTCCAGCTGGAAGGCGTTCGCTCCCGCGCATGCCGGCAAGGTCGCCATCGAGGCGGTCGACCGGGCCATGCGTGGCGAGCAGTCACCGGCACCGATCTGGGAGGGCGAGGACGGCGTCATCGCCTGGTTGCTGTCCGGGCCCGAGCATACCTACCAGGTGCCACTGCCCGCCCCCGGGGAACCCAAGCGCGCGATCCTGGACAGCTACACCAAGGAGCATTCCGCGGAGTATCAGAGCCAGGCGCCGATCGACCTGGCCCGCCGGCTGCGTGAGCGCATTGGTGACTTCGGTCAGATCGCGACGATCGTGTTGCACACCAGCCACCACACTCACGTGGTGATCGGTACCGGGTCGGGTGACCCGCAAAAATTCGACCCGGATGCCTCCCGCGAGACGCTGGATCACTCGCTCCCCTACATCTTCGCCGTCGCGCTGCAGGACGGCAGCTGGCACCACGAGCGCTCCTACGTGCCCGAGCGCGCGCACCGGTCCGACACTGTCGAACTGTGGCACAAGATCTCCAGCGTCGAGGACGCCGAGTGGACCCGCCGCTACCACTCCACCGATCCGGCGGAGAAAGCGTTCGGCGCAAAGGCCCTCGTCACCCTCAAGAGCGGGGAGACCATTACGGACGAACTGGCGGTCGCTGACGCACACCCACTGGGGGCGCGGCCCTTCGGACGCGAGCAGTACATCGCGAAGTTCACGGAGCTGGCCGACGGCGTCGTGGACGACGCCGAGCAACAACGGTTCCTGTCCGCTGTCGCAGGTGTCACCGACCTGAAGGCCGGGGCGCTGGGCGCGCTGAACGTGCGCGTCGCGCCTGAGGTGCTGGAGAAGGCACCGACCATCCCGTCGGGAATTTTCCGGTGACCGGTCTTTTGGGGGCGGCGACAAGTGCCGCTGGCAAGCGGGCGGCGTTGCGGGAAGCATTGGATTCCGGTCGGCTGCAACGGCTTCCCGGCGTCTTCTCGCCACTGGTGGCCAAGCTCGTCGCCGAGATCGGCTTCGACGGGGTCTACGTTTCCGGCGCGGTGTTGTCGGCCGATCTCGGCCTGCCCGATGTCGGGCTGACCACGTTGACGGACGTCGCGGCTTGCGGGGCGCAGATCGCCGCGGTGACCGACCTGCCTACCCTCATCGACGCCGACACCGGATTTGGTGAGCCGATGAGCGCGGCCCGCACCGTGACAGCGCTGGAAGACGCCGGGCTGGCCGGCTGTCATCTCGAAGATCAGGTGAACCCAAAGCGCTGCGGACACCTCGACGGCAAGGCTGTGGTCGAGACGTCCGAGATGGTCAAAAGGTTACGAGCGGCGGTCTCGGCCAGACGCGACCCCAACTTCGTCATCTGCGCCCGTACCGACGCCACGGGTATCGAAGGAATCCCCGCTGCTATCGAGCGTGCCAAAGCCTACGCCGACGCCGGTGCCGACCTGATCTTCACCGAAGCGCTACAGGGCCCGTCGGACTTCGAGCAGTTCCGCGCCAAGGTTGACACCCCGCTGCTGGCGAACATGACCGAGTTCGGCAAATCCGAGCTGTTGACCGTCTGCCAGCTGGCCGACATCGGCTACAACGTCGTCATCTGTCCGGTGACCACACTGCGGCTGGCAATGCACGCGGTCGAAGCCGGACTCCGCGAAATCGACGCGGCCGGAACACAGGCCGGGCTCCTGGATCGCATGCAGCACCGCAGCCGGCTCTACGAGTTGCTGCGCTATGCCGACTACAGCCAGTTCGACTCCGACATCTACAACTTCGTACTGCAGGAAGGTTGATCGTGCCCGCGGCCAACACCCTCGACGACAAGCCGAAAATCCACAAAGGTTTGGCCGGCGTGGTGGTAGACACCACCGCCATCTCCAAGGTTTTCCCCGAGACGAACACGCTGACCTACCGCGGCTACGCCGTGCAGGACCTGGCAGCCCGGTGCAGTTTCGAGCAGGTCGCCTACCTGCTCTGGCATGGGGAGCTGCCCACCGACGCTGAAGTGGCGTTGTTTTGTCAGCGGGAACGGGCGTCACGGCGGCTCGACCGGTCCATGCGTTCACTGTTGGCCAAGCTGCCCGACAATTGCCACCCGATGGACGTGGTACGCACCGCGATAAGCTACCTCGGCGCCGAAGACCCCGACGAGGACAACAACACCGAGAGCGCAAACTACGCGAAATCGCTCCGGATGTTCGCCATCCTGCCGACGATTGTCGCGGCTGACATGCGCCGTCGTCGCGGGCTGGAACCCATTGCGCCGCACAGTCATCTGGGATACGCCGAAAACTTTCTGCGGATGTGCTTCGGCGAGGTGCCGGATCCGGTCATTGTCACCGCGTTCGAGCAGTCGATAATCCTCTACGCCGAACACAGTTTCAACGCGTCTACTTTCGCCGCTCGCGTCGTCACATCGACGCAGTCAGACATTTACAGCGCCGTCACCGCCGCCATCGGTGCACTCAAGGGATCCCTGCACGGGGGTGCCAACGAAGCCGTCATGCGCGACATGATCGAAATCGGTAGCGCCGACCGTGCCGCGGAGTGGTTGCGCGGCAAGCTGTCCCGCAAAGAGAAGGTGATGGGTTTCGGGCACCGCGTGTACAAGAACGGCGACTCCCGGGTGCCGACAATGACAGCGGCACTAACCCGGGTCGCGAAAGTCCGTGACGGGCAGCGCTGGCTGGACATCTACCGCGTCCTGGAATCCGAGATGTTCGCTGCCACCGGGATCAAACCCAACCTCGACTTCCCGACCGGGCCGGCCTACTACCTGATGGGATTCGACATCTCCAGTTTCACCCCGCTGTTCGTGATGAGCCGCATCACCGGCTGGACCGCCCATATCATGGAGCAAGCCGCCTCCAACGCGTTGATCCGCCCGCTGTCCGAGTATTCGGGCCCGCCGCAGCGCCCTCTGTCCTAGGACACTATGTTCTCCAAGGTTTTGGTCGCCAATCGCGGGGAGATCGCGATCCGCGCGTTCCGCGCGGCCTACGAAATGGGCGTGGCCGGTTCATCCGGTGCGGCAAGGACACCGGCCTGGCCAAATGGCCGTCGCACTCGTTTGCCATCAACACCGCCTGGATCACCGCCGCCGCCATCGCCATCGACCAGCTGTGCTGGACGCGGCTGCTGCTGCTCGACGGCCCGCTCGCCAGGGCCGAGCGCGTCACGCTGCGCTACCGGCTGCTACACGCCGCCGCCCGTTTCGTCCGCCACGCCCGCCGGCTGATCCTCCGCATACCCGAAACCTGGCCCTGGGTACCTCAAGGACCGGCGGGCGATGCGGATCGAGACCGTGATCAACGCCCCGCGCGATGTGGGCTGCAACGCCCGGCTGCCCAACCTTGACGAACTTGCGGCCAAAGCCCGTGTGATCAACACCCGGATCCTGGATGCTGAACGTGTCGGCCAGGGTTGTGTCCTCGCCAGTCCAGCCTTTGAGCGCATCGCACACCCCACCGTGAACGCGGAGGGGCGCAGGACCCCAGCCCTCCGGTTTGGCGATCCTCGGGTCATGGCCCTGACCGGCGCACTCTGCCAAACGCTGCTCGCGGCAACCGGTTTCACCAACAAGAGCCTGCGCGCCCTGATCACCGGGCTGCTCGGCAGCGACCACCGCCCCAACCAAATGACCTACGACCTGCGCCGCCTCCGCCGGGCCGGCCTCATCCGCCGCCTCCCGCACACCAACCCGCTACACCCTCACCCCCGACGGCACCCGCATCGCCATCACCTACACCAAGATCTACAACCGGCTACTCATCCCGCTTACCGCTGCCAACCAACCTCAGGCACCCCGCGAACTCCAACACGCGCTACGCACCCTCGACCATCACGTCGACGACAACATCCGCCGGGCACGCCTCCAACCCCGGCCTGAAACTTGACACAGATGTACCGAAGCCACCGACCAAGGAACCCTAGACGGCATTGGGCCGTGGGCCGTGGCGCTTACACATCGATCGTGGCGCGGCAGCGCCACTCGTTGCCGGTGCGTTTGCACTCGAGTCCGGAAAGGGATACCGCCTTCGGCGCCGCACCGATCAGCTCGGCGTCGGCTATCGACGCCACCGCCATGGTTAGCCGCAGTGTTTGCGGGCCGATGTCGACGTCAGCGGTGAGCGGGACAAGTCCTTGGGTGTCAAGCAGATAGATCACCTCATCGAGTGCCACCATCAGACGATCGCCGTCGTCGGTGGCGGGCAGATCCGAAGCCACGGTGTCCACTGCGCGTGCACGGGAAAGATCGGCGAAACTTTCCACCAATCCGCTGACCGCCTCGGCGAGACACACCTCACGCGTAGGCCCCCACGCCTCGATCGTCACGTCCGCCGGATGCGGCACGGTTCGGTGCCCACGTTGGCGCACGGTCACCCTTTGACCACACCTAGCGGCACTAGCCGGGCCACGGTGCGACACAGCCCTGCCTGTTCAGCGACAGCGACGACCTCGGAAACATCTTTGTACGCCGATGGCGCCTCCTCGACCAGCCCACGCCGGGACGCTCCCCTGACCAGGATCCCCTGCTGTCGTTCCAGTTGGTCTCGTAACGCCTTAGGGGTTACCGAGCGGGCCGCCTGATGTCGGCTGAGCCGCCTGCCGGCGCCGTGACAGGTCGAATGAAACGCGCCACCGCCGCGCACCCCGGCCAACACATATGACGAGGTCCCCATCGATCCGGGTATCAGCACCGGCTGCCCGGCGTCCGCCAGATCCATCGGCAAGTCAGCATGCCCGGGTGGCAGTGCCCGGGTCGCGCCCTTGCGGTGCACACACAGGTCGACCAGCTGGCCGTCGACATGATGCCGCTCGATCCTGGAGAGGTTGTGCGAGATGTCATAGATCAACTGCAGCCCTTTACCCGTGGTCGACCGAAACACTTCGCTTGCGGCCGAGCCGAGAATCTGCCGGTTAGCCCGCGCGAAATTCGCCGCCGCATACATCGCGCCCAGGTAGGCACGGCCGTCTCCGGAATCCACCGGCGCGCAGGCTAACTGGCGATCCGGCACGTGCACACCGTGACGTGGCATGCTCAGGTCCATGACCCGCACCTGGTCCGTGCAGATCTGGTGTCCGAGTCCCCGCGAGCCGCAGTGGATCATCACGCACACTTGACCGACGCGCAGCCCGAAAGCCTTGGCAACCGGCTCGTCGAACACCTCAACCACCTCCTGAACCTCCAGAAAGTGGTTTCCTGAACCCAGGCTGCCGAGTTGATGACGTCCCCGGTCACGCGCCCGCTCGCTGACCGCGCCCGGATCGGCTTCGTCAAACGCACCACGGTCTTCGCAGCGGTCCAGGTCGCGCTGGCATCCTCCGCGGTGCTCGACCACATACCGGGAACCGGCCCGTAGCACCTCGTCCAACTCAGCGTCGCTCACGTCGGACCACACGCCTCCCGGTCCCGCACCGCGCGGAATCCGCCTGCTCAACCCGTCCATTACCTTGTGGCCGACGGCTGCGAACTCGGCTCGCTCGAGGTCGACCGCCAGCAGTCGGACGCCGCAGGAAATATCGAAACCCACGCCGCCGGGGGAGATCACCCCGCCGCCATGCACGTCGGTGGCCGCCACACCACCGATCGGGAAGCCGTATCCCAGGTGGATGTCGGGCATCGCATACGACGCCTCGACGATGCCCGGAAGGGTAGCCACGTTCGCGACCTGCTGCAGTAACGGGTCCACATTGGTCTCGGGCAGCAGCGACGCTGACGCGAAGATCACTCCCGGTACCTTCATGGCGCCGGACGGGTCGATCCGGAACCGAAACGGGGTTTCCTGCACCAATTTCATTGCCGCTCCTCGTGACGCCCCTGCGCCCGGTAGCGGAGTACCCACCGCTGGTCGAAGTCTATTCGGATGCGCGTTGACACACCGACACTACGTCGATCGCATCCCGGTTTAACCGGCGAACTCAAACGCATGTGGCTAGAACACGTTCTAGTCTTTGAGGTCATGGGATTTCTCAAGCCCCAACTGCCGCAGATCGACACGGCCGAATGGAGCAAGGGCACCCGCAGCGAGAAGATCCGCCCGATGGCCCGGCATTGGGCCGAGGTGGGCTTTGGGACACCGGTCGCGCTACACCTGTTCTACGTCGTCAAGGTCGGCCTCTACATCCTCGGCGGCTGGCTCTTCGCGCTGGCCACCAAGGGAATCGACGGCTTCGCCGACGTCGGCTCGTGGTGGTTGGAGCCGATCGTCTTCCAGAAGGTCGTGCTGTACACGCTGTTGTTGGAAGTCGTCGGGCTGGGTTGCGGCTTCGGGCCGCTGAACAACCGGTTCTTCCCGCCGATGGGCTCGATCCTGTACTGGTTGCGACCCGGCACCATCCGGCTACCGCCCTGGCCGGGCAAAGTTCCGTTCACCAGCGGCACCGCCCGCACCCCGGTGGACGTCGCGCTGTACGCGGCGCTGCTGGTGATGACGCTGGTGGCCCTCTTCTCCGATGGCACCGGCCCGATACCGGAGCTGGGAACCGCGGTCGGCCTGCTGCCGGTGTGGCAGGTCGCGGTAATCCTCGGCTTGCTGGCGGTACTTGGCCTGCGCGACAAGGTGATCTTTTTGGCCGCCCGCGGCGAGGTCTACGCCACGCTAGCGGTCACCTTCCTGTTCCCCGGCGTTGACATGATCGTCGCCGCCAAGGTGGTGTTCATCGTCATCTGGATGGGCGCGGCCACCTCGAAGCTCAACCGCCACTTCCCGTTCGTGGTGTCGACGATGATGTCCAACAGCCCAGTCTTCCGGCCGCGGTTCATCAAGCGGGCGTTCTTCGAGAGGTTCCCCGACGACCTGCGGCCCGGACGTCTGTCGCGGATCTTCGCCCACGGCGGCACCGCCGTCGAGATGTGTGTGCCGGTGGTGCTGTTCTTCTCCGACGGCGGCTGGCCGACCGCGCTGGCCGCGGCCGCGATGGTGTGCTTCCATCTGGCGATCTTGACGGCGATCCCGATGGGGGTGCCGCTGGAGTGGAACGTCTTCATGATCTACGGCATCGGAGCGTTGTTCGTCGCGTATGCCGATGTGGGGCTAAGCGATCTGAAAAACCCTCTGCCGGTGGGCATTCTGTTCGTCGTGATCGCCGGTATCGTGA
The DNA here is from genome assembly GCA_035625875.1 of Mycobacterium sp. Classification (GTDB taxonomy): domain Bacteria; phylum Actinomycetota; class Actinomycetes; order Mycobacteriales; family Mycobacteriaceae; genus Mycobacterium. Next base: position 3,236 of record DASPOT010000355.1, on the reverse strand, counting down.
TCGCGGGCAATCTGTTCCCGCGCAAGATCTCGTTCCTGCCCGCCATGCGCTATTACGCCGGCAACTGGGACACCACGCTGTGGTGCGTCAAACCCTCGGCGGACGAGAAAATCGCACGCGGCCTCGTCGCGATCGCCAGCATGCCGCAGGCACAGCTGGAGCGCTACTACGGCAAGGAAAAAGCGCAGATCCCGATGTACCTCGGGTACGCCTTCCGCGCGATGAACACCCACGGCCGTGCGCTGTTCACCCTGGCGCACCGGGCCATGGCGGGGGAGCGCGAGGACGACTACGTCATCGCCGACGGCGAACGGATCTGCAGCACCGCGATCGGGTGGAACTTCGGCGACGGCCACATGCACAACGAGCAACTGATCGCCGCGATGCAGGAGCGCTGCCAGTTCGAGCCGGGCGAGGTGCGGGTGGTGCTGCTCGACGCTCAGCCCATCCAGAAGCAGACCCAGCAGTACCGGCTGGTGGACGCCGCGACCGGGGAGTTCGAGTGGGGCGTGGTCAAAGTCGCCGACATGGTGGCGCGGCAACCCTGGGCCGACGACGTGCCGGTGCAGGTCTACGAAAGCGTCGCCCGCCGAGCGTCACGCTAGCGTGACGGGCGACCTAGGCAGCGCCCGCTCGGACCCCTGCTGCCGCGGCCACCATGTGCTGCAGCGACGCGGTAACCTCGTCGACGGTGCGGGTCTTCAGCCCGCAGTCCGGGTTAACCCACAGTCGTTGGGCGGGAACGGCTCTCAGCGCTGCCCGCAGCGACTCAGCAATCTCGTCGGTGCTGGGCACTCGGGGCGAGTGGATGTCGTACACACCCGGCCCCACGCTGTTGGCGAAGCCGACCGCGTTCAGGTCATCGAGCACCTCCATATGCGAGCGGGCCGCCTCGATGGAGGTGACGTCGGCATCCAGGTCGGCGATGGCGCCGATCACCTCGCCGAACTCGGAGTAGCACAGATGGGTGTGGATCTGCGTCGAGTCGGCCACGCCCGAGGTCGCCAACCGGAACGCCCCGACCGCCCACCGCAGATACTCGTCCTGGTCGGCGCGCCGCAGCGGCAGCAGCTCCCGCAGCGCGGGCTCGTCGACCTGGATGATCGCGATGCCCGCCGACTGCAGGTCCACGGTCTCGTCGCGGATGGCCAGCGCGATCTGGTAAGCGGTGTCGGCCAGCGGCTGGTCATCGCGGACGAACGACCACGCCAGGATCGTGACCGGCCCGGTCAGCATGCCCTTGACCGGTTTGTCGGTAAGGGACTGCGCATAGGTGATCCACTCGACCGTCATCGGGTGCGGCCTGGAGACGTCGCCGTAGAGGATCGGCGGGCGCACGCACCGGCTGCCGTAGGACTGCACCCAGCCGTTCTGGGTGGCGAAGAACCCGTCGAGCTGCTCGGCGAAGTATTGCACCATGTCGTTGCGTTCCGGCTCGCCGTGCACCAGCACATCCAGGCCGAGCCGCTCCTGCAGGTCGATGACGTCGGCGATCTCGGCCTTCATCCGGCGCACGTACTCGGCCTCGTCGATCTCGCCGGCCCGCAAGGCGGCGCGGGCCTTGCGGATCGTGGGGGTCTGCGGGTAGGAGCCGATCGTCGTGGTCGGCAGCTGTGGCAGGTGCAGGCGCGCCTCCTGGCTGGTGCGGCGCTCGGCGGCGGGACCGCGGTGTGCACCTGACGCGGTGATTGCGTCGATGCGGGCGCGGATCTGCCCGTTGTGCAGGCGGGGATCTGACCGGCGGGACGCCATAGCGGCACTGGAGGCCGCGATCTCGTCGGCGACCGCGTCGCGCCCGTCATGCAACGCGCGTGCGAGGACCACCACTTCGTGCACCTTTTCCGCGCCGAAGGCCAGCCAGCTGCGCAAGTTGTCGTCCAGACCGGTCTCGGCGGCCAACGAGTACGGCACGTGCAACGTCGAGCACGACGTCGACACCGCGACGGTGGCCGCCGAACCAAGGAGGGTGGCCAGCCGGCTCAGCGCCGACTCCAGGTCCGTGCGCCAGACGTTTCGCCCGTCGACGATGCCGGCCACCAGCGTCTTGTCGGCCAGCTCCGGCACCGATGCCACCCGAGTACGTGCGCCGGCAACCAGGTCGATGCCGATCGCTTCGACGGGTGTCCGTGCCAGCGCGGGCAGCGCAGCGCCCGGATCGCCGAAGTAGGTAGCGACGTGGATGGCCGGCCGGTTGGTCACCGATCCCAGTGCGCTGTAAACCCGCTCGGCCAGTGCGGGCGCGTCGGCAGAGATGTCGGTGACCAGGACCGGTTCATCGAACTGCACCCAGGCCGCGCCGTTGTCGGCGAGCAGCGACAGCAGCTCGGAGTAGAGCGGCACCAACTCGTCGAGCCGCTGGATCGGTGCGCCGGCACCATCCACCGCCTTGCTCAACAGCAGGAAGGTGATCGGGCCGATGACAACCGGACGTGCGGGAATCCCTTGCTGAAGCGCCTCTTTCAGCTCAGAGAGCACCTTGTCCGGGTTCAGCGCGAACCGGGTCGCGGGCCCGATCTCTGGAACCAGGTAGTGGTAGTTGGTGTCGAACCATTTCGTCATCTCCAGCGGCGCGATGTCTTCGGTGCCCCGCGCCGCGGCGAAGTAGCGGTCCAGCTCGTCGGAGACACCGTTGACCCGGGCTGGCAGCGCGCCGAGCAGAACCGCGGTATCGAGCATCTGGTCGTAGTAGGAGAAGGTATTCACCGGCACCGAGTCCAGGCCGGCCGCGGCCAGGTCCGACCAGGTGTCGCGGCGCAGGGTGGCGGCGATGGACTCCAGCTCCGATCGGCTGGTCCCCCCGGCCCAATAGCCCTCTGTCGCGCGTTTGAGTTCGCGGTGCGGGCCGATGCGCGGGGAGCCGGTGATGGTGGCGGTAAACGGTTGAGCGGTCACGAGTTCGTCCTTCGGTACGCGGTGGGTGGTCACCGCCGGCGGACGCACAGCCGATCGGTCGCGGTGCGCACTGCCGGCACACCAACCGCAACCGGTACGGCCAGACGCCCATTCCACGAGGCGATAGCCGCCGGACGCGGCGCGCCCGGCACAGCTGGCAGGTCTTCGGACTCACAGGCGCGCACCGGATGGTGCTCCTAGTGGCCGTCGCTTCCCAGTCGCCGGTGGACCCTGCGACCAGTGCTGATGACGGCGGTCGTTCCTGCATACCGCTGCGGGACAGTCCCGGATTCTCACCGGGTTCCCTCTCGCGCCGCATTACGCTCGCTCGATGCCGACACCGC
>DASPOT010000354.1:0-21074 GCA_035625875.1 Mycobacterium sp. | reverse complement strand
TGATGGTCATCGAGGGCAGCGACGGGCATCCCACACTGCCGCCCACCGGGATGATTAACGATTTCATCACTGGTTATATGGGCGCTCTCGGTGCAGCCGCCGGCCTGATCAAACAGTCCGCCCAAGGCGGCACCTGGCATGTCACCGTCAACCTCACCCGCACCGCCATGTGGTACCAAACTCTCGGGTTGGTGGACCCCGCCAACGCCGGCACCGATGACGACCACACCATCCGTGAACCCGCTGCCTACGACGCTCAAACACCACTGGGCGACGTCCACATGCTCGCCCCACCTGTGACGTTTAGCCACACCTCACCCAGGTGGCTCGACCCCATTCTGGTGCCCCGAGGATCCAGCCGGCCCGAATGGATTTCCGCAAAGCCGTAGCGATCCAAGCTCAGCGCGCCGCCGCCCAATAAGCTGAGCGCCACCCGCGCAGCCCGGGCGTCCGTCCGGTCGAATCCGGCCTGTCATCTCAGATCCTGCCCACCGGAGCAAAAGTGCGTCGTACCCGCCGACCCGGGGGGTCCAGCGCTTACCCAGCAAACCGACATGCTGTTGGCCGTGCCCGGCCGCATACAGCCCGCTTATCGGCGACATGTTGCTCGGGTCGGTCATGCCGGCTCGTCGATGTCGCCGCCGTTCGCGAGGTCGCCGCAGTCGACAATCTCGACGTCTTGCCTGGTGCGCAGGTATGCGGCTGCGCCCTGGTCCCCGGAGACCCGGGCCCGCACGCCCGGCCAGTGCCAGCGCGCGATGACGACCGGATGGCCTGGCCGGTCGCGGAAATACGCGCGCGCGAGCCCGCTGGCCGATGCCACCGCGCGGTCCAGGACCCGTGTCACCACCGCGGCACCGACATCGGGGGTATCGATGACGTGCAGGACGGCGTAGTCCGCGCCCATCCGCTCGGCCTGGCCCAGACCGGTGCGCAGCGAGGCGCTCAGGCCCTGATGCCACTGCGGCGCGGTGATCGCGGTGACCCCGGGCGGGGCCGGGACATCCGCCGCGCCGAGCACCAGAATGACGTCGTCGCAGCCACCGTCTTGCAGCGCTGAGACCGCGGTGGCCAGCCAGCGGTCGACCAGCACTTTGGGTTTTCCATAGCGTTGGCCGGCACCCGCCGCCAACAACACCCCGACCACTCGGGGGTTCATGGCGCCATGTCGTGGTGAATGCGACCGTCCATCTCGGTCAGCGGACGCCTACGACCCCCCCAAGAGCGCGCGATGATCTCCGCGGCAATGGACACCGCGGTTTCTTCAGGCGTGCGGGCACCGAGGTCCAGACCGATCGGACTGGCAAGCCGGCTCAACTCGGCTTCCGTCAGGCCCGCCCGGCGCAACCGGCTCAGCCGGTCATGGTGAGTTCGGCGCGAACCCATCGCCCCGACATAGCCCACCTCAGGCAGCCGCAACGCCACTTGCAGCACCGGGACGTCGAACTTGGGGTCGTGGGTGAGCACGCACATGACGGTCCGGGCATCGATCGCCCCTTGCTCGGCCTGCGCCGCCAGATAGCGGTGGGGCCAGTCCACGACGACCTCATCGGCGGTCGGGAATCGCGCCGATGTGGCGAAGACCGGCCGGGCATCGCACACCGTGACCCGATAGCCGAGGAACGCCCCTTGGCGTGCCAGCGCCGCAGCGAAGTCGATCGCCCCGAAGATCAGCATGCGCGGTGGGGGTGCGTGGCTGGCCACGAAGACTTCCATGCCGACATCCTGTCGCTGACCGTCCGGCCCGTAGGTGAGCACCGCGTTTCGCCCGGCAGCGAGCAGCCCCCGGGCGTCGTCGGTGACGGCAGCGTCGGAACGTGCTGACCCGAGCGATCCGTCGACTGAATCGGCGGTGATGGCCAGCCTGCGCCCGATCCGGGCGGGGTCCGGGTGGACGATGACCGTCGCGACAGCGGTCGGCCGGTGTGCGGCGATGTCGTCGGCCAGCGTTTGCAGTTGCGGAAAGGTGTCTTGGGAGATCGGTTCGGTGAAGACGTCGATCTCTCCGCCACAGGTGAGACCGACAGCGAACGGATCGTCGGCGCTGACGCCGTAGCGCTGTAGCTGCGGCTGTCCGGTTCGCATCACCTCGGTGGCGAGTCGGTACACCGCCGCTTCCACGCAACCACCGGAGACCGATCCGGCGACCGTCCCGTCCGGAGCGACCACCATCGTGGCCCCCGGCAGCCGCGGCGCCGAGCGCACCGTGCGGACCACCGTGGCGACACCGGCCGTGCCACCGGTCCGCCAGATCGACATCAACTCCGCCAGGACGTCACGCATAGTCGCTGGTGCCCTTCCCCGGCCGCCTCTTCGTGCGATAGGGTCACTGTCTTTTTTGACACATCGCTTCTCGACGTACGATAACCACGCCTTTAGAACGCATGTAGTCCGACGTTTAAGACTGACACGAACAGTTGTCGGATGGGAGCGATCGCCGTGACGGAAACGGTTGCGCCCCGCTACGCGGGAACCTCCAGGAAGACACCGCGGTCGCGCCGTACTGAGCCGGGACCCAGGGCAGCCGAAGCGGCCCGATGACCGCCCGCGCCGTCAACAGGCCGGAACGATGCTGCACAAGCAGGTCGTGGCGATGGCGGCCCACCGGTTAGGCGTCGCCGAATCCGACGTGGAACTGGCGAATTCGCGCGCGAGCGTGCGCGACGACCCCTCGAAGAGCGTGAGTTTCGCCGACCTGGCCTACCGCGCGTATTACGAGCCGTGATCAAGGCCAGCGGCAAGGAGACTCGCGGTCGGGGTAACGCCGCCGCGGTGGTCAACGCCGAACTCAAGGAGAACGGCGACACCACCGCGTGCCTGCTCACTACCGACCTGACCATCTCGGGCAAGGCCGCACAGTTCGGGCGGGGCGTATTGGCCGATGTAGCAACGAAATTCATCGGCCAGTTTGCCGACCGGCTTGAAGCGGACGTGCTGTCGGCGTCGTCGGCGTCAGCGGTGGCGGCGAGCGAGCCGGCCTCAACACCCGCCCGAACCGAAACGCCTGCGGAATCCGTCGACCTGCTGGCGGTGGTGGCGGAACCGCTGGCCGAATTAGGTGAGGACGCCAAGATCCTGGCCGGTGGGCAGAGCCTGGTGCCGATGCTGTCGCTGCGGCTGGCGTTCTTCGACCACCTGATCGACATCTCCCGGCTGGCCGAGCCGAAGGGCATCGAGCGTCGAGGCGACGCATTCTGGATCGGCGCGGGAACCACCGACGCGACCGTCGGTACCGATCCGCAGGTTGGCACGATGGTGCCACTGCTCACCCGGGTGACGCCATTTGTCGGGCATTTCCAGATCTGCAACCGCGGCACGCTGGGCGGGTCGATGGCGCACGCCGACCCCGCGGCAGAGTACCCAACCGTCGCACTGGCACTCGACGCGACGATGGAGGCCGTCTCGCCGCACGGGCGACGCGATATTGCGGCCGCGGACTTCTTCACCGAGGGCATCGTCAACGCCGTCCACCGCGCCGCCGAGTTGATCCGCAGCGCCACGAGCGCCGCGTCCCGGGGATGAGGACGCCGTCTTGGCTAAACCACCACCGGCGCCGCCCAGAGGGCGCAAGATGCGCGCATGGACACAGGGTTGGAGACGAAAGTCGATGAGATCGCGGACGGCATCTTCCGGTTTTCCACTTGGATACCGGGCATCACCGAACACGGCTTCACGTTCAACCAGTTCCTGCTGACCGGCGAGCAGCCGTTCCTGTTCCACTGCGGCATGCGGCAGCTGTTTCCGCTGGTATCCGAAGCCATCGCGCGAGTCATCCCGCTGGAGCAGCTGCGCTGGATCTCTTTCGCCCACGTCGAGGCCGATGAATGCGGGGCGGCCAACATGCTGTTGGCCGCGGCCCCGCACGCCGAGGTCATCCACGGACAGCTGGCGTGCATGGTGTCGCTGAACGACATGTGTGACCGCCAGCCCGTCGTCGCTCCGGAAAACGGGGTGCACGATATCGGCGGGCACCGGCTGCGGTTCATCGCCACCCCGCATGTGCCGCACAACTGGGAAAGCGGGCTGTGGTTCGACGAGACCACGTCCACGTTGCTGGCCGGCGACCTGCTCGAGCAGGCCGGCCAATGCCCGGCGCTGACCGAATCCGACTGTGTCGCACCGGCATTAGAAGCCGAGTCGCTATTCCATGCCACCGGCCTGACCACCAACCTGGCGCCCACCCTGGAGCAGCTGGCGCAGTTGCGACCGACGAACCTGGCGATTATGCACGGCGCCTCATTCACCGGTGACGGTGCCGCGCAGTTGCGCGCGCTGTCCGACGGCCTTGCCGCGATGGCCCGGTAACACGACGCGCGTCACCACAGTCACTCGCATCACTTCGTCGTAGGCTGAGCGCTGACATGTCACTGATTCGCGGCATTGGGGAGTGTGCGCGCAGCTGCGGGTGTCTGCTGCTGGCGGGCGCGGTGCTGGTCGCCGGATGTAGCTCCACCATCGACGGCAAGCCGGTGGCCTCGCCGGGGGCGGGAGCAACCGAGCCCTCGTACCCGACCCGCCGGCCCTCCCCGTCGCCGCCGACACCCCCGGCACAGCCGACGGCGCCGTCGACCCCGCCGGCCGGGGTTATCCCGCTGCAGCCCGACGAGAACGGTTACGTCTTCATCGAAACCAAATCCGGTAAGACGCGCTGCCAGATTGCGGTCGATAGCGTCGGGTGCGAGGCGGAGTTCACCAACTCCCCCATCAAGGATGGCGAGCACGCCAACGGCGTCAACATCACCGCCGACGGGGACGTGCAGTGGGTGCTGGGTAACCTCGGCGCCATCCCCACCGTCACCATCGACTACCGCACCTACGATGCACAGGGCTGGACGATCACGGCCACCACCAGCGGCACCCGCTTCACCAACGACCGCACCGGCCACGGCATGTTCGTCAGCATCGAGAAGGTCACGACGTATTAGGCGCAGGTCAGGGCATCATTTTGCGGGTTGGGACCGCGGTGGGACCGCAGCTCGCACAAGGGCGACGGCTTGGATACGACCTCGACACAACTGGGAAATCGGTACGGTGGAACGGTCACTCGACGCCCTCGTCGATACGGTCGTAGTCGCGTGTGCGGAAGGTTGGCCAGTAGGTGGGGCGGGGTTTGGCGTGGTCGAGCATCTCGTGTCGTGCAGGACAGCGCCGTGCAGCATTCGTACCTCGATGGGCTTCGTCTCACTGGCGACGTTGTCCACGACGTAGACGTAGTAGTTGTCTGGGTCCCCGCGAGCGGCCTGGGCCTGTCGTTCTTCGATGGGAACGGGCGCTCCTCGGGCTGAGCCACCGAACGCCTTTACCTCGATTTTCCGTGGCGAACTCTCGATGTCGTATGGCTGACCGCGACGACTCGTGGTTCTTCGGCGTCGACCACACAGACCGTTGAACTCGGTCACCGACCGCGACACGTTGACACGGCGGCGCAGCATGTCGAAGTCACTGCATGCGCAGTGCGGCCATCTCGCCCCACCGCAGGCCCGTGTACGCCAGGAACCGCACGACTTCGGGCAGGTACTCGACAGCGGCGGCGAGAGCAGCAACCTGGGCGTGTGTCAAGTACCCACGGTCGGCGTGTTCGCGCTTGGGCAGCTTCACGCCGTCGCACGCGTTGCGGGCGATGCGGTTGTCTTCGACGGCGGCGGCGAGCACCTGGCGCAGTACCCCGAAGGCATTTTCGATGGTCGCTACACCCAGCTCGTCGGCCATCTTCGCCGGTAGTCGGCCCGCAAAGGCTCCGGCTCTTGCTAGGCGTTCAGCTTCCTGTCAAGCTCGCGGCGTTCCCAGCAGTTCGTCTACCGGCCCGATAGAGGGCAGGACTCCGTCCTGCTCTCGGCACACCGGACGAACGGCGGCCAACAGTCGCAACTCGCTGTCGATAGTCTCCCGGTCGCGCACGCTGGCAACCCTTAACCATCGGTCACCAGCGCGCAAGTCAGCAGTCGACGTAAGGAGTTGGGGTTTGTTCCCGGCTACGTCAAGCGAAAACATGGTTGATTGAATCGATGAGGACTCGGTGCCGACTTTACTGTTGTCGGCGCAGAGGGTTGAGGGCTGCTGCGACGACTGTATTTCCCGATACCGGAACGTCGCTTAGAATGCTCACCAGCATGCCCACTCTCGGAGGCGTGAAATGCCATCTACATATAAACTTCTCCAACTCGCACTCGCCGTCTTTGGCGTCATCATGCTGCTTCTTTATCCTCTGGCGCTGGTCTGGCCGGCGGGGTTTCTATGGCATCATGGCGCGCCTTACGAGTCTGACTACTTCATGATGATTGTGGGCGTCTACGCGACACTAGGCGTCTTCCTAATCAACGCGGCGCGCAACCCCGCAGCAAACCTCAGCTTAATCTGGTTCGCGGTGTGGTCCAGTGTGGTGCACGGCGTAATCATGGCGATGCAATCCTTCAGTGGCGACAATATGGGACATTTGTGGGGAGATGTCCTGGCACTCTTCCTGGTGGCCATCGTCCTGTCGATCCTTGTGGTGTCGTCCGGTCTGAAGCGGTCTAGTGACGAGACGGGCACTTCTGCGGAGCGCAGCGGCGCGGAGCCGGGCGGTCGCCGCTAAACCAGTTTCAAACTCTCAGGCGGGTACCCACGTTGCCACAAGGTATCTAAACGGTCATTCCTGGGCCTTTAGGAGCGCCCGCCCTTTCCCTATAGAACGTTGTGTGTTCCGGTGTTCGGCTGCCCGAAAGCCACGGGGCGTGCCTACGCTTCGCTCGCCTGACTGGTCTTGACGACTCGCCTGGTATCAATGTTCCGGCAACCGACGCACGTCGGGTCGGCGCTGATGTGCCCAGCACGCGCGTGTGAGTTCTGTGAGGAAAGGTAGGGGACGCCTATATCCACCGCCCGACTAACAGCTCTCAATCTGTCACCGTGCCCGGAAGTTCAGCGTTAGCAAGGCGCGTGCGCCTCGGCAAGCGTCCGCCAACTCCGACAACCGTTCAACCCCGTGGCTGGGTCGATGAAGTCCACACCCGCCCATCGAAGTAACGCACAAGAGTCGAATCATTCGGGTCGGAATACCAACCCGGTGCAGGGGCACTCGGCGCACCAGGAACGCCGTAGGGATTCACCGATGTGGGCTCATGGGACGCCTCTGACGTCCGCCGCGGGGCGAAGGCGCACCAGCGCTCTGCAGTCGTCAGTACGATCGGCTGCGTGGCACGCAACGGCCCTCCGGACGACTTCCACAACCAGCCGACCCGGCATGCCAATTTCGGCCCCGGCGGGCCACCGCCGCACGAACCTCCCGGTGCACCCGAGCGAACCGAACCTATCGAACCTTTCGAACCCGAACCCACCCCGTGGTATCGCAAGCCCAAGGCGCTCACCGCCTGGACGCTTTTCGTCTTGATCCTGATCGCGCTGATCATCTACGGCATCATCCAGCTGGCCAGCGGCGGGCCAACCCGCCCCAGCCCCACCCCCACACCGACTACGACCACTACCACCACCGCGCCGGCCACCACCACGACGACGACGCCGACCACGACGCCACCCGCGCCGCCGCCTCCGCCGCCACCGCCGGCAACCGGTCCCGTCACGCAACCGCCGGCGCAGCCGCCGGCGGAAACTCCGCACCACCGGCTGCCGGGGGAAATTCCGCACCTGCCGCCGCTGCCGTCGGTGATCACGATTCCTCAGGTGCCGACGGTGATTACGCTGCCGCCGCTCCCCTGAGGGTCTGCAACTGCGCGACTCGCCAGCGCTGTTTGGTCTGACGCAAGGTGTTCTAGCGGCATTCACCGCTACCATCGGTGCCCGTGACGGGTTACGGACCTCCACACGATCCCAGCGAAGATCCGACCGGGATCATCAACTACGGTGGACGAGGGCGAGAGCCCGAACCGTCACCCAAGCCGTGGTATCGCAAGCCAGCCGCGCTTATCGGGTGGGGCGTGGCGCTGGCGATCCTGATCGCGCTGATCATCTATGGCATCCTCCAGCTGACCACGGGCGGCCACGGTGGTGGGCCGGCCACCACGACGTCGACCACAACCACTACGGCAACCTCCACCACCTCCCCCACTACGACGTCGTCGACGACCACGGCCACCTCCGCACCCGTCGCTCCCGCCCCGACGACCACCCCGACTATCGCCCCGAAGACCACAGCGACCACGGCGCCGACCACGACCGCGCCGACAACCAGCGAACATCATCACCACCACTTCCACTTCGGTGGCGGCGAGGAATAGCGGCTGACGCGGCGATATTCAGCCGCGCTGACCAAAATTGGCGGTCGATCGGCGTGCCGCCCGCGTGGCATCGGTGTTCTTATGGTGGCGGCCGTTAACATCAGCGGCCCTGGCTGGCTACGGACCTTCGGGTAATGGCGGCGACGACGAGCCGACCATGTACGCCGCCAACTACGGCCAGACCGGCGGAGGGTAACGGCGGGGGCGGAGAAGAGCCCGAACCCGAGCCTGAGTCCACCCCCTGGTATTGCAAGCCTGTGGTGCTGATCGGGTGGGGCGTGCTGGTCGCGATCCTGATCGCGGTGATCATCTACGGCATCCTCCAGCTGACCAAGGGCGGCCACGGTGGTGCGCCGGCCACCACGACGTCGACCAGAACCACCACGCCCACCACCACCGTCGCGCCGACCACCACGACTACCGCCGCGCCGGTCGCGCCCGCGACCACGTCTCCTACCACCACGACGGTGCCCACGACCACCACCACCACGACGGCGCCGACCACCACGCCGACCACAGACACCGACCACAACCACTACGCCGACGACCACGGACACCGGCAACCCGATCACCACCACAACCACCGCGGCGCCACCTGGGGCGTTCAACCTGCCGTCGCAGATCACGCTGCCGCCGCTGCCGACCGTGATCAACCTGCCGCCGGGTCTCTGACGGCGCTAACTCGCGTTACCCCGCGCTGAGACCGGGTGGTCCATGCGCACCTACCCGCCGATATCAATCACGACAACCCCACCAGCGACCACAGGCCGCCGATGCCGATTCTCCCGGGGCCTATCCGGCCGACCTATACGCGGTAGCGGCGACGCGGCCAGCCCGGTTGCCGACAAAAAGAGTTGCCGACAAAAAGATAGGGCAACCTGTGTCGCAGTGCGAAGATGTCACTAGGAGCAGGCCGAGCGGGCAGCGCAGTCAAGTTACCCGCTAGCAACATCGGCTGCGTTACCGGTCAGTAATGAGGAGTTGGGGAGACATTCCATGACCATGCAGATGCTGATCAGACTGGTAGTGGGCCTGGGCATGACCGCAGTCGTGGGCGTGTTGGCGGCGCAGCGTATCGGCTGGCTGACCAGGCTCATCGTATCCGGCCAGCCGGCCACCGGGCGCACCGATCATCTCGGCACCCGGATCTGGACGCAGATCGCCGAGGTGTTAGGGCAGCGCCGGCTATTGAAATGGTCGATTCCCGGCCTGGCGCACTTCTTCACCATGTGGGGCTTCTTCGTCCTTATCACGGTCTATATCGAGGCCTACGGGTTCCTCTTCCAGCGGAACTTCCACATCCCGGTCATCGGCCGCTGGGACGCGCTGGGCTTCCTGCAGGACTTCTTCGCGACTGCGGTGTTCGTCGGCATCGCCGTTTTCGCGATCATGCGTATTCTGGAAAGCCCGCGCGAGATCGGCCGTGAGTCGCGGTTCTACGGCTCACACACCGGCGGCGCATGGTTGATCCTGTTCATGATCTTCAACGTCATCTGGACGTATGTGCTTGTGCGCGGGTCCGCAGTCAACAATGGCACGCTCCCCTACGGCAAGGGCGCGTTCCTCTCGCAGCTGTTCGGCAGGATTTTGCGCCCGCTTGGCGAGCTGGGCAACGAAATCCTCGAAACGGTGGCTCTGCTGTTGCACATCGGCGTCATGCTGGCCTTCCTGATCATCGTGTTGCACTCCAAGCATCTGCACATCTTCTTGGCGCCGATCAATGTCGTGTTCAAGCGGCTGCCGGACGGGCTGGGCCAGCTGCTGTCGATGGAGTCCGGCGGCAAGCCGATCGACTTCGAGAATCCAAGCGAAGACGACGTGTTCGGCCGCGGCAAGATCGAGGACTTCACCTGGAAGGGCATGCTGGACTTCGCCACCTGCACCGAGTGTGGCCGCTGTCAGTCGCAGTGCCCGGCCTGGAACACCGGAAAGCCGCTGTCTCCCAAGCTCGTCATCATGGACCTGCGCGATCACTGGATGGCCAAGGCACCCTATATCCTCGGGACCGCACCAGAGCCGTTGGAGGGCATGGATCTCGAGACCCCCAAGCAGGAGGGTCACCACGTGCCGGAGTCCGGGTTCGGCCGGGTGCCTGGGTCCGGGCCCGAGCAGGCCAGCCGCCCGCTCGTCGGCACCGCCGAACAGGGCGGGGTGATCGACCCCGACGTGCTGTGGTCCTGCGTTACCTGCGGCGCGTGCGTCGAGCAGTGCCCGGTGGACATCGAGCACGTCGACCACATTGTTGATATGCGCCGTTATCAGGTGCTCATGGAGTCGGAGTTCCCCTCCGAGCTCTCCGTGCTGTTCAAGAACCTGGAAACCAAGGCCAACCCGTGGGGCCAGAACGCCTCCGACCGGACTAACTGGATCGACGAGGTCGACTTCGACGTCCCGGTCTACGGCCAGGATGTCGACAGCTTCGACGGTTACGAGTACCTGTTCTGGGTGGGCTGCGCGGGCGCCTACGACGACAAGGCCAAAAAGACCACCAAAGCGGTCGCCGAACTGCTCGCCATCGCCGGAGTGAAATACCTGGTGCTGGGCACCGGGGAAACCTGCAACGGCGACTCCGCGCGCCGGTCGGGCAACGAGTTTCTGTTCCAGCAACTGGCCCAGCAGGCCGTCGAGACCCTCGACGGGGTCTTCGAGGGTGTGGAGACCGTCGACCGCAAGATCGTCGTCACCTGCCCGCACTGCTTCAACACCATCGGCCGGGAATACCGGCAGCTGGGCACCAACTACACGGTGCTGCACCACACCCAGCTGCTCAACCGGCTGGTGCGCGACCAGAAGCTGGTGCCGGTGAAGCCGGTGGACGGCGACGGCGGCGGAAATGGGCAAGCCATCACCTACCACGACCCGTGCTACCTCGGCCGGCACAACAAGGTGTACGAAGCGCCGCGCGAGCTGATCGGAGCCTCGGGCGCGACGCTGACCGAGATGCCGCGCCACGCCGACCGCAGCTTCTGCTGCGGCGCTGGCGGTGCGCGGATGTGGATGGAAGAGCACATCGGCAAGCGGATCAACCACGAGCGCGTCGATGAGGCGCTGGCCACCGGGGCCACCACGGTTGCCACCGCGTGCCCGTTCTGCCGGGTGATGATCACCGACGGTATCGACGACCGCCAAGAGGCCGCCGGGCGTGAGGGCGTCGACGTGCGCGACGTGGCACAGCTGCTGCTCGAGTCGCTCGACCGCAGCACGGTGACGCTGCCGGCTAAGGGCACGGCCGCGAAACAGGCGGAGAAGCCCGCCGCCAAGCCTGCGACGGCACCGGCCGCAACCGCCGCCCCTGCCGAGGCACCCGCACAGCCCACGACCGCTGCGCCCGCGCCGGAGAAGGCCGCCAAAGCCGTCACCGGGCTGGGTATCGCCGGCGGCATCAAGCGGCCGGGGGCCAAGAAGGCGCCGGCTAAAGCCCAAGCGCCCCAGGCGCCTTCAAAACTCGTCGAGCAACCCACGAAAGCCACCGCACCCGCTCCCGCCAAGGGGCCGGGCATCGCGGCCGGCGCCGAACGGCCGGGTGCCAAGAAAGCCCGAGCGCCGCAAGCGGAGCCCCACCCCGCCGAAGAAGCCGTCGAAGCCAAGGCGCCCGCGGCGCCGGTGAAGGGACTGGGCATTGCCGGCGGCGCCAAGCATCCCGGCGCCAAGCATCCCGGCGCCAAGAAGGCACTCGCAGCACAACCTAGCCCGGGAGCGGCGGCGCCGACACCGCAAGCCAAACAGGAATCGGTGGCTAGGCAGCAACCGGAGTCGGAACCTGCGCCGGCGCAGAAGGCGGAAGAGCTTCACGACGGCGAAGCCGCGGCCCCGCCGGTCAAGGGTCTGGGCATCGCGCGCGGTGCCCGTCCGCCGGGTAAGCGCTGACGTCGACGTGGCAACCGTGAGCAAATTTCGCTGGACAGCCATGGCACGATGGTTGACGTGACTGCTCACCAGCTGCCCTGGCACACGACCGGTCATCTGCCGCGGCACCGCACCTTCGCGCAGTCGTCCAAGCTGCAGGACGTGCTGTATGAGATCCGTGGGCCGGTACACGATCACGCCGCGCGGTTGGAAGCCGAGGGTCACCGCATCCTCAAGCTGAATATCGGCAATCCGGCGCCGTTCGGCTTCGAGGCACCTGATGTGATCATGCGCGACATGATTCAGGCGCTGCCCTACGCGCAGGGGTACTCCGACTCCCAGGGCATCCTGTCGGCGCGGCGTGCGGTGGTCACCCGTTACGAACTTGTCGATGGCTTCCCACGATTCGACGTCGACGACGTATATCTGGGCAACGGCGTCTCCGAACTGATCACGATGACGCTGCAGGCCCTGCTGGACAACGGCGATCAGGTGCTGATCCCGGCGCCGGACTACCCGCTGTGGACGGCGTCGACGTCGCTGGCGGGTGGCACGCCGGTGCACTATCTGTGCGATGAAACCCAAGGCTGGCAGCCCGATATCGCCGATCTGGAATCGAAGATCACCGAGCGCACGAAGGCGCTGGTCGTCATCAACCCGAACAACCCCACCGGCGCGGTCTACAGCCGCGAAATCCTTACTCAGATGGCCGATCTGGCGCGCAAGCATCAGCTGCTGCTACTCGCCGACGAGATCTACGACAAAATCCTGTACGACGACGCCAAGCACATCAGCATGGCGGCGTTGGCTCCCGACCTGTTGTGCCTGACCTTCAACGGCCTGTCGAAGGCCTACCGGGTCGCCGGATACCGGGCCGGATGGCTGGCGATCACCGGTCCCAGGGACCACGCCAGCAGCTTCATCGAGGGCATCAGTCTGCTGGCGAATATGCGGTTGTGCCCGAACGTTCCGGCGCAGCACGCGATTCAGGTGGCGCTGGGCGGCCACCAGAGCATCGAAGACCTGGTGTTGCCCGGCGGGCGGCTGCGCGAGCAGCGCGACGTCGCATGGACCAAACTCAACGAGATTCCTGGGGTGTCGTGCGTCAAACCGGCAGGCGCGCTGTATACGTTCCCTCGGCTTGATCCGGAGGTGTATGAGATCGAAGACGACGAGCAACTCGTCCTCGACCTGCTGTTATCGGAGAAGATCCTTGTCACTCAGGGCACCGGGTTCAATTGGCCGACACCGGATCATCTGCGCATCGTGACGCTGCCGTGGTCGCGTGACCTCACCAATGCTGTCGAGCGGTTGGGTAACTTCCTGGCAGGCTACCGTCAGTAAGCCGGAATCCAGCGACCACGTGATCAACCGCCTGGCAGTTGGCGTAGCGGAAGAGCGCATCTAATGCCCAACGATGACGCCGCAGCGCGGAACGCACAACTGTCGTGGCTGAACAGCACCGTCAACCGCGCGCTCGGCACCGAGCTGCTCTCGATACGTATCGACCTGGATCCCTAGGACCAGCTACTACTGCCAGTAACCGGTCAGGTATGGGCTTCTAGTCTGTTGCGCGTGACACATTCGCACGCCATGAGCGGCGGTTCTGCGCCGTTGGGACGATTGGCCGCCAAGATCGTCGTCGGGCTGCTGGCCGGGATAGGTATCGCGGTCGTCATCGGCGCGGTGTGGTTATGGCCGAGCCAGCAGAAGGTCAACATCCCGATGCCGTTCCAGAACGCGGCGGGCGGCGCGGTCACCACCGAGGCTGGGCATGTGCTGTCCAGCGGATTGGGCGACTGCGGCAGCCGATCCGCCGGTCAGGTGGTTACCGCTGCGCCGCTGCCGGGAACCCCAGGCGCCGGTCGGTGCGTGCGCACCCTGGTTGCCATCGACTCCGGCCCGAACACCGGCGCCAACACGTTGCTAGAGTTCACCCCCGGACCCGGTCAGCCCAAACTCGCCGCAGGTGATCACATCCGGATCATCCGGCAGGTCGACAATCAAGGCGTCACCAGCTACGCGTTCTACGACTACGCGCGCGGCTGGCCGCTGGCCGCGCTGGCAATGGCGTTCGCGGTGGTGATCGCACTGGTGGCGCGCTGGCGCGGGTTGCTGGCGCTGATCGGCATTGTGGTCGCGTTCCTGGTGCTGGTGGTGTTCTTGCTGCCGGCGCTGCGTAACGGCGCGCCCGCGGTTCCCGTGGCGCTGGTGGCATCAGCGGCGATCCTTTACGTGGTTATCTACCTGGCGCACGGGGTGAACCTGCGGACCAGCGCGGCGCTGCTGGGCACCTTGTCGTCGCTTCTGCTGGCCGCCGGATTGTCTTGGGCGGCAATCGGACTGGCTCATCTGACCGGGCTGTCGGAGGAACAGAACTCTGAGGTCGCCACGTATTTGGGCAATGTGTCGATCACCGGATTGCTGCTGGCCGGGTTCATCATCGGATCACTGGGTGTGCTCAACGATGTCACCGTGACGCAGGCGTCGACAGTGTTCGAGCTCGCCGAGATCGGCGGCAGCACCTCGCGGCCGGAGATCTTTCTGGGCGCGATGCGGGTGGGCCGCGACCACATCGCCAGCACGGTGTACACGCTGGTGCTGGCCTACGCCGGCAGCTCGCTGCCGCTGCTGCTGTTGTTCAGCGTCGCCAACCGATCACTGCGCGACGTGCTGACGACTGAGAGCGTGGCTATCGAGCTCGCCCGCTCGGCGGTGGGTGGCATCGCACTGGCGCTGTCGGTGCCGTTGACGACGGCGATCGCCGCGGTGCTGGCAACCCCCGATCACGTCCCCGGCCGTAGCGGAATCAGCGCTGTTCCAACAGCTTCAGCAGATAGCCGCCGTAGCCGGACTTGAGCAGCCTATGGGCCCGGCGGGCTAGCTGCTCGTCGTCGATTAAGCCGATCCGCCACGCCACTTCCTCGGGAACGCTGATCTTCAGGCCCTGCCGCAGCTCCAGGGTTCGGACGTAGTCGCTGGCATCCAGCAGCGAGTCGAACGTCCCGGTGTCCAGCCACGCGGTGCCGCGGGCGAGCACTTCGACGGACAGCCGGCCTTGGTTGAGGTAGGTCTGGTTGATCTCGGTGATCTCGTACTCGCCGCGCGCCGATTTTGTTAGCCCCCGGGCGATCTCGACCACGTCGTTGTCGTAGAAGTACAGGCCCGGCACCGCGTACTGCGACTTCGGGGTGGCGGGCTTTTCCTCGATCGACAGTGCTATCCCATCGGGACTGAATTCGACGACCCCGTATGCCGACGGGTTGGTCACCCAGTAAGCGAAAATGGCTCCCCCGCTGACGCTTTGGAAGCGAATCAGGCTAGTACCCAGGCCAGGGCCGTAGAAGATGTTGTCCCCCAACACCAATGCCACCGAATCGTTACCGATGTGGTCGGCCCCGATGACGAATGCCTGCGCCAGCCCGTCGGGTTGGTCCTGGATCGCGTAGCTGATGTTGATGCCGAACGGCGCCCCGTCACCGAGGAGTCGCTGAAAGGCGGGCGCGTCTTGGGCGGTGGTGATCACCTTGATGTCGCGGATGCCGGCCATCATCAGCGTCGACAGCGGATAATAGATCATCGGTTTGTCGTAGACCGGCAGCAACTGCTTGCTGACGCCCATGGTGATCGGGTACAGCCGCGTGCCCGAACCGCCGGCCAGGATGATCCCGCGCATGAGTTGCTCCCTCAGTCGACGAGGTCGGCCTCGGTGAGATCGGTGGCGGCCAGCGCCGACGCCAGGTCCTCATGGCGGAACACCGAGGTGACCTGATCGTGAACCACCCGGAACGCCGACGCAGCGGTCGTGCTGGCGCTGGGATCGTCCGGGCTGCTGATCTTCTGTTCGACGACGACGACGCCGCCGTGCACGTACATCCGGCCCGGCTCCGCGGTCGTTTTGGTCGCGGCGGCCCACCTGCGTAGCGCGTCGTGGCCCTGCGCGGCCCCGTGCGCGTCGCCGACTTCGATGTCGTCGCTGGACAGGGCCACCAGGGTGTCGAGATCGGACGCGTTGAGGGCATCGTGCCAAGCCAAGACGGTGGCGATCTCCGATATGGTCATGGTCTGCAAGGTACCGTGTGGGCGCGCTTAAGAGGGTTGCCCCGTGCCTAAAAAGGCGTGTGGTCGAGCCAGTTCTGCCATACCACGGTGTCGCCGAACACGGCGATACCGGTGTCGGCTACCGGGACTCGCCGCACCAGCGCCAGCAGCAGGTCGGTGGCGGCGCCGCGCAGCGCCACGGTGCCTTTGCCGTGGTCATGTGACCAGGTGATCCGGCCTTGACCAGCGCTGATCGTCCATTCACCGGCGGCACCCAACCCAGGGTCGGTGGCGTGTAGGTGTACGGTGTTGCCGTCCTCGAGAGGCAGTGGTGCCCCGTCGCTTCCGGCCTGGATCGCGACCCGCTCGAGCCATTCGCTGATCCCGTCGGCAGCCAGTTCGGGTGCGAGCGTGTAGTCGAGGCCGAGCGCGAGCGCGGCGTCAGCCCGGTGCACCGTCGCCTCGTGCAACCGACGCCGGATCCACCAGTACGCCGGCCGGGATCCGAGGAAGGTCCACACCGGTGTCTCCACACCCACCAGCTCGACGGCGTCGATCAGCCGCCGCGCGCCGCCGTGGAGCCAGGAGATCGAGTCGCCGGGATCCGGTGGCGGCTTGCCGCCCTCGACGGTACGGGGATCGAGGTAATGGTCGGCTCGGTCGCTGATGATCTGCGCCGCCCAGCGATCCCCGCGGCCGACATGGCGGAATAGTTCCTTGAAGGTCCAGCCCGGACAAGTCGGCACCGGGGTCGACGGGTCGCCGCTGCGGATCACATCACCGAAGGCGCGGTTCTGATCGAGGAATGCGGCCGCATAATCCACGCCGTCAGGCTACGCGTGTGCCAAGTCGGATTGCCCGGCTCCTCCTCCGGCCGCTTCCACGGCCGGCATCGTCGCCCGGCCCAAGCAGTGCACCCGCCAACCCGCCTGCTGCCAGCGGGTGACGTCCAGACAGTTGCGGCCATCGATGACGACCCGGGCCCGCACCCAGTCGGCAAGGTCGTAGGGGTCGAGGTCCATGAACTCCTGCCACTCGGTGAGCACCAGCACCGCGTCCGCGCGCTCGCAGGCTTCCGCCACCGAGACTGCGTAATTCAGGGTGGGAAAGAGCCGCTGCGCGTTCTCCAGGGCTTTCGGGTCGTAGACGTTGACCGTGGCACCGTTGAGCTGCAGCTGGCCTGCGACGTTGAGCGCCGGCGAGTCGCGCACGTCGTCGGATTCGGGTTTGAACGCCGCGCCCAGCACGGCGATATTAGCGCCCAGCAGCGAGCCGCCGCAGGCGGTGGTGGTCAGTTCGACCATCCGGGTGCGGCGGCGCATGTTGATGCTGTCCACTTCGCGCAGGAACGTCAGCGCCTGGTCGGCTCCCAGCTCACCCGCGCGGGCCATGAACGCGCGGATGTCTTTGGGCAGGCAGCCACCGCCGAAACCCAAGCCCGCGTTGAGGCATTGGCGTCCGATCCGTGGGTCGTGCCCGAGTGCGCCGGCCAGCACGGTGACGTCGGCACCGGCCGCCTCGCATACCTCAGAGATCGCGTTGATGAACGAAATCTTGGTCGCCAGAAAGGCATTGGCGGAGACTTTGACCAGCTCTGCGGTCTGCAGGTCGGTCACCAGAAACGGTACCCCCGCATCCAGCAGTGGTCCGTACAGCTCACGAATGGCCGCCTCGGCGCGCATTGAATCAGGTTGTACGCCAAGCACGATACGATCCGGATGCAGGGTGTCGCGCACCGCGAAGCCTTCCCGCAGGAACTCCGGATTCCAGGCCACTTCGACGTCGACTCCTGGTGGCGCCAGCGCACGTGCCCTTTGGCCGAGCTCGGCTGCAGTGCCGACGGGGACGGTCGACTTGCCGACGATGACCGAGGGCCGGGTCAACCGCGGGACCAAGGCGTCGATAACCGCATGGACATGCCGCAAGTCGGCGCCGTATTCGCCTTTCTTTTGCGGCGTGCCGACTCCGAGGAAATGCACATCGGCGAACCCGGCGGCCATGTCGTAATCGGTGGTGAAGCGCAGTCGGCCCGCAGTCAGGTTGTCAGTTAATAGTGTCCGCAGACCGGGCTCGTAAAACGGGATGTCACCGGCGGCTAGCTTGGCAACTTTTCCGGGATCGATGTCGACTCCGACGACATCGTGGCCCAATTCCGCCATCCCGGCGGCGTGAGTAGCGCCCAGATAGCCCGTGCCGAAGACGGTACATCGCATACACCCGTGTGTAGGCGGCCGCGATGAGCTAACAGCATCGCGACCCTTAGCGGCAGGCGAACAGCGAGTGACAGTTGGTTGCTAGCGAACTACCGGCCAGGGATACCCGGGATCCCGAAGCCGCCGCCATGCCCGCCGCCGGGGATACCGAAGCCGCCGCCGTGGCCAGGGCCGCCGGGGAAGCCGCCCCCGCCAGGGAACCCGCCCGGGCCGTGGCCCCAGCCGCCTCCGCCGTGATCCCCGCCCCACGGTGCCACCGGCGGCCCCTGCACCGGCGGGCTGAAGATCTGCGGTAGCTGCGGGATGACCGGGGGCACTGCAGGGGGTGCGGGAGCCGGAGCCGCCGGAACAGGAGCCGGCGCCACAGGTGCCGGAGCAGGAGCGACAGGTGCCGGAGCCGGCGCTACCGGAACAGGAGCCGGGGCAACCGGGGCTGGAGCCGGAGCCGCGGGAGCGGGAGCCGGGGCAACCGGGGCTGGAGCCGGAGCCACAGGCACCGGAGCCGGGGCCGGGCCCGCCGGTGCCGACGCAGGAGCAGGGGCCGCCGGTGCCGGCGCCGGCGTTGCGGGCGCGACCAGGTTGTGACCGGGATTCGGCCGCAGACCGACCGTCGGTCGCATGCTGATCGCCATCGCCATCACCAGGGCCACCACCCCCACAACGAAAATCGCCGCCACCCCGCTCGCGACCAACCACAACGGTCTGCGCCCGTGCCCGCGGTGGTCAGCTCTGACGGCGAATGTGCCGGTCACCAAGCCTTGCTGGTCGGCGACCGCGGTGTAGACGTCGGCTTCCTCGTCGGGGACGGCGCTATAGGCCAGGGGCTCATCGCCCTGCCCGGCATCGTCGGGAACCTCGAAGTAACCCGGAGCAACCGCATACGGGTCTATCGCACCGGTGCCGGGGTCCAGCGCGTAAGCCAGGGCGGCGGTCGACGACGCGAACAGCGGCGCATTCGCCGACGCCAGCGCCGCGCCCCGGGCCAGCGCCGTCTCCGGCTCCTCGGGGGCACTCACCGGAAGCGACGTCGCCGCCTCCAGCGCCGGCTTGATCACCGGAACGTCAACACCGGAGCCGACCACGAACACGCCCTCCGGGCGGGCCTCCAGCGCCTCGGCATCCGAGACCATCGCGGCCAACGTGGTCACCGCCGCGTCGTCGTCTTCGGGCAGGGGTTGCCGGCGCACATCGGCGATCGACCCGTCGGCGGTATCGACAACGGCCAAGGTCGCGGTGTTCGGCTCGACGAACAACAGCGCGGTGTGGGCGTAATTGGTTGCGCTCCCGACCGCCTGAGCCAGTGCGGCCGCGGCCAAAAACGCCGAGACCAGCATGACGTTCTCGATCTTGCGCGCGGCCAGCGCATCGCGCAGTGCGGCGGCCTCGGCGGGATCGGTCCAGGTCACCCCGGTCGACGTCAGCTGGTAGCCGCCCTGGGCTGCGCCTTCGCGGGTGCCCAGAATCGCCGAGATCACCTGCTCGGGTGCACTGTCGGTTGCGGCGCCGTGGGCAGCGGTGACGTCGAAGTTATCTTCATCGACGGTGACGCCGTCGGCGTTCTCACCCTCCACCAGCACCATGCGAACCGCCGTCGGTGCCATCGATACACCAAGTACGGTGTCCACTACACCCCCATCGTTGTTTGCTGCTAGCCACGGGTCTGGGTGGAGCAGTGCGCTTCGCGGGCTGGCTACCAGAACGTCGTCATCGCACGTTCTGGTGGCAGCGAGACGGCGTGGGTCCCCGCAGACCCTGACATTTCGACTTTACCCGCGTGCCGTCATGGGGCCCGGCTGGCAAGTTGACGCCGTCGGACGCGCAGGCGGGCGGACGAGCTAGCCGCATCACCATATCGAGCAAACAGCTGGACAGCAGACGACAGTTACCTGTGCCCGTGGCCCCCACCAAAGCCGCCGAAGCCCCCGCCGTGGTCTTCGCCGTGGCCGTGGCCCCAACCGCCACCGCCATGGTCGCCGCCCCAGGGTGCGACCGGCGGTCCTGGCACCGGAGGTGCCAAGAATTGCGGGATGAGCGGCGGAATCAGCGGGGGCGCTGGCAGAGCCGGAGGAGGTGCTGCAGGCGCGACAACGGGTGCCGGCGCCACCACCCGTACCGGAGCGGGAGCCGGCGCCGGTGCCGGCGCCGGTGCGGGAGCCGGCTGCGGCACCGGCGGAGCCGGCGCAGGAGCGGGTACCGCAGCCTTCGGGGGCGGTGCCGGCACCACCGCCTGCGGATGCGGTGCGATGACGTTGGGGCTAAGGCTGGGTTTCTGATCGACGTGCGGCCGGATACTGATCGCCAGCGAAAGCACCAGTGCCACAACCCCGACAACAAAGATCGTCAACACACCCATGGCCGCCAGGAAGGGCTGGCGAGTCGGCTGCGCGCCCAGTTCGGCGCTAAAGTCGGGGTACATGCCGGTCGTGAAGTCTTCTTCCTCTGCGACCGGGCCAAACGCGCCGGAACCCTCCTCGGTGAAAGCCTCGGCTTCTTCGTCTGGGACGGCGCTATAGGCGAGGTCCTCTTCGCCTTCGCCCGGCTCGGTGCCGGCGGGAACCTCGGGAACGGCGAGGTATCCAGCCAGCAGGTACGGGTTCACCTCACCGGTGCCGGGGTCCTGTGCGTAAGCCAGCGCGGCGGTGGACGACGCGAACAACGGCGCATTTGCCGACGCCAGTGCCGCGCCCCGGGCCAGCGCCATCTCCGGCTCCTCAGGGGCACTCACCGGAAGCGACGTCACCGCCTCCAGCGCCGGCTTGAT
>DASPOT010000353.1:0-17957 GCA_035625875.1 Mycobacterium sp. | reverse complement strand
GGGGTCAGCGTCGCGCCGAAGGTCACCGTCGAGCAGGCCCACGTGCGCTGGGACCTTCCGGCCCAAGTCGTCGAGCGGCGTATTCGTGCCGTCACGCCCAACCCGGGCGCCTGGACCCTGATCGGTGACCTGCGGGTCAAGCTCGGGCCGGTGCAGGTCGATGCCGACGTGTCGGATCTTCCAAAGCCATTGTCGCCCGGCGATATTCACGTCGGCCGCCGCAGTGTGCGGATTGGCACCGGCTCTGAGCCGTTGCGGCTGGGGCAAGTCCAGGCGCCGGGCAAGAAGTTGATGAACGCCGTCGACTGGGCTCGCGGGGCCCGCCTGGACTCGACGGCGCGAGCGTCATGACCCCACCACACAAGCCGCGACGCGGCCGACCGCCGGTACGGTCGGCGCCGTCATCCCGGCGGCCGGGTAGGCCACCGCGGCGCCGGCCGCTGGATCCGGCGCGCCGGGCGGCGTTCGATGTGTTGCGCGCCGTGAGCGAGCGCGACGCTTACCCCAACTTGCTGCTGCCAGTCCTGTTGCGGGAACGGCAGATCAGCGGCCGCGACGCAGCCTTCGCCACCGAGCTGACCTACGGCAGCTGCCGCATTCGTGGCCTGCTCGACGCGATCATAGGTGCCGCCGCCGGTCGGTCACCCGACGCCATCAACCCGGTGCTGCTTGATCTGCTTCGGCTCGGGACGTATCAACTGCTGCGCACCCGGGTCGACGCGCACGCCGCCGTCTCCACTACTGTCGAGCAGGCTGGAATCGAATTCGATTTGGCCCGTGCAGGTTTCGTCAACGGTGTGCTGCGCACGATCAGCGCCCGCGACGAACAATCCTGGGTCGACGAGCTAGCGCCCGACCAATTCACCGATCCGGTCGGGCACGCTGCTTTCGTTCACGCCCACCCGCGCTGGATCGCTCAGGCGTTTGTCGACGCGCTGGGTGCCGCCGCTGGCGAGCTCGACGCCGCCCTGGCCAGCGACGACGAGCGCCCCCAGGTGCATCTGGCGGCCCGTCCGGGAGTGCTGACCGCCGAGGAGTTGGCTGGTGCCGTGAACGGTACCGTGGGCCGGTATTCGCCGTACGCGGTGTACCTGTCGGGCGGCGATCCCGCACAGTTGCCGGCGGTCCGCGACGGCCAGGCACTGGTCCAGGATGAGGGCAGCCAATTGGTGGCTCGCGCGCTCACCCTGGCCCCGGTGGCCGACGACGCCGGTCGATGGCTAGACCTGTGCGCCGGACCGGGCGGCAAGACCGCGCTGCTGGCCGCCCTGGGCGCCGGGTCGGGAGCCCGGGTCACGGCGGTGGAGCCAGCGCCACACCGCGCCGACCTGGTTGCCGAGAACACCCGCGGCCTGCCGGTCGAGGTGCTGCGCGCTGATGGACGCAGCACCGGCCTGGACCCGGGTTTCGACCGGGTGCTGGTCGATGTGCCCTGCACCGGGCTGGGCGCGCTGCGCCGCAGGCCCGATGCGCGCTGGCGGCGTCAGCCCGCCGACATCCCGGCGCTGACCCGACTGCAACGCGAATTGCTGGGAGCCGCGATCGCGCTGACCCGCCCCGGCGGTGTCGTCTTGTATGCCACTTGCTCGCCGCAGCTGGCCGAGACGGTCGGCGTGGTCAGTGACGCGCTGCGGCGCCACCCGGTGTCCGCGCTGGACACCCGGTCGCTGTTCGAACCCGTCGCCGATCTGGGGGAGGGCCCCTACATTCAGCTGTGGCCACACCGGCACGGCACCGACGCCATGTTCGCTGCAGCCCTCAAAGTAGGCTGAGCCCCATGTCAGGCAAGACCGATCGGCCGCTGATCGCGCCGTCGATTCTGGCCGCTGATTTCGCCCGGCTGGCCGACGAGGCCGCCGCCGTCGAAGGCGCCGACTGGTTGCATGTCGACGTCATGGACGCACACTTCGTGCCGAACCTGACGATCGGGCTACCGGTGGTGGAAAGCCTGTTGGCCGCCAGCGACATTCCGATGGATTGCCATCTGATGATCGAGGACCCCGACCGGTGGGCGCCGCCGTACGCCGAGGCGGGCGCCTACAACGTCACGTTCCACGCCGAGGCAACCGACAACCCGGTCGGTGTGGCGCGTGACATCCGCGCCGCCGGCGCCAAGGCGGGCCTGAGCATCAAGCCCGGCACCCCGCTGGACCCTTACCTGGACATCCTCAAGGACTTCGACACCTTTCTCGTCATGTCGGTAGACCCCGGTTTCGGTGGCCAGGAATTCATTCCCGACGTGCTGACCAAGGTCCGCACGGTGCGCAAGTTAGTCGACTCCGGCGAGCTGACGATCCTGGTCGAAATCGACGGCGGCATCAACGCCGACACCATCGAGCAGGCCGCCGAGGCTGGCGTTGACTGCTTTGTCGCCGGATCCGCCGTCTACGGCGCCGAAGACCCGGAAGCCGCGGTCGAGGCACTGCGGCGACAAGCTCGTGCCGCGAGACCGCATCTACGCCGATGAGTAACCAGGCGGCCCTCAGCCACGATGTCGCCATGCGACTCGCCGTCGAACACGCCAACCTGGTCAAGGGCAGCACGTATCCCAACCCTCCGGTCGGCGCGGTCATTCTGGACTGCGAGGGCCGGGTCGCGGGCGCCGGTGGCACCGAGCCGGCCGGCGGCGCGCACGCCGAGGTGGTGGCGCTGCGTCGCGCCGGCGCTTTGGCCGCCGGCGGCACCGCGGTGGTCACGCTCGAGCCGTGCAACCACCACGGCAAGACCCCGCCGTGCGTGGATGCCCTGCTGGATGCTGGTGTCGCGTCGGTGGTCTACGCCGTTGCCGACCCGAACCCGATCGCCGCCGGCGGCGCAGCCCGGTTGGCGGCGGCGAGCGTGCACATGGTCGCCAGCGTGCAGGCCGACGTAGTGGCGGCCGGGCCGCTGCGGGAGTGGCTGCACAAGCAAGAGACCGGGCTGCCGCATGTGACCTGGAAGTACGCCACCGGCATCGACGGCCGTAGCGCGGCCGCCGACGGCTCCAGCCAGTGGATCACCAGTGAGGCGGCACGCGCGGACCTGCATCGACGCCGCGCGGCCGCCGACGCCATCGTGGTCGGCACCGGCACGGTGCTCATCGATGACCCGGCGTTGACCGCGCGGCTGCCTGACGGCGCCTTGGCGGATCGGCAACCGCTGCGCGTCGTGGTGGGGAAGCGTGAAATACCTTCAGAAGCGCAGGTTCTCAACGATGATTCGCGCACCATGGTGATCCGCACCCACGATCCGCAGGAAGTGCTCAAGGCGCTGTCGGACCGCACCGATGTGCTGTTGGAGGGCGGCCCCACGCTCGCCGGTGCCTTCCTGCGCGCCGGGGTGATCGACCGCATCCTGGCCTACGTGGCGCCGATCCTCCTGGGCGGGCCCATCACCGCGGTCGACGACGTCGGGGTGCCGAGCATCGCGCGGGCGCTGCGCTGGCGGTTCGACGGGGTCGAGCGGGTCGGCCCGGATTTGCTGCTTAGCCTGGTCCCGCGCTAGCCCGGCCCTTAGGCCTTTGGTCCGACGGCCTGCCGTTCGGCGACCTGCGGTTCCTCTACGTGCACACGGCGGCTGCTAAGGAGCAGACCCAGCAGCGCCCCCACGACACAGACGACCGCCGTGACCGTGAATATCCCGCCGTACATCTCGGCGAACGCCTGCCGGTACAGGCGTGCCTGAATGGCCAGCCGGACCGCCAGGCTGGCGTGCTCCGGAACCTTCGCCGACAGGCCGGCCACAATCTGGTTGAACCGATAGAAACCCCAGGCGCTGAGTGCGGCCAACCCGACCAACATGCCGGTCATGCGCGCCACCACCACCAGCGCCGCGGCGATGCCGTGCTGCGCCGACGGCACCACCCGCAAGCTCGCCGACGACAGCGGCCCAATCACCAGGCCCAGGCCGAGCCCGGCCACCACCAGGTCGGTGTCCAACGCCGGCAGCGAAAACAAGCCGAAGATGTCATGCCGGTGGGTCAGCAGGTCGAGCCGCCACTTCGAGATCAGCAAGTAGCCGCCGGCCGCGATCAGCAGCCCGACGAACGTCATCGCCCGGTCGCCGACCTTCGTCGCGATCCAACCGCCCACAACCGCCCCGATGGGTAGCGCAATGAGGAAACGCAGCAACAGGATCGCCGCTTCGTCTTGCTCCTTGCCCAGCACGCCCTGGGCGAACAGCTCCACGTCGACCAGCGTCACCATCAGCGCCGCGCCCGCCGCGACGGACGCGCCCAGCGCGGCCAGGAACGGTCGGAAGTGCACACCGGCCGGTTCGATCAATCGGGTGCGCGCGAAGCGCTCCCAGATCGCGAACACCACCGCGGCGGCGATCGCCGCGATTACCAGCGGCGGACCATAGCTTGGTAGCACCTGCTGACCGTTGGGCGCGGGGTTGTACAGCCCAATGACCGCGAGGCCCAGTGTGATCGCCAGCAGCAGCCCACCGACCAGGTCGATCTTCTCCGGTTCGGCGCTGCGGTCCCGCGACGGCAGGCTGAACTGGATCATCACCATCGCGATCACGGCCAGCGGCACGTTGATCCAGAACACGTACTGCCATTTGCTGAGCAGCCAGACGATGAAGATCCCATACAGCGGGCCCAGCACGCTGCCCAGCTCCTGGGCCGCACCAATACCTCCGAGCACCCCGGCGCGGGTGCGCTGCGACCACAGGTCGGCGCCCAGCGCCAGTGTGACGGGCAGCAGCGCGCCGGCGGCCAGGCCTTGGATGGTGCGGCCGACCACCAGTATGTGTAGATCGGTCGACAGCGCAGTGACCACCGAGCCGACCGCGAACATGGCCAGGCTGGCCTGCAGCAGCCGTTTGCGGCCGAACCGGTCCGACGCCCGGCCCAACAGCGGCATGGCGGCGATGTAGCCCAGCAGGTACCAGGTGACGATCGGGGTGATCCGCTGCAGCTGGTTAATCGGGATGCCGACGGTGGCGATGATGTCGCGCATGATGGTGACGACGACATAGGTGTCGAGTGCGCCGAGCAGCACGGCGAGGCTGCCCGCGCTGATGGCGACTCCGCGTCCAGCTCGCATTCTCGTCAGCTCACCGGTGGCTTCGTGACCTGCACAGGCTCGCCCCAGTTCGACAGCGTCATCTGGATGGAATTGCCCGCGCTCTGATCCATCTTGGCCTGCACCAGCTCATGGTCTCCGTTTTCCTGAATCCAGGCTGTGGCCGGCAGCGGCTGTGTCGCATTCAATTGTGGCGCAAGCGCATTCACTGCGTCAGCGGAGACTTTTCCGCTGATGCGGACGGTG
Source organism: Mycobacterium sp. (assembly GCA_035625875.1). Taxonomy (GTDB): domain Bacteria; phylum Actinomycetota; class Actinomycetes; order Mycobacteriales; family Mycobacteriaceae; genus Mycobacterium. Next base: position 12,702 of record DASPOT010000353.1, on the reverse strand, counting down.
TTCTGTCCGTTGATGGTCTCGCGGCCCTCGGCCTTAGGGTCGGTGAAGTTGGCCAGCATGTTGGCCAGTCCGGTGTTCGGGTTCAGGATGGCCGAGGGGTCATAAATGTCGGCGGCCGGACCGAAGTCGTCCCACTTGTTCGGGGTAAGGGCCGCGTACAGCACGGTGTCGTACACCACGAATTGGGCGTCGATGTCGTTACCCGCCAACATGATCTTGGCGTCGCCCTTCGCGGCAGTGTTGGGGGCTGTGGTGAGATCGCCGGTCAGCGTCTTGACGGGCAGGCCCTTAACCTTGCCGGTCACCGACAGCACCAGGTGCACGCTCTTGACGCCCTTGGTGGTCTGGCTGGACTGCTTGAGCAGCGTGGCCGCATCCGGGAGTGGCTTGCTGGTCTGCTTGGACGAGGAGCAGCCGGCGACCAGGGCGGCGGCGATGCTTACGGCGGCAAGGACGGCGGATAGTCGGCGACGCGTCTGCATACCGTGCATCGTAGAGGGTGCCGGTGACCGGACCGGCACGCTGTGGTGGGCGCCCTGGCAGGCGGCGGGCCATCCTGGTCGACCCGATGGTTGCGCACGGGCCGACTCATTAGCCTGGTGCGATGTTCACCGGAATTGTCGAGGAATTAGGTGAGGTGATCGGCCGGGATGACCTCGCCGATTCCGCACGCCTCACCATCCGCGGTCCCGCCGTCACCGCCGACGCCGGCCACGGCGATTCGATCGCCGTCAACGGTGTGTGCCTGACGGTCGTCGAGGTGCTGCCCGGCGGTCGATTCAGCGCCGACGTGATGGCCGAGACGCTTAACCGGTCCAACCTGCGCGAACTTCAGATTGGCAGCCGGGTGAACCTCGAGCGCGCCGCTGCCTTGAACAGCCGGCTCGGCGGGCACATCGTGCAGGGCCACGTGGACGGTACCGGCAAGATCCTGGCCCGCACCCCGTCAACGCATTGGGAGGTGGTGCGGATTGAACTGCCCGCGACGCTGGCCCGTTACGTCGTCGAAAAGGGCTCGATCACCGTCGACGGGATTTCGCTGACCGTCTCCGGGCTCGGCAACGACTGGTTCGAGGTGTCTTTGATCCCCACCACCCGGGAACTGACCACCCTGGGCCACGCCCCGGTTGGAACGCCGGTGAACCTCGAGGTGGACGTCATCGCCAAATATGTCGAGCGGCTGATAGGCCATCCCGCTCAGTAAGCCGCGGCAATACTGGCGGCAGCGTGGTGGTTCATACTGAATGCACCTGCTCTTTTGTTCGAGCTCTTATGTGTGACTGCGTTCCGGATGCGGAACGGGCGAGGTGGCAGAGATGACGAGGTTGGACTCCGTCGAGCGGGCGGTTGCCGACATCGCGGCCGGAAAGGCCACCATCGTCATCGACGACGAGGATCGCGAGAACGAGGGCGACCTCATCTTCGCTGCCGAAAAGGCAACCCCGCCGCTGGTGGCCTTTATGGTCCGCTACACGTCGGGGTACCTGTGTGTGCCGCTGGACGGCGCGATCTGTGACCGGCTGGGCCTGTTACCGATGTACGCGGTGAATCAGGACAAGCGCGGGACCGCCTACACCGTAACCGTAGACGCGAAAAATGGTGTAGGCACTGGAATTTCGGCTTCAGACCGGGCCACTACGATGCGGTTGCTGGCCGATCCCACAAGCGTCGCAGACGATTTCACCCGGCCTGGTCACGTGGTTCCGTTGCGCGCCAAAGACGGCGGCGTGTTGCGCCGCCCAGGCCACACCGAAGCCGCCGTCGATTTGGCCCGGATGGCGGGGCTGCGTCCCGCAGGGGTGCTCTGTGAGATCGTCAGCCAGAAGGACGAGGGCGCAATGGCGCAGACCGAGGAGCTACGGGTCTTCGCGGATGAACATGATCTCGCGCTAATCGCCATTGCCGACTTGATCGAGTACCGCCGCAAACACGAAAAGCACATCGAGCGGGTCGCCGAGGCCCGCATCCCCACCCGGCACGGAGAGTTTCGCGCGATCGGCTATGCCAGCATCTATGAGGACGTCGAACACGTGGCGCTGGTCCGCGGTGAGATCGCGGGGCCGCACAGCGACGGCCACGACGTGTTGGTCCGGGTGCACTCCGAGTGCCTGACCGGTGATGTGTTTGGCTCGCGCCGCTGTGACTGCGGGGCCCAGCTGGATGCCGCGATAGCGATGGTGGCGCGGGAGGGGCGCGGTGTGGTGCTGTACATGCGTGGCCACGAGGGCCGGGGCATCGGCCTGGTGCACAAGCTGCAGGCCTACCAGTTGCAGGACGCCGGTGCCGACACTGTCGAAGCCAACCTCAAGCTTGGGTTCCCCGCCGACGCGCGGGATTATGGCACTGGCGCGCAGATCCTCGTCGACCTCGGGGTCCGCTCCATGCGGCTGCTGACCAACAACCCCGCCAAACGGGTCGGGCTAGATGGCTACGGACTACACATCATCGAGCGGGTGCCACTGCCGGTGCGGGCTAATGCGGAGAACATCCGCTACCTGATGACCAAACGCGACAGGCTGGGTCACGACCTGGCAGGGCTCGACGATTTCCACGAATCCGTTCATCTGCCGGGCGAATTCGGCGGCGCCCTGTGAACAAGGCTAGCGACGCTGCAGGAGCCATTTCGTGAGTGGTGGCGCCGGTGTGCCGGAGATGCCGGAGCTCGACGCGTCCGGGCTGAGGCTGGCGATCGTCGCCAGCACCTGGCATCGGAAAATCTGTGACGCGCTGCTGGCCGGTGCCTGTAAAGTGGCCGCCGACTGGGGAATTGACAGCCCGACGGTGGTCCGCGTCCTTGGCGCGATCGAGATCCCAGTAGTAGCACAGGCGCTGGCCCGCAACCATGATGCCGTCGTGGCGTTGGGCGTGGTGATCCGCGGTGCCACACCGCATTTCGACTATGTATGCGATGCGGTGACCCAGGGCCTGACCAGGGTGTCGCTGGACGCCTCGACGCCGGTCGCCAACGGGGTGCTGACCACCAACACCGAGCAGCAGGCGCTGGAGCGGGCGGGATTGCCGACGTCGGCTGAGGACAAGGGCGCCCAGGCGACGGCGGCGGCCCTGAGCACTGCGCTCACCCTGCGCGATCTACGCGCAAGGCTGTGACCGAAAAATCCGACTGGGACGACTGGGATGTTGTGGTGCGCCCGCACCTGACACCGTATTTTGTCTACGGGGCGGCGTTTCTGATCGCGGCCGCGCATATCGCGGTGGGTTTGCTGCTCAAGACCAAATCCAGCGGGGTGATCTTCCAGACGGCCGACCAGGTGGCGATCGGCGCGCTGGGTGTCGTCATCGCCGGGATTGTGTTGCTCTTCGCACGCCCGCGGCTGCGGGTCGGTGCCGCCGGGCTGTCGGTGCGCAACTTGCTGGGCTACCGACTGATCCCGTGGTCGGACGTGGTCGGTGTGTCGTTTCCCGCCGGCGCCCGCTGGGCGCGGATCGACCTGCCCGACGACGAGTACATCCCGTTGATGGCGATCCAGGCCGTCGACAAAGACCGTGCCGTGGATGCGATGGACACCGTGCGGGCACTGCTGGCCCGCTACCGGCCGGACCTATACGACCGCTGAATCTGGCGCCGGGTTGGTCGCCGTCGGCCGCAACGCCGATGCTCCGACTCTCCTAATGGCCCGGCTTCTGCTAATGGTCCGGCTCCTTCTCGGGCCGTTCCGGCCCGCATCGTCGCCAGACTAGCCTTAGAAGGGTGCCAGATCCCGCCACGTACCGCCCCGCCTCCGGGTCCATCCCGGTCGAGCCGGGCGTCTACCGGTTCCGGGACCAGCACGGACGAGTTATCTATGTCGGCAAGGCCAAGAGCCTGCGCAGTCGGCTGACGTCGTACTTCGCGGATGTCGCCGGCCTGAACCCACGCACCCGGCAGATGGTGACCACCGCCGCCAAGGTCGAGTGGACGGTGGTCAACACCGAGGTCGAGGCGCTGCAGCTGGAATACAACTGGATCAAGGAGTTCGATCCGCGGTTCAACGTCCGCTACCGCGACGACAAGTCGTACCCGGTGCTGGCGGTCACCCTCAACGAGGAGTTCCCCCGGCTAATGGTCTATCGTGGCCCGCGGCGCAAGGGTGTGCGCTATTTCGGGCCGTACTCGCACGCCTGGGCGATCCGGGAAACGCTGGACCTGCTCACCCGGGTGTTTCCGGCGCGAACCTGTTCACCCGGAGTGTTCAAGCGGCACGACCAAATCGACCGGCCATGCCTGCTCGGCTATATCGACAAGTGCTCAGCCCCCTGTATCGGCAGGGTCAGCGCCGAGCAGCATCGCCAGATCGTGTTGGATTTCTGTGACTTTCTGTCCGGCAAAACCGACCGGTTCGCCCGCAGCTTGGAACAGCAAATGAACACCGCGGCCGAGCAACTCGATTTCGAACGGGCGGCACGGCTTAGGGACGACCTGTCCGCGCTGAAGCGAGCGCTGGAGAAGCAGGCGGTGGTGCTCGGTGACGGTACCGACGCTGATGTAGTGGCGTTCGCCGACGACGAGCTGGAAGCGGCGGTTCAGGTTTTCCATGTGCGCGGCGGTCGGGTTCGGGGTCAGCGCGGCTGGATCGTCGAAAAGCCCAGTGATCCTGGTGATTCCGGCGAGGCGCGACTGGTCGAACAGTTCTTGACACAGTTCTACGGGGAGCAGGCAGAGCTGGACGGGGCCGCCGACGAATCCGCCAGCCCGGTACCCCGTGAGGTGTTGGTGCCCTGCCTACCGCCCAATGCCGACGAGTTGGCCAGCTGGCTGTCGGAGCTACGCGGCTCGCGAGTAGCGCTGCGGGTGCCGCGCCGCGGCGACAAACGGGCGCTGGCCGAAACTGTGGAGCGAAACGCCAAAGAAGCGCTGCAGCAACATAAATTGAAGCGGGCTGGCGACTTCAACGCCAGATCAGCTGCGCTGCAGAACATTCAGGACGCGTTGGGGCTGGCCGAGGCGCCGCTGCGGATTGAGTGCGTCGACATCAGCCACGTGCAGGGCACCGACGTGGTGGGCTCCTTGGTGGTGTTCGAGGACGGTCTGCCGCGCAAGTCGGACTACCGCCACTTCGCCATCCGGGAATCTGCCGGCCGCGGCCGCTCCGACGACGTCGCCTCCATCGCCGAGGTGACCCGACGCCGGTTCCTGCGCCACCTGCACGACCAACAGGATCCGAACATGCTTGCTCCCGAAGGGAAATCGCGCCGGTTCGCCTACCCACCAAATCTGTACGTCGTCGACGGCGGCGCTCCGCAAGTCAACGCGGCCACCACCGTTCTCGACGAACTCGGCATCACCGACGTCGCGGTGATCGGCCTGGCGAAGCGGCTCGAAGAGGTGTGGGTACCGTCGGAACCTGACCCGATCATCATGCCCCGCAACAGCGAGGGGCTTTATCTGCTGCAGCGGATACGTGACGAGGCACACCGGTTCGCCATCAGCTATCACCGCACCAAGCGGTCCAAGCGGATGACGGTGTCGGCGCTGGATTCGGTGCCCGGTCTGGGGGAGCACCGGCGCAAAGCGCTGGTCAGCCATTTCGGATCGATAGCCCGCCTCAAAGAGGCCACCGTCGACGAGATCACCGCTGTGCCGGGGATCGGTGTCGCGACAGCGACCGCGGTGCTCGAAGCGCTGCGGCCGGATCGAGCCGGATCGAACGCGCCGGACGCCGCGGGGGACGACCAGCGCGTTGCCGGACAGGCAACCGGATGACGGGCCGGGCTATGGACGACGAGAACCGGCCGAGCGCCGTGTACGCGGAACTGCCGGACGACGTGCGGGACGAGCCCGTCGGCGCACCCCAATCCGGCATCGACGTCGTCCTGCTGACCGGCTTATCGGGCGCCGGGCGCGGCACGGCGGCCAAGGTGCTCGAGGATCTCGGCTGGTATGTCGCCGACAACCTGCCACCCCAGCTGATCACCCGCATGGTTGACTTCGGGCTGGCGGCAGGATCGCGGATCACCCAGCTCGCGGTGGTGATGGATGTGCGTTCTCGCGGGTTCACCGGCGACCTGGACTGGGTACGCAACGACCTGGCCACCCGCAACATCACCCCGCGGGTGCTGTTCATGGAGGCGTCAGACGACATGTTGGTGCGCCGCTACGAGCAGAACCGCCGCAGCCATCCGCTGCAGGGCGAGCAAACCTTGGCCGAAGGCATTGCCGCTGAGCGCGAGATGCTGGCTCCGGTCCGCGCAACGGCCGACCTGATCATCGACACGTCGACACTGTCGGTGCGCGGATTACGGGAAAGCATCGAACGCGCATTCGGCGGCGAGACCGTCGCGCACACCAGCGTCACCGTCGAGTCGTTCGGCTTCAAGTACGGACTGCCAATGGACGCGGACATGGTAATGGACGTGCGGTTCCTGCCGAACCCGCATTGGGTCGACGAGTTGCGTCCGCACACCGGCCAACATCCGGCGGTGCGCGACTATGTGCTCGGCCAGAACGGCGCGGCCGAGTTCCTGGACACTTACCATCGGTTGCTATCCGTGGTTGTCGACGGCTACCGCAAGGAGGGCAAGCGCTACATGACCGTGGCCATTGGCTGTACCGGCGGTAAGCATCGCAGCGTTGTCATCGCAGAGGCGTTGGCGCAGCTGCTGGAACCCAACGCGCAACTGTCGGTGCGGGTGCTGCACCGGGATCTGGGCCGCGAATGAGCCAGCGCATTGTCGCTCTGGGCGGCGGACATGGTCTGTACGCGACGCTGTCAGCGGCACGCCGGCTGACCCCGCACGTCACCGCTGTGGTGACGGTCGCCGACGACGGCGGCTCCTCGGGGCGGCTGCGCAGCGAACTTGACGTAGTGCCACCAGGGGATCTGCGAATGGCGTTGGCGGCGTTGGCATCTGACAGCCCATACGGGCGACTGTGGGCGACCATCCTCCAGCATCGATTCGGCGGCAGCGGCGCGTTGGCCGGACACCCGATCGGCAACCTGCTGCTGGCCGGCCTCAACGAGATGCTGGCCGACCCGGTCGCCGCCCTCGACGAACTCGGCCGCATCCTCGGTGTCACGGGCAGGGTGCTGCCTATGTGCCCGATCGCATTGCAGATCGAGGCCGATGTCGCCGGCCTGGAGGCCGACCCGCGGATGTTCCGCGTGATCCGCGGCCAGGTGGCGATCGCGACCACGCCCGGAAAGGTGCGGCGGGTGCGGTTGCTGCCCGCCAACCCGCCGGCGACCCGGCAGGCCGTCGACGCGATCATGGCCGCCGACCTGGTGGTGCTGGGACCCGGGTCGTGGTTCACCAGCGTAATTCCGCACGTGCTGGTGCCCGGGCTGGCCGCGGCGCTGCAGGCAACCACGGCCCGCCGCGCCCTGGTGCTCAACCTGGCGGCCGAGCCGGGGGAGACGGCCGGCTTCTCGGCGGAGCGTCATCTGCACGTGTTGCTTCAGCATGCCCCGGGCTTCACCGTGCACGACATCATCATCGATGCCGAGCGGGTGCCCGGTGACCGGGAGCGCGAGCAACTGCGCCGCACCGCAACGCTACTCGAAGCCCAAGTCCAATTCGCCGATGTATCCAGACCTGGTACACCTTTACATGACCCGGCCAAGCTGGCGGCGGTGCTGGAAGGGGTGCGGGTGCGCGACACCGGCCCGGCGCCATCCCCGGTGACCGCCCCGGTGCCCATCGAAAGTGAACGTCAACAGACCGGCGCACAGGGACCGGGAGGCAGCGGACCGAGGGGTGACGACGCGTGGCGATGACGGCCGAAGTCAAGGACGAGTTGAGCCGGCTGGTGGTGAATTCGGTCAGTGCGCGGCGTGCCGAGGTCACTTCCTTGCTGCGGTTCGCCGGCGGGCTGCATATCGTGGGCGGCCGCGTTGTCGTCGAGGCCGAGCTGGATTTGGGCAGCATCGCGCGGCGGCTGCGCAAGGACATCTTCGAGCTGTACGGCTACAACGCGGTCGTGCATGTGTTGTCGGCCAGTGGGATCCGCAAGCAGACCCGGTACGTGTTACGGGTCGCCAACGATGGTGAAGCGCTGGCCCGTCAAACCGGTCTGCTCGACCAGCGAGGCCGCCCGGTGCGCGGTCTGCCGGCCCAGGTCGTCGGCGGTAGTATCGGCGACGCCGAAGCCGCTTGGCGGGGCGCCTTTTTGGCGCACGGTTCGCTGACGGAGCCGGGGCGCTCGTCGGCGCTGGAAGTCAGTTGCCCCGGCCCTGAGGCCGCACTGGCGCTCGTCGGGGCCGCGCGCCGGCTTGGGGTCAGCGCGAAGGCCCGCGAGGTACGTGGTGCCGACCGGGTGGTGGTGCGCGACGGCGAGGCGATCGGCGCGTTGCTGACCCGGATGGGTGCCCAGGACACCCGGCTGGTCTGGGAGGAGCGCCGGATGCGCCGCGAGGTGCGGGCAACGGCCAACCGGCTGGCGAATTTCGACGATGCCAACCTGCGCCGCTCTGCGCGGGCCGCCGTGGCGGCGGCCGCCCGAGTCGAGCGTGCACTGGAGATTCTCGGCGACACCGTGCCCGATCACCTGGCCGCGGCCGGCCAACTGCGCATCGAGCACCGGCAGGCGTCCTTGGAGGAGCTGGGCCGGCTCGCCGACCCTGCGATGACGAAAGATGCTGTGGCCGGACGTATTCGGCGACTGTTGTCGATGGCTGACCGCAAGGCTAAGGTGGAAGGCATCCCGGATACCGAATCGGCGGTCACCCCAGATCTGTTGGAAGACGCCTGAATCAGCAAGACGGGTTGTCGGGCAACGGTTTCCACGAGCTCCTTGCGCGGTACCCAATCCCGCGGCAGCTCGAGATGGCACATCTCCGCAGAGAGTGGAACTCACGCACGCCAATATTATGGCGATGGCGCAGTCGATGATCGCCTTCACGCACATGGGCGAGGACGCGCACAGCCTGCTGATCCTGCCGCTCTTTCACGTCAACGGCATCGTGGTCAGCGTTTTGGCCCCACTCCTGGCCGGCGGGCAAGACACGGTGGCGGGACGTTTCAACCCGACGACGTTTTTCGAAATCGTCGAACAGGTTCGGCCCAAGACCTTTTCGGCGGTTCCGACTATCTACGGCGAGGTGCCGGTGGCGTTCGCGTGTTTCCGAGCCGGCGCCGGCGTCACACCCGACGACCTGTGGGCGCATGTCGGTCGCTCCTTGGCCAAATACAAGCTGCCCGCCGAGATCATCCCGGTCGAGGAGCTTCCCAAGAACCCGGTCGGCAAGATCGACAAGCCGGACCTGTGGCGCCGATTCACGGTATCCGCCAACTGATCTCACACCTAGAGAGGCCGTCATGGGATTCATCACACCGGAGCTTCCGGACGTCGATCACGACACTTGGCCCACGCTGCCGCGAGCCACAAGACTGCAAGCCGTGACCCGCCACTGGGTGGAACACGGCTTCGGCACCCCGCACGCGATCTACGTGCTCTACCTGCTCAAGATCGCCGTGTACATCGCCGCCCCCGCCGCGATCATCTCGCTGACTCCTAGTCTGGGCGGGCTCGGCCACATCGGGCAGTGGTGCACGCAGCCGATCGTGTACCAGAAGGTCGTCATCTTCACCCTGCTGTTCGAGGTCCTGGGCCTGGGCTGCGGATCGGGCCCGCTCACCGGGCGCTTCTGGCCGCCGATCGGCGGGTTCCTCTATTGGTTGCGGCCCAACACGATTCGGCTGCCACCCTGGCCCGGCAAGGTCCCGTTCACGCGCGGCGATACCCGCAGCATCGTCGACGTCGCCCTATACGCCATCGTGCTGGTCTCCGGAACCTGGGCGATGTTGTCACCCGGACATGGCGGCCCGGTGACCGCCGCCGGCGACGTCGGCCTGATCAACCCCGTTCTCGTGGTGCCCACGATCGTCGCCCTGGCGGTGCTGGGTCTGCGCGACAAAACCATCTTCCTCGCCGCCCGCGGCGAACACTACTGGCTGAAACTATTGGTGTTCTTGTTCCCGTTCACCGACCAGATCGCGGCTTTCAAAATCATCATGCTCGCGCTGTGGTGGGGGGCGGCGACCTCCAAGCTCAACCACCATTTCCCTTACGTCGTGGCGGTGATGATGAGCAACAACGCGCTGCTGCGGAGCAAGGTGTTCAACTGGTTCAAGCACAAGTTCTACCGCGACCCGGTCAACGACCTGCGCCCCTCCTGGTTGCCACAGGTGATGGCTCACGTTGGCGGGACCACAGCGGAATTCGTCGTCCCCGGCGTGTTGGTGTTTTTCGCCGACGGTCAACCGTGGAGGTGGATCCTCATCGGGTTCATGGTGATCTTCCACCTCAACATCATTTCCAACCTGCCGATGGGAGTCCCGTTGGAGTGGAACGTGTTCTTCGTCTTCTCGCTGTTCTACCTGTTCGGGCACTACGGTGCGATCACCGTCACCGACCTCAATTCGCCGCTGCTGCTGGCCGTCCTGATCGTCGCGCTTCTGGTTGTGCCGGTCGCGGGAAACCTGTTTCCCCAACAGATTTCGTTCCTGCCTGCACTGCGCTACTACGCCGGGAACTGGGCTACCAGCGTGTGGTGCTTCCGCGCGGGCGCTGAGGACACGATCGAAGCCAACATCGTCAAAAGCTCTGCGCTCGTCCCCAAGCAGCTAGCCGAACTCTACGACCCAATGACCGCCGAAATCATGAGCGACAAGGTGGCGGCGTTTCGCTCTATGCACACCCACGGTCGGGCGCTCAACGGCTTGCTGCCCCGCGCAGTCGACAACGAGGCTGACTACCGGGTGCGGGAAGGGGAGATCGTGGCCGGGCCGCTCGTCGGCTGGAACTTCGGCGAAGGCCACTTGCACAACGAGCAGCTGATTGAGGCGGTCCAGCGGCGCTGCCACTTCGACGAGGGCGACGTCCGCGTCGTTATCCTCGAAGGCCAACCGATCCACACCCAACGGCAGTGGTATCGCATCGTCGACGCGAAGACCGGCCTCATCGAGGAAGGCTATGTCAATGTCGAGGACATGCTGACCCGCCAGCCCTGGCCCCAACCAGGTGACGAGTTCCCGGTCCATCTCACAACCCGCCACACCGACGCCGCCCGATGACCACCGCGATCGTCGTCGGCGCGGGACCAAACGGCCTGGCCGCCGCGATCCACCTCGCCCGTCACGGTGTCGACGTGCAGGTGCTGGAGGCTCGCGACACGATCGGCGGGGGAGCGCGGTCCGGCGAGCTGACGGTGCCCGGCGTCATCCACGACCACTGCTCGGCGTTTCACCCGATGGCCGTGGGGTCGCCGTTCTGGAAGCAGGTCGACCTGCAACGCTACGGGCTGAGGTGGAAATGGCCGGAGGTCGACTGCGCGCACCCGCTCGATGACGGCACCGCTGGCGTGCTGTACCAGTCGATCGAGAAGACCGCGGACGGTCTGGGACCCGACGGCTCCCGGTGGCGACGGGCCGTGGGCGACCTGGCGGCAGGTTTCGACGACCTGGCCCACGATTTGCTCCGGCCGGTGATCAACATTCCGCGCCACCCGATCCGCCTTGCGGCTTTCGGACCGCGCGCCCTGCTGCCAGCCACGGTCATGGCTCGCTGGTTTCGCACCGAGAAGGCGCGCGGCCTGTTCGGCGGCGCGGCCGCGCACGTCTACACCCGGCTGGACCGGCCACTGACCGCATCACTGGGGTTGATGATCCTGGCCAGCGGCCACCGCTACGGTTGGCCGGTTGCCGAAGGTGGATCCGGGTCGATCGTGGCGGCCATGGCTGCCGCGCTGGGCGAACACGGCGGTGCAATCACGACCGGCGTCACCGTCACCAACCGCGGCTATATCCCCGACGCCGATATCGTGATGCTCGATCTCAGCCCGGCCGCGGCGTGCAAGATCTACGGCGATGGCATGCCGGGCCGGATCAAGCGGTCTTATCAGCGCTACCGCGAAGGCTCCTCGGCGTTCAAGGTCGACTTCGCCATCGATGGCCATATCCCGTGGACCAACCCCGATTGTGGGCGTGCGGGCACGGTTCATCTGGGCGGCAGTTTCGCCGAGGTCGCGCACACCGAACGCCAGCGCGCCCAAGGACGGATGCCGCAACGGCCTTTTGTCCTCGTCGGGCAGCAGTACCTGGCCGATCCGTCGCGCTCCAGCGGCGGGATCAACCCGATCTGGGCCTACGCCCATGTGCCGTTCGGCTACACCGGCGACGCCACCACTGCGGTGGTCGGCCAGATCGAGCGGTTCGCGCGGGGATTCCGCGACCGCATTGTCACGACCGTCAGCAAAACCACCGCCGAGTTACAGGCCTACAACCCCAACTTCATCGGTGGCGACATCATCGGCGGCGCCAACGACCGACTCCAAGTGCTATTCCGCCCGCGCGTAGCCGTCGACCCCTACTTCACCGGAGTGCCCGGCGTCTACCTGTGCTCGCAATCCACACCACCGGGCGCCGGCGTGCATGGATTGTGTGGCTATCACTCCGCCGAATCAGCTCTGCGGCGGCTGCGCAAATGAGCAGCTTAGTGACCGGCCGGCGCCAGTCAGACTCCTAGAAGTTTTTCCGCGTTGCCGTGCGGTGCGCTCCGGGTCGGCCGGGCTCACCGGGATGTTGTTGAGGAAAGCCGGCAACGCCCGCCTGAACCGGCTCTGCGGAGCTACGGCAACTGGTGATCCCGTGCGCCATCGCATCTGGTCGGTCACCACCCGACGGCCACAACGCCGGACTAGGCTTGCCTTCGAGAAGTTCATCAGCGACGAAGGAGACAGACGTGACGGTCCGAGTAGGCATCAACGG
>DASPOT010000352.1:0-11541 GCA_035625875.1 Mycobacterium sp. | reverse complement strand
GTGGCCGCGGAGTTGACCTCTAGCCACAGATCGGCCAGCCGGTGTTTGATCGCCTGATACGAGCCGATCGCGCGGCCGAATTGCTTGTGCTGCTTGACGTAGTCGAGGGTGGTGTCGAAACACCATTGCGCCACCCCGAGCTGTTCGGATGCCAGCAGCGCGGCCGCGATCTCCAATGCCACCGCCACCGCCGCCTCCGCCGACCCGGTGTCGACACGCGACGATGCCGCTGCCGAAAACGCCACGTCCGCAAGTGGTCTCGTCATATCCAGCGCCAGCACTGGCGACACCTCGATGCCGCCTGCGGCCCGGGAGACGGTGTGCAGTTCGAGTCCGTCCGGGCCCGCCGCCGGCACCACCAGCACGTCGGCCTCGTCCGCGCCCGCGACGTTGCCGACCCATCCCGTCAGACCGCCCGCGCCGGCGCTCACGGCGGTGACCGGATCGCCGGGTGCGGTGGACAGTGGCACCACCAGTGCTGCGGTGACAGCACCCTTGGCCAGCGCCGCCAGGGTCTCGGTCTCGCCGACACGCAACAGCGCGACGGTGGCCAGCACCCCGCTGGACAGAAACGGCACCGGAGCCACGGCCCGGCCGATCTCCTCCATCACCACGGCGGCCTCGCGCGCACCCGCGCCCACACCACCGAGGCTTTCCGGCACCAGCAGCCCCGCCGCCCCCAGATCAGCGGCCAGCTCCTTCCACACACCCGAAAAGTCCGGCGGTGCAGGGTCATACAGGCGCATAACCGCTTCCCGCGGGCACCGGTCGGCAAGCAGGTCGCGGACGCTATCGCGCAGTGCCTCCTCGGTGTCGGAGTACAGCAGGTCTGCGGTGCTCATCGGTCCAGGTCCTTCCAGGCGACGTCCTTGTCGACGCGGTGTTCCGGTGGCAGTCCCAGGACCCGCTCGGCGATGGTGTTGCGCAGGATCTCCGAGGTGCCGCCCTCGATGGAGTTGCCTCGCGCGCGCAGGTAGCGATATCCCGGCTCGCGCCCGGTCAAGTCGACCGTTTCGGGTCTGCGCATGGTCCAATCGTCATAGCGCAGCCCGGATTCGGTGTGCAGTTGCAGGTCGAACCCCGAGATCGCCTGTGCCAGCCGGGCGAAGGTCACCTTCATGCCGGCGCCCTCCGGGCCGGGCTGACCCACCGAGAGCCGCTGGCGCAGCCGTTCACCGGTCAGCCGGGCGACCTCTGATTCGACCCACAGCCGCATCAGCTCGTCGTGCATGGCGGGGTTGCGCAGCGCCGGCTCGGCCCGCCAGGCTTCGATAACTTTGCCGATCATCCCGCCCTCCCGGGGAACGCCGGGCCGCGAACCGATGGCGACCCGCTCGTTGTTGAGCGTGGTGGTCGCCACTTTCCAACCGCCGCCCACTGGGCCGAGCCGGTTGGCGTCGGGCACCCGGACGTCGGTGAGGAACACCTCGTTGAACTCGGCCTCGCCGGTAATCTGGCGCAGCGGCCGAATGTCGATGCCGCCGACGGTCATATCGCACAGGAAGTAGGTGAGGCCCTGGTGTTTGGGCACGGTCGGGTCGGTGCGGGCGACCAGGATGGCCATCTGCGCGTGCTGCGCCATCGACGTCCACACCTTCTGCCCGTTGACGATCCAGTCCTCCCCATCGCGGACCGCCCGGGTGGCGAGCCCGGCCAGGTCGGATCCGGCACCCGGCTCGCTGAACAACTGGCAGTAGATGTGATCGCCGATGTACAACGGACGCAGGAACTTTCGCTTCTGTTCGTCGGTACCGAACGCGACGATCGTCGGCGCCGCCATGCCAATCCCGATCATGTTCTTTCCCCCGCCGGGCGGCGGCGCGCCCGCCGCGGTCAGCTGGGCTTCGATCTGCGCCTGGAAAGTGCGCGGTAGGTCGAGCCCGCCGTAGCCCCGCGAAAAGTGCACCCACGCCAGGCCCGCGTCGAACCGCGCCCCCAGAAAGTCCCGCGGGTCGGTGGTCGCCGGGTCGTGCTCCTCGATGAGTGCACATACTCGCGCGCTCAGATCATGCGCGATCGCTTGTTCGTCAGTGCCCATGGGCGTCTCCCGTCAGTTCAGATACCCGCATCCTCCGCCACTTCGCGGGCCTTGCGGACCAGCGCGTCGATTCGTTGCGCCGTCGGGGTGCCGGCGGCGGCCTTGTTCTGGGGTTGGTCCATCGCGCGGCGCATCACGCCCTCCGCGATGACGGCGACCTTCCAGAGCCCCAACGCATGCCAGTACTTCAACGTCGCCGCGTCACGCCCGGTCTCCGCCAGGTACAGCTGCGCCATCTCGGCACGGTCCGGGAAACCGTCAAGCGCAGCGGCGGCAAAGCTTCCCGCCGTCTCCTCCTCGCCGGGCTCGGACCAGTACGCCAGCAGGCTGCCCATGTCGGCCAACGGGTCGCCGAGGGTGGACAGCTCCCAGTCCAAGACGGCGACCACCTCCCCCGTCGTATATGACGTGATGACGTTGCGCAGATGGAAGTCGCCGTGCACCAGCGTCAGTTCCTGTCGCTCCGGTGCCGCGGCGATCAGCCGCCGGGTCAGGTCGTCGAGGTCGGGCAGCTCCCGGGTCTTCGACTGCTCCCATTGCCGGGCCCAGCGCTTGAGCTGGCGCTGCGCGTACGGCTTGTGGCTGGCCAGGTCATCAAGCCCCTCCTCTTCCACGTCGACGGCGTGAATTTTGGCCAAAGTCTGCGGCAGTGACAGCCCAATCTGCCGCCGCCGCTGCGGCGTCAACGATTCCGCAATCGACATCCGGTCCACCACCAAGCCATCCACGAACTCCATCAACAGCAGCGGGACATCAGTGGTAATCCAGGTCAGCCCTAACACCGCCGGGGCGGGAACGGCGGTGTCCTCCAGCGCGGCCAGGATCCGCGCCTCTCGGGCGACGTCGTGCGCGGAGGGTAACAGCTTCCCCAGCGGCGGGCGACGCAGCACCCACTTGCGGTCGTCGGCATCCCGCACCAGGTAGGTCAGGTTCGACTGTCCGAGCCCCATCCGCTCGAAGCGCAGTGGGCCCGTGAATGCGATCCTCCGCTGCTGCGCCATCCAGCGCGCGACTGCCGCCGGATCGATTCCGACAATCGGCTGCTCGTCGCTAGCCATCGAAACCCGCTCCGGCGCGGAATGCCATTGCGTTGCCGAGCAGCTGTCCGCCGTCGATCACCATGGTCTCGCCGGTGATCCAGCTGGCCGCATCCGAGACCAAAAAGGCGACCGCGGCCGCGACATCGACCGGCTCGCCGATTCGCCCCAGCGCGGTCGACGCCGACAGCGCCTCCTCGTAGTCCTTCCACAGCGCCTCGGCGAGCCTGGTCCGGACCACCCCCGGGCAGATCGCGTTGACCCGGATCCGCGGTGAAAGTTCCAGCGCCAGTTGCTTGGTGACGTGGATCAGCGCCGCCTTCGAGGCGTTGTACAGCCCGAGGTTCGGCGCGAAGTGCATGCCGCCGACGGAGGCGGTGTTGACCACCGCGCCGCCGTACTCGCCCATCCAGGCCTTGACGGCGAGCGAGGTCCACAGCAGCGGGGCCCACAGGTTGACGTCGAAGATCTTGGCGAAGCGGCCATGGTCCTGCTCGATCAGCGGGCCGAACGCCGGGTTGGTTCCGGCGTTGTTGACCAGGATGTCCACGCTGCCGAAGCGGTTGAGCGTGAGGTCGATACAGCGCTGCGCGGCGTCCTCGTCGACCGCGTGGGCGGCCACCCCGAGGGCGTTACCGCCGACCTGCGCCGCCGCTGCGTCCGCGTTTTCTTGCTTACGCGAGGTCAGCACCACGTTGGCACCGGCGTCCGTGAGCCGCTGCGCGATTGCCAACCCGATTCCTCTTGAGCCGCCGGTGATTACCGCGGTGCGTCCGGTCAAGTCCAGGGAGGTCATCTCCACCGTCGCTTTCCGGGTTGTGCACCGGACAGCCGGGTGATCCACGCCCGGGAGTCCGCTGGGTCGATCACGTCGTCAAGCTCGAAGGTGGTCGCCGAGGTGAGTGCTTTTCCGTGCTGGTAGGCCGCCTCGACCAGCTTCTCGAAGAGGTTCTGGCGTTCGATCGGGTCGGACACCGCGGCCAGCTCCTTGCTGAACCCGAGCCGCACCGCGCCTTCGAGCCCCATCCCGCCAATCTCCCCCGTCGGCCAGGCAACCGTGAACTCCGGGGCATGAAACGAGCCGCCGGCCATGGCCATCGCGCCCAGCCCGTAGCCTTTGCGCAGGATGATCATCCCGAGCGGGACGGTCAGCCGCGCGCCGAGGATAAACAGCCGGCTGAATCGACGTACGGCGGCTTCCTTTTCGGCGTCTGGGCCGACCATGAACCCTGGCGTGTCGCACAACGAGATCATCGGCAGACCAAACGATCCGCACAGGGTGAGGAAGTCGCCGATCTTGTCCGCCGCCTCGGCGTCAATGGCGCCGCCGAGATGGTGACTGCTGTTGGCGAGCAGCCCATAGGCCACCCCGTCGACACGCACGAGCGCGGTGACAACCCCGACCCCGTAGTCGGGGCGCAACTCCAGGACGGAGCCGACATCGACGATCGACTCGATCGCCCGATGTACGTCGTAGGCCCGTAACCTGTTCTGCGGCACCACATGGCGGGGCAGCCGCGGATCCGGTGCCTCCCAGTCGTCGATGCTGCCCTGAAAGTACGACAGATATTGCTTGGCCGACGCCACCGCGTGTGCTTCGTCGCGGGCGACCAGGCCGACCACACCGTTGCGCCGCTGCACCTCGATGGGTCCGATGTCCTCAGGCCGGTACAGCCCGAGCCCGCCGCCCTCGATCATCGCCGGGCCGCCCATGCCGATGTTGGCGTCGGGGGTTGCGATGATCACGTCGCATACTCCGGCCAGCGCGGCGTTGCCGGCGAAGCAGCGTCCGGAGACGATCGCCACCAGTGGCACCTGGCCGCTCAGCGCGCCGAGCGCGCGGAAGGTTGGCACGTCGAGCCCGGCGACGTTACCGGTGTCGGTGTCGCCGGGCCGGCCACCGCCGCCCTCAGCGAACAACACCACCGGCAGGTGCTTGCGGGCGGCCAATTCGAAGACGCGATCGGTTTTCGCGTGGTTGCGCATGCCTTGCGTCCCGGCGAGCACGGTGTAGTCGTAGGACAGCACGACCGCCTCGGCGGCGGCCCGTCCGAATCGATCCGCGCCGACGGTCGCCAGACCGGCGACCAACCCGTCGGCCGGGGTGTTGGCGATCAGATCCTCCTCCGAGCGCCGGCTGCGCTGCGCAGCGAGCGCCAGCGCCCCGTACTCGACGAAGCTGCCCGCATCGACCAGATCGGCGATATTCTCCCGGGCAGTGCGACGACCTTGGCTGTGCCGCTTGGCAACAGCGTCCGGCCGGCCCTCGTCGAGGGTGAGCAGATGCCGCTGGCGGACCTCGTCCAGATCGGCGCGTGGCCGGTCGAGATCGAGTTCGGCGGCCGCCTCGCCCGCTGCGTTGGCGCCGGTTCGGGTGAACACCACCAACGGGTCTCCGGTCCCGACGACCTGCCCGGGCATCACCAGGTTGCGCACCGTGCGCACCGCGTCCGGTGCGGCGAGTGCGTGCTGCATCTTCATCGCCTCGAGAACGATCAACTGTCTGCCCGCATCGAGTTCGCCGCCTTCGGGCGCCACCTCGACCACAGTGCCAGCCATCGGCGCGCGCAGCACCTCCTCACCGGGGTACAACTCGACCGCGGGGGCCCGGATCTTGTGTTGGTGGGAGAGCGCGGCATCCACCAACTCGGGGAGCTTCTCGTCGAGGAAACTCGTCGCCACCACACCGGACTGGATCTGGCTGTCGGACAGCAACTCTCGCAAGAACGCGATGTTGGTGCGGATCCCCTCGATGCTGAACTCGGCCAGCGCGGTCTGCGCTTTGCGCACCGCCACTGGGATGGAGGACCGGTGCACATGCGTGATCACCTTGGCCAGCAGCGAGTCGTACTGTGCGCTCACGGTCAGCCCGGGCCGGCCATAGGTGTCGATGCGCACTCCAGGGCCGCTTGGCGGCGAGAACACCGTGAGGGTGCCCGCGGCGGGCAGGACGGACCCGTCGGCGTCCATGGTTTCCATGTTGACCCGAGTCTGGATCGCGATACCCCGCGTCGTCGCCGGCTCGCCTTTGACCCGCGTGCCTTCGGCGCTGACTCCGGCCGGCAACCCCAGCTCGTCGAACGATGCGCCGCCCGCGATGGCCAGCTGCACGGCCACCAGGTCCACCCCGGTGACCTCCTCGGTGACGGTGTGTTCGACCTGGATCCGCGGATTGACCTCAACGAAAACGAATGTGTCACCGGCAACGAGGAATTCGACCGTCGCCAGCCCACGATAGCCGACACTGGCGCACAGCCGCGCCGCAGCGGCGTGGAGATCACGGCGCAACGCAGCCGAAAGCCCTTGGGCAGGGGCGATTTCGATGAGCTTCTGATAGCGCCGCTGCATGCTGCAGTCACGGTCGCCGAGCGCGAGGGCACGTGTCGGCACGGCAACGATCTGCACCTCGATGTGCCGCGTGTCCTCCAATAGCGCCTCGGCGAACACCGCGGGGTTGCCGAAGCCGAGTTGCGCCTCCGCGGCGCACTGACGGTAGGCATCATCGATCTGGTCGGCGCTGCGGACCATCCGCATCCCCCGGCCACCGCCGCCGGCGAGCGCCTTGATCACGATGCCACCGCGGTTTGCGGCGAAGAACGTGCGGATGTCCTCGATGCTGCTCGGTCCCTCGGCCGCCGCCAGCACCGGCACCCCAGCGGCGATTGCCGTGCGACGCGCCGAAGATTTGTCACCGAACAGCTCGAGTGTTCTGGCGTCCGGCCCTACGAAGGTGTACCCCGCTTCCGCGCAGGCACGGGCGAATTCGGCGCTCTCGCTGAGGAACCCGTAGCCCGGGTGAATCAGGTCGGCGCCGGACTTCTTGACTGCTGCCAGGATCGCGGCGTGATCCAGATAGGCCGCTGGGCCGGTCCCGGGTAACCCGACGGCTTCATCGGCGGCGTGCACGTGCGGACTGTCGGCGTCGTCTTCGGCGTAGACCGCGACGGTTCCGATGCCCAGTTCGGTTGCCGTGCGGATGATCCGGAGCGCGATCTCACCGCGGTTGGCGATCAGCAGGGTCATCGCAGCGCCGGCCCCCACCGGACCTGTTCGCGGAGTTGGCCCTTGAGCAGTTTGCCGCCGGCGCTGCGCGGCAGTGGCTCGCTGACCACCGTGATGTATTGCGGAACCTTGAAGTCGGCCAGCTGCCCGCGGCAGTAGTCGAGCACCGCCGGCAAGTCGATCGGCTCCTGGCCGCCGAACAGCACGGCGCCGACTTTCTCGCCCATGACCTCGTCGGGTACGGCCAGCACGGCCGCATCGGCGACACCGGGGGCGGCCAGCGGCACGGCCTCGACCTCGGCGCTGGAGACATTCTCACCGCCGCGGTTGATGATGTCCTTGAGCCGATCGATGATGTGCACCCGTCCGGCGTCGTCGACGCGAACCACGTCTCCGGTGTGCAACCAGCCATCCACGATGGTGGCGGCGGTGGCCTCCGGCCGGTTCCAGTAGCCAGTGGTGACGTTGGCCCCGCGCACCACCAATTCGCCGCCCGCGTCGTCACCGTAGTTAACGACGCCGAGGTCAACCGAGGGAACCGCATAACCGACCGAATCGGCGTGCCCGACAGCCTCCGCGTCGGGCAACACCGTCATCAGCGACGCGCTCTCGGTCATGCCGTACCCGTTGAAGACCGCGGCTTCCGGAAACGCGTTCTTCACTGACGTCACCAATGACGGAGCGATCGGCGCACCCCCGTAGCCCACCCAACAGACCTCCGAGACGTCGGCGCCGGCAAAGCCGGGGTGCCGCAACAACGAGTACACCGCGGGGACCGTCACCATCAACGAGATCCGCTCGGCCGGTAACCCGGCGATGACCCCGGCAAGATCCAGCGCGGGGATGATCACCGACGCTCCACCGACATATGCGGCGGTCAACAGCTGCGAGTTGCAGCCGGTCACGTGGAACAACGGCACCGAGATGAGGGTGCGCAGCTCCTCACCGAGATCCCTTGGTTGCCCGAGAGCCCGCAGCATGTTCTCGGCGTTGGTTAGGAAAGCCTCGTGAGTGGTCGGCACGCCCTTGGGGCGCCCGGTGGTCCCGGAGGTGTAAAACAGTGCGGCGATCTCACGGCGAGCAAGCCCCTCGTCCACATACGGTTGACCGTCGGGCAACGGTGTCTCCGGCGCCAGGTCCACGCGGGCACCGGCGTCGGAAAGGATGAACTCGACCTCCGGTGGGGCCGACCGCGTATTGACCGGCACCGCAACACCTCCGGCCATCACCGTGCCCCAGAACGCAAGCACCCACTTGATTCCCGCAGGGTAACGCACACCGACGCGGTCGCCTCGTTTCAGACCGGCCGCGCGCAGCCCACCGGCGACTCTGGCCGCGCGCTGCCACAACTGCTGGTAGGTCAACCGGTCGGCGCCGAGTTCGACGACGGCCTCGCTGTCCGGGCGGCGGTCGACGTGCTCACAGAGCATGTCCAGCAGCGTGGTCGGCAGCTCGTCGTAACGAGGGATGCCGCTGTGGTCGCGCGAGACACCGGTCGTCGGGAACGGGTTGTGGCCGCGGGGAATCTCGGTCACCGAACTCACCGAGGTCATGTCTGCTCCTCGCCTTCATCGTTGAGGGATCTTCGCCGGTCATCACAGCGCCCACTCATCAGCCACCTCACTCGACCATGGATTCCGGCGCGTCGAAAAGCAAGCCCGGCCAGTGTATGGAATTCGGAACGGAACGTCGGTTGAAGGTGTAGCTGCCGGTCGCCACGATGAAGTCACGTGCTCATGCATCAGCACTTGCCCTGAGGACGACCGGGCCGCGGACGGGCTCCACTGACGACATGGGTACCCCCTTGCGCGACAACCTGTTTCGAGACCACGACGGGGCCGCATTCGGTCGAACACGGAACTCGACGGGTCGTCATCCAGACCGAGCCGACCGCGATGCCACGTCGTGTCAACTCGCACATGCAAGGAATCGGCAAATCTCCGCTCGTGGTGGCCTGCCGCACATTCCCGGGCGGCCGCGAAACCCATCAACGCGTTGCCATCGCGCAGGCGGTGAACCGGTCAGTCGCGCCGGCGAATCAACCTGGCCACGCTCCTGTGCGTCCCACGCAACGCGTAGACAGCTGTCACCACTGATGCGAGGATCATCACGATGAACATCGGCAGCCAGTTGGTTCGGTGGTGATTGACGTTCCACCAGATGAAGGTGAACAGCACCGCGCACAAGAACAACACTACGTCGCGCCAATTGCCTTGATATGAAATCGCGAGAGCCCGCAATGCCCGATTGCGGTCGTTCGCCTCCACCAATTCGTCGATCCGCTGTTCGATGGTGCGCTGCAGCGCGGCGCGTCGAGCTGTCTGTTCAGGAGGCAAACGATCGAGCAGATCGAGGTCCTGTTTGATGGTGCCCCGAAAGTCGGGGCCCTTCAGTTGCCCAGCCGCCACCGCGAGGAGGGCGCCGCCGAAGATCGGAGCTGTGCTCAATGCCATGCTGGCCAGACCAGGCATATCCGCGCCTTTCCCTTCTAATCCTTTGTCACTCCATCAACGTCGCGGCCAGCGTGCCCCCCAGCTCGTAGGCCCGCTCACGGGCCTTGGCGTCGATCGCGCCGATGACCTCGAGCACGTCGGCGGCTTTGGTCAGCGACAGCCCGGTGGCCACTTTGTCGACCGCGTTTGCCGCGCCCACGGTGTCGTTGTTGCCGTGCACCCACAGACCGTAGGGGCGGCCGGACACGTGGTCCAGGCTCGGGTAGTAGACGATGTCGAAGAAGTGCTTGAGCGCTCCGGACATGTAACCGAGGTTGGCGGTCGTTCCGAACAGGTAGCCGTCGGCGTCGAGCATGTCAGAGACGGTCGCAGCCAGCGCCGGCCGGACTACCACGTCGACGCCTTCGATCTCGGGATCGTTGGCGCCGGCGAGCACCGCCTCGAGCAGCTCGCGGGTACCCGGCGATGGGGTGTGGTGGACCACCAGCAGCGTCTTGCTCACTGCTGCCCCTGCAGATGGACCGCTTTCTTCATGGCTTCCCGAGCGCGGCCGCGATCACCGGCGTAGTCGTAGGCGCGGGCCAGCCGATACCAGCGTCGCCAGTCGCCGGGGTCGCTTTGCAGCTCGGTGCGCACGGTGTCGAACAGCGCGTCGGCCGCGTCTCTATCGATGCGGCCCGACGGTCGTAACGGCAGCGCGCTGACATCGAGTTCCATCCCGTCTTCGGCGATGAGCCGGGCCAGCCTCTGGTGGGCGAACCCGGAGCGCAGGGTGGCGATCATCGCCCACAGCCCGATCGCGGGCAGTATCAGCAGTGCCACCCCGAGGCCGACGGCGGCGACCCTTCCGGAGCCGATCAGCGCGGCGGCCATGCGGCCGAGCAGAAAGAAGTACAGCAGCAGCGCGGCGCACATGAAGGCGATGAGCAGCTGGATGCGCAGGGTGCGCGAGGTGTCGGTCATTGCAGGTTGAGCAGCGGTTCAAGGCCGACCGTTAGGCCAGGGCGTTCGTGGATGCGGCGCGCCGCCAACAACACGCCGGGCACGAATGACGTGCGGTCGAGGCTGTCATGGCGGATGGTCAGCGTCTCCCCCGCGGTACCGAACAGCACCTCCTGATGAGCAACCAGTCCGGCCAACCGCACGGAGTGCACCGGGATGCCGTCGACATCGGCGCCGCGGGCGCCGGGCAGGCTCGTGCTGGTGGCATCCGGGTTGGGCGGCAAGTCTTTTCGGGCCTCGGCGATCAACTTCGCGGTAAGCGCGGCGGTGCCCGACGGGGCGTCGGCCTTCTGCGGGTGATGGAGCTCGATGACCTCCGCCGAGTCGTAGAACGGTGCGGCCTGTCTCGCGAAATGCATGCACAGCACCGCCCCGATCGCGAAGTTAGGCGCGATGAGCGCGGCGGTGTCGGGTTTGGCGGCCAGCCATGACCGCACCTGTTGCAGCCGCTCGTCGGTGAAGCCGGTGGTGCCGACGACGGCGTGAATCCCGTTGTCGATGACGAACTTCAGGTTGTCCATCACGACGTCGGGGTGGGTGAAATCGATGATGACCTCGGTATGGCTGTCGGTCAGCAGGCTTAGCGGATCACCGGCGTCGACCTCAGCGGACAGGGTCAGGTCCTCGGCGGCCTGCACGGCACGCACCATCGTGGATCCGACTTTTCCTTTCGCTCCCAGCACTCCTACCCGCATGGTGTTCACCCTAGACCGGCGACGATGCGGGCCAGAATGGCCCGAGAAGGAGCCGGTCCATCAAATCCAGACCGCGTTGTGTTTGTCGGATTTGTACACAGTTGGCCGTTTATCCACACGGGACGTTTCAAGCCTGATTCGTGTCGGTGCAGCGCAGTAGTATTCGAACATGGGTTCGGTTAGCGTCGCTGTGCCGCCGGAGGTGGTTGCGGCCTTCGATGCGCTGGACGCGGCGGTGGCGATGATCGGCGAGCTGAACTTCGACAACTACGACATTCCTGTTCGGCTGCGTGCGCTGGAGTGGCTGGAGACGG
>DASPOT010000351.1:0-3233 GCA_035625875.1 Mycobacterium sp. | reverse complement strand
CACCAGCGTTCCATCGGCAACGACCTGTTGACGCCGCGACCCGAGTACCGGTTCCCGGGCCTCACGCCCGGCGACCGCTGGTGCGTCACCGCGCTGAACTGGCTCCGGGCCCACCAGGACGGCTGCGCCGCCCCGGTGGTGTTGGCCTCCACCCACGAGCGCACTTTGGACGTGGTGTCCCTGGAGGCGCTCCGGGAGCACGCCGTCGACGTGCCCGACGATTTAGGCGACCTGTAAGGAGGACAGCGTCATCAAGATGCCCCACGCCCGCATCAAGGCCAGCCAAACCCGCGTCCGCCGTGGCCGCATTTTTGCTGGCTCCTCTAAGCGCTGAGCACCTACGGCCTCGACACAGCTTCTGCGCCGGCGCCGACGTACTGCCACGTGCCCTGGCGATCACCATGGGTGCGGTGACCGACAAGTGTTGGCTCGGGACAGTCAACCCGTTGTTCGTCCGGTGCTGCCGCCGACGATCGAGCTGGATCACCGGTTCGTCGATGGCTACCAGGCGGCGACGATGGCCCGCATCTTCCGCGAGTACCTGGCTGATCCCGCCACCTTCGACCCGGTGCCTAGCTCCGTCTCGCCACGCAAGAGGCCTCGCGTCCGTGCGGTCCAACGGCAGGAGGCCAGCGACCGCCGGAAGGTCCAGCTCGTCGAAGGCCCAGTCGTAGCGCCGCGGGTGCGGGCACCAGCCGCCAGCGGTAGACCAACCGCGTCGTGCAGAAGCGCCCCCCGGCGCACCCAAGAGCACCGAACAGAGAATTTCGACGCCAGCCGCGTGCGGGGCGGCAGGCTTGGCGGGCTGACCTCTACGACTGCTGCGCCGGCTTCAGCACGCTGAACACTGCGCCCTGCGGGTCGGTCAAGACAGCCGACCGCCCCACCGACGGTATGTCGAACGGCTCGACCATGACCTGCCCGCCCCCCTCGACCGCCTTGGTCGCTGTGGCGTCGGCATCGTCGACGGCGAAGTAGACATGCCAATGGTTAGGCACACCGGGCATCGGCGGTTCCATGCAACCGCCGACATCGGTCCCGCCGACCTTGAGCAGCGTGTAGTTCTGACCTGGTGCCATCTCCATGGTGGAGTGCGTCAAGCCAACCACAGCCTCGTAGAACGCCAGCGCCGAATCAGGGTTGTCCGTGATCAATTCGTTCCAGATAAGCGCGCCTGGCTCGCTGACCAGCGTCGCGCCGATGTGTCTATTGGCCTGCCACAGCCCCACGGCCGGGCCGGTTGGATCGGCGACGAAGGCCATCCGGCCAGCATCGCCGATATCGACGGGCCCCATCAACACCTGCCCGCCCGCGGTTGCCACCTTCTCGACCGCCACATCGACGTCGTCCACCGCGATGTAGGTGTTCCACATCGACGGCATGCCCTCTGGCGCACCCGGCGGCATTGGCGCGATCGCGGCCACCGTTTCTCCGTTCACCGTGGCCATGGAGTACACGCCGCCTTGAGGCATGGGGTTGTCGTCGTAACTCCAGCCGAATAGCGATGCGTAGAACTGCTTAGCCGCGGACTGATCGGTGGTCTGCAGGTCGACCCAGTCCGGCGTGCCCTGGGCGTATTCGGTTCTCTTGGGCATAATTCACCTTCCGTCTCACTGGCGAATGAATGGGCAACGGCCGGTTGCCGGCCGCTGAAGCAGCCAAGTCGATCGAGGACTCCGGCATCGGGCCCGGTCGCAACGGGTTCAGCGAAGGTCGCATAGGCACGCCCTTCCGGCGTGACGAGTTTGCGGCCAACCCCAGCACATACCCGGACACCGGCCCCCAGACTACCACCTGCCGGACCGGTGGCCATAGCGAAATCCTAAGTGTGGAATCGGAATTCGAGGGAGAGAATGGCCGTTGGCGTGACCGCCGTGGACGATCCGCGTTCAGCTGGACCATGCCTTCCGGGTTCCTTCGCCGCCACACCTGAGGTGTGGCCTGGATACCGCCGATCTGCCCACACGCTTGCGGTATCGCGGGCGGGTGACCGTAGTCATCGACGCTCTCCTCGAACGTAAGCGCCTTGCTGAACACCCAGATGGGAATTCCGGGAGAGGCCCTCGTCGGTTTTCTACCCTGACATGCGTCCGCCGACACGCTGTGAAAGAGCTTCCATGTCGAAGGCGATCCGATTGACAGCCATCAATCTTTTCACGAAGCACACCGACGAACATCGTCGCGAAGTCCAGGCTGCGCGGCTGGGTGTGCCGCCGCAAGCCCAGGCGTCGGACACGGCCCATTTCACACCACCCCCAGGGCGTTAACCCGTCCATGGCCGATGCCCCAGCACCGGCCCGAACAAAGACACGATTGACCGTACGCCGCAGTTGGCCGTGCTGGCCGCAGCTTCCCACGATCACTCGGGGAAGCCGAAGAGCCGAACCACGCCGTGATCGGGGCCGCTGAATAGAGCACCAGGCACGGCCATCACATCAGCGGACATCATATCGGGCCTGCGTCTTAGGTTTTCAAGGTCGGGGTAAGCGCTGCGCGCAGAATGTCCGGATCGCTTGTTGCTAGCGTGAGATTTCGCCGAGCGGCCTGGGCGACGAGCACCCGGTCGAAAGGGTCTTTGTGTTCCCAAGGCAGGCGGCCCGCCAGGATGGCATCGCCCGCGTCGATCGCCAAGTCGGTAGCGGTCATGTCGGCAATGATGTCCGACCACGCTGACAACAGCGGCTCGCCATCCAGGCGACCCAGCCGGGTCTTGATTGCGATCTCCCACGCCGACGCTGCCGAAACCATGATCTCGGTACTCGGATCGCTGAGCAGCTGACGCGCCGAGTCGGAAACCTTCTCCGGCGCACTGACCAACCACAGCAGGGCATTTGTGTCCAGGAGAACAGCCAGCGGCGTCGACGTGGGCCGCTGGGCAGTCATGAATTGCCTTCCCACGCAGCGATTTCAGCTTCGGGAAGCGGTTCGTCGAAGTTGTCGGGCACGACGAGCGTCGGCAGCTGACCGAATTTCCGCGGCCGGGGATGCGCTGGCGCGAGCACAGCCACCGCACGTCCACGGTTGGTGATGGTCACCGACACCCCGGTCCGCTCGACCTCTGCCAAGAGTGCATTGAGCTTCGCCTTGGCCTCGGTGCTCGTGACCGTCTTCATGCGTCCAGGATAACGCGATCACACTAGTCGGCCTAGTGTGACTAGTACGACTAGATCGAATAGGCACCTGGGTCGAAACTGCAAAGGGCCGTTTGAGCCCCATAACGTGGGCAGGAAGTA
>DASPOT010000350.1:0-2151 GCA_035625875.1 Mycobacterium sp. | reverse complement strand
CCCGGCCGGGTATCGCAATGGCTACCAACCGCCGTCGACGGTGAAGACGACGATGGGCCCGGTCGAGCTGCAGCGCCCCAAGCTACGGGACACCGACCAGCGGTTTTGCTCTCGCCTGTTCGGTGCCGGGTGACCCGCACCAACGCCCTGGAAGCGTTGTGATCTCGGGTTGGGTGCGGGGCTTGTCGGACCGCGACATCGAGGCGGCCCTGGGCGAGGTGCTGGGCGCGGAGGCAGCCCTGTCCCGCTCGACAGTGAGTGCGTCTAGGTTTAGCAACCTCGGCCAAGCTCGAAACCCTCACCGCCATCGAACAACTCGACATCCACACCTTCGACTTCACCATCCTCGACGACCCCGACGCCACCATCTTCCTCATCGCCCCCCACGGCACCGTCGCCGGCGTAGCCGTCGCGCTCATCGACTCCATCATTCAACACTTCTGCCGAAAAGCAGCCAACCACCAACTAACCCACCGTTTACTGCTCCAGCTCGACGCGGTCTGCAATGCCAGCCCCCTTCCCGACCTCCTCCAATATTGCGGAGAAAGCGCGGGACTCGGCGTCAACATCCAAATGACAGTCCAAGCCCCCAGCCACTTCGACGTCGTCTACGGCCCCAAATACGCTGACGCGCTACGAGACATGACCCCGGGATGGATGATCATGTACGGCGCCCACGAACGCCACCTCCTCGAACAGGCATCACACTGGCTCGGCCTGGCCACCCGGCGCACAGAATCCTACGAACCCCACGGCGGACACCGCGGCCAATCCTCGGTGTTCGGCCAAGAAATCGAATGGCAGGAGTTCCTACCGCAAGACCTCACCGAAGCACTCCTACTCACCCGAGGTGCCGCAGGCCAAAAAGTGTTGATCCCCGACTTCGACGACTTCATCGCCATCTACCGCGAAGCCGTCACCAACCGCATCCAACGCATGTCCGCCCGTCGTTGAATTCTGCAAAGAGATAGCGCGACTCAATCCGTGTCAGTTAACTTACTCGGCGGCATCCAGGCTGATGCCGCACGACGACGACCAAACGGCCATCGGGCAACTGCAGTCGATTCAACGCAAAATCAGCACTCAGTCGCGAGTGCAGTTGCTGCTGCCCGGCCAACCCGAACGGCGTCGGCGCGTCTACTGCTCTCCCTGTCGGCTGAAAAGTTCGCCTGGCACATTTAGGCGGGTTCCGGTGTCGGGCTGGTGGTGGTGCGAGCCAACATCCGGTAGGTCAACTCAGGTGTCGTCACGGCCGGAGGACAACGACCCCAGGTAGTCGGCTTTGGTGTAGGTCTGACCGTGTGCGCGGCGGCGCTCGGCCTCCTCAAAAGCGGCCTCTGGATGGTAGCCGGCGGCGGCGGCGCGGAGCGTGTTGCCGACCAGTCCGTCCTCGGTTTTCGCCGATGCCAGCACTTCGCGGGCCTCGCCCAGTTGTTGTTGAAGATAGGTCGCCAGCTGCGTCTTGCCGGCGCAGGTTTCCAAAGAAGGAGCCAGCGCCTGAATGCCTTCGTCGGTTTCCGCGCTGACTCGGTTCAAATCGGTGCGTGCCGCGGCGGCCCGCGCCGCAATGTGATCGACGGCAGCGGCGACGGTGTCGTCGCGTGAGCCGTCGACGTCAACGTCACGGCGGGCGAGGAGCACAACCTGTTGGCAGCCTTTGGTCGGTCGCGACGTTGGCAGGCGTCCGGATGAGGGGCCTTGTGAGTGCGCGGTAGCCGATTACCGCATGGTCGTCTGCCGTCTTGGATCGGTGTTGGAGAGTTTCCGGTCATGGCGGTTGATTGGTGTCTTTGTTCCCTACCGCTCGCGGTCGGTGTGGCCACAATCGGAGAGTATGGGCCGGGACGACGACAATCACGATCTGCAGACAGGGCTCGATCCGCCGGAAATGACCCTGGCCGAAGGCGAGGCACAACTCGATCAGCGGGAAGTGAACGTGGCCGAAGGCGAGGCACAACTTGCGCAGCGGGAGGAACTGTACCTACAACGGGAGCAAGCTGTAGCGCGGCGTGAGCGCGCAACTAATGAACGCGAAGCACGGCTCGACGCGCTGGAGCGGGAACTGCACGAACGGGCCCGCAAAGCGGGTCTGCCGGTCGCAACAATCGAGGAGGCCGTGCGGGAGGCCATCCAGCGAGGGCATGCCCTGCT
>DASPOT010000349.1:0-23124 GCA_035625875.1 Mycobacterium sp. | reverse complement strand
CAGACGCAGACACCTTCGGGCATACCGCTGCAGCCCGTATACGGGCCAGCGGATAGGAGTGCAGAACCTCCGCCGCCCGGGGAGTTTCCCTTCACCCGGGGTAACTTCGCGTCCGGGTACCGCGGCAAGTTGTGGACGTTTCGGCAGTACTCCGGCTTCGGTACCGCAGAGGAATCCAACCGCCGGTACCGATACCTGCTCGACCAAGGCGGAACGGGACTCTCGGTGGCGCTCGATCTGCCCACCCAGTGCGGATACGACTCCGACGATCCCGAGTTCGGTGAGGAGGTCGGCCGGGTAGGCGTCGCGGTGGACACCCTGGCCGACGCCGAGATCCTGTTCGACGGCATCCCGCTGGACAAGATCAGCACCAGTATGACGATCAATGGGCCGGCGGCGATCCTGCTGGCGTTCTACGTCGCGGCCGCCGAACGCAAGGGGATACCGCGGGCCAAGCTCACCGGGACCATCCAGAACGACATCCTCAAGGAATACGCCTCTCGCGGCACCTGGGTCTGGCCGCCAGAGCCGTCGCTGCGGCTGATCGCGGACACCATCGAGTTCTGCGCGGCCGAGGTCCCGAAATTCAACGCCATCTCGGTGGCGGGGGCGCATTTCCGCGACGCCGGGGCGAATGCGGTGCAGGAGATGGCGTTCACGCTGGCCGACGGGGTCACCTATTGCGACACCGTGGTGGAACGCGGCCGGATGACGATCGACGAGTTCGCGCCGCAGATCTCGTTTTACTTCTACACCCACGGCGACTTCTTCGAAGAGATTGCCAAGTACCGAGCCGGGCGGCGGCGCTGGGCGACGATAGTGCGCGAACGCTACGGCGCCACCACCGACAAGGCGTCGATGTTTCGGTTCGGTTGCGTGTGCGGCGGCGCGTCGCTGTATGGCCCGCAGGCGCACAACAACGTCGTGCGGGTGGCCTACGAGGCGATGGCGGCCGTGCTGGGCGGTGTGCAGTCGATGTTCACCGCGGCCTGGGACGAGCCGTTCGCGTTGCCCACCGAGGAGTCCACCACGCTGGCGCTGCGCACCCAGCAGATCCTGGCCTACGAGAGCGGGGTCGCCCGGGTGGCCGACCCGCTCGGCGGCTCCTACTTCGTCGAGGCGCTCACCGACGCCACCGAGGCCCGCATCGTCGAGATCATGGACGACCTTGAGCAGCACGGCGGGATGGTCCGCGCGATCGAGGACGGCTATCTGCAGGGCCTGATCGCCGACGAAGCCTACCGGATGCATCAGGAGATCGAGGCGGGCACGCGCCCGATCGTCGGGGTCAACCGGTTCGTCTCCGAGGAGTCGGCACCGGAGATCGTCACCTACGAACTCGACGCCGAAGGCCGCGATCTGCAGCTCAAGCGGCTCTCCAAGGTGAGGGCCGAAAGAGACTCTGCCGCAGTGCAATCTAGCCTCGCCGCGTTGTCACGGTCCGCCGAAGGAACCGATAATCTCATGCCCAAGCTGATCGACTGCGCCAACGATTACTGCACGCTCGGCGAGATGGTGTCCGCGCTCAAAGCGGTGTGGGGCGAATTCCAGCAGCCGGTGGTGTTTTAGATGGCGGTACGGATTCTGGTTGCCAAACCCGGTCTCGACGGGCATGATCGCGGCGCCAAGATCGTCGCCCGCACGTTACGCGACGCGGGCTTCGAGGTCATCTACACCGGTATCCGCCAGCGCATCGAAGACATCGCGTCGATCGCCGTGCAGGAGGATGTGGCCGTTGTCGGCCTGAGCATCCTGTCCGGCGCGCATGTGGCGCTGACCACCCGCACGATCGAGGCGCTGCGCGCGGTCGACGCCGCGGACATCGCCGTCGTAGTGGGCGGCACGATACCGGAAGCCGATGTTCCCAAGCTGCTGGCCGCCGGGGCGGCGGCAGTGTTTCCCACGGGGACACCATTGGATTTCCTCGTGCGGGAGATTCGCAAGTTAACCGGCACCCCGGAACCGAGTGTGGAGGAACCATGCGCCTCGGAGTGATGATCGGTGCGGAGCGCGGCGATTCGGCGCGCAAGGTTACCCGCATGCTCGACGACATCGAGTGGGCCGAGGCCGCGGGCATGGACACGGCGTGGATTCCGCAGGTGCCCACCGACTTCGACGCGCTGACAGCCGTGGCGCTGATGGGGACACGCACCACGCGTATCGAGCTCGGCACCGCCGTGGTGCCGCTGCAGGCGCAGCACCCAATCGCCTTGGCGCGGCAGGCATTATCAACGCATGCCGCCACCGGGGGCAGGCTGGTCCTCGGCGTCGGGCCCTCGCACCACTGGATCGTGCGTGACATGCTCGGATTGCCATACGAGCGGCCCGCCGCATTCACCCGCGACTACCTCGACGTGCTGGACGCCGCATTCAAGTGCCCGGGCCGGGTCGACGTCGAGAACCGAACCTTCACCGTGCACAACCCGCTTGACCTTGGCCCGGTCGCCCCGCTGCCGGTACTGATCGCCGCTCTCGGACCTGTCATGCTGACGCTCGCCGGGGAGCGGGCCGACGGTACCGTGCTGTGGATGGCCGATGAGCGCGCTGTCGCTGAGCATGTGGTTCCCCGGATCACCAAGGCCGCTGACAACGCGGGCCGGCCGGCTCCCCGCATTGTCGCCGGGATACCCGTCTGCCTGTGCGCGCCAACCGAAGTCGACGCCGCCCGCGAACGCGCCAACCGGATCCTGGGGGAGGCCGAGGTGTCGCCGAACTATCAGCGACTGCTCGAGTACGGGGATGCCCGGGATGTCGGCGACATCTGCGCGGCCGGTGACGAGGACGCAATACTGGCGCGGATGCGCCGGTTCGCCGACGCCGGCGTGACGGACCTGTCGGTGCGGCTGTTGCCGATCGGTGACAACCGCGACGAACTCGTCGCCTCCAAACGCCGAACCCGCGAAATGATCGCCGCGCTCGCAACGGAGTTGCGGTGACGGGACCGCTGGCGGGCATCCGGATCCTTGAGGTCGGCACCATGCTGGCCGGGCCGTACGCCACCATGCTGCTGGCCGACCTCGGCGCCGAGGTCATCAAAATCGAGCCGCCCGGCGGGGAGATCTCGCGGCGGGTTTCAGACAGCTACTTCGCCAGCCTCAACCGCAACAAGGGCAGCATCTGTCTGGACTTGAACTCCGAGGAGGGCCAAACCAAGCTTGGTGAGCTCGTCGCGGAATCGCATGCGCTGCTGGTGAACCTGAAACCGTCGGCTATTCACCGATTGGGGCTCACCTATGAGGCACTGCGCCGGTTCAACGAGCGCATCGTGTGCGTCGCCCTCACCGGTTTCGGCCTGCACGGCGGCGACGATCCAGCGTTCGACTATGTCATCCAGGCGGCCACCGGTATCGCAGCGTTGACTGGCGAGCCCGACGGGCCGCCGACGCTGCCCGGCTACTCCTCGGCCGATAACTCCACCGGGTTGGCCGCCGCGCTCGGCCTGCTGGCGCAGATCATCTCGGGCCGCGGCGGTCAGGTGGACGTGTCGCTGCGCGACGTTATGCTCTCCCAGCTCAACTACCACGCATCCGTCTACCTCAACGACGGAACCGAGCCGCAACGACGGCCGTTCGGTGCCCACTCATATTATGTTCCAGCCCAGATGTTCCCGACGGCCGACGGCTGCCTGGCCTTGTTCATCACACATGACGGCTTCTGGAAATCCTTTGCCGCCGAGGCGAATATCGACGGGTTCAAAACGATGGCCGAGCGCGTGACGCGCCGCGACGAGGTGCTGGCCGCGGTCACATCCGCGCTGGCCACCGATTCCGCGGCCAACTGGGAACAACGACTTCGTCCGCTGGGGGTGCCGGCTGCGGCCGTTCGAACGCTGCCGGAAGCACTGAAGGCTACTCCGGAAGTTGTTGTCTCGGCTGGGGATTTCCGCCTCGTCGGCAACCCGATCCGGGTCTCTGGTTATCAGCCGGACTACCGTCCGCCGCCGAAGCTGGGCGAACACGCCTGACGTCAAGTGCCGTTGTGCCAGCCTATCAGCACAAAACGCTGTCACTCGTCGCGGCGTTGGGCGATCATGCCGGGTTCGAGTAAACGCGGGTGGGTGAGATGAGGACAGCGGTTCGACGCTCCTCGCGCATGACGCGGTCGTAGGTGTCCCAGTCGTCGTGGGTTCCGCCGGCTGCGGTAAAGATCTCGCGAAGCAGCAGCCGGAGGCGTTCGTTATCCACATCGGTGTGGGGGTCATCGGGTCCGATCAGCTGCGCCGAACCTTCGACCGCCGCCCATTGCCAGCCGGCCTTGGCGACGATCGTGGCTCGGGGATCGGCGCGGAGATTGCGCAGCTTGCGGCCGCCCCCGATGGCCACGAGTCCGACGACCGGCGCATCCGTCAGTGGGTGGTGTAAGACGCCAGCGTTGACCACCGACGATTGGATACCGCCATCGCCACGCAAAGTGCTGAACACACAAAGCCCGTGATCGAGTGACATGAGCTCAGCGAAGGTGGAAAGATCGGTCACGATTGGGATCCCCTTCCGGTCTCGGCCAAAGACGTTCCCGCCTCAGGTTTGTCACGCGCGGAGTGCATCTATCCATTTTTCGAGGCGTCGGGTTTGGCGCGCCATGAGCTCCGGTTGTCCCAGTGCGCTGGTGAGAACTGCGTTGCCCTGATAAGAGATAAGCAACTCGACCGCAAGGTCGTGGGCGTCGCGTCGTCCTATGGCGCCGAACTGCTGCTCGGCCCAGCTGAGGGGAATCTGCATGAGCGGGGCGGCGAGCGGGTCCGATCCGGCGGCTTGCTTGGCCAGCTCCAAGCACAGCGTCCCATGTGGGCAGCCGTACTTGGCGATCGAGTCTGCCTGCGTGGCCAGCAACCGGACCAGTCCCTTGAGCCGAGCCGTGGGGCTGCGATGTCGTCGCTCCAACGCGGCGAGCGCTGATTCGATCTCATGCGCGCGCGCTTGCACGACGGCGGCGATGATGTCGTCTTTTGTCTTGAAGTAGTAGTAGACGTTGCCCACCGGCACGTCGGCCGCTTGAGCGATGTCCGCCAGCGTGGTGCGGGCTACGCCCTGGCGATACACAAGCTCGCACGCGGCGGCCACCAAACGCTCTCTTTTGCCCGGTCGCACCGCCGGAGCGAGCTCGCCAGCCGCTGAGTCAGTCATCTCACTTCACACTATAGACATCACCACGATAAAGTTCTAGGTCAGTTACTCAACTAACTAGCTGTCCACACCCGGTCTCTGCCCGGACCGGCCGCTGCAGCCGCAGCGGATCATCGGGAAAGGTCTCCTTGATGCGGCGAGATCCCGGCCATCGCGCTGCGGCATTGCCGTTGAGTATCAGTGGCGTAAAGTGTCGGGCTGTAATCCTATTCGTAGTGCACCGTAACGTCGGCCGTGTCCGGTGTGCCCTGGCACGTCAAAATGTAGCCCTCGGCCACCTCGTCGTCGGTGAGAGCGTCGTTGGCCCGCATGGTCGCGCTGCCCTCGGTGAGCCTGGCCATGCAGGTTCCGCAGTTTCCTGCCTCGCAACTGAACGGCGGCGAAAGGCCCGCCCGTCGCGCGCTTTCCAGCAGGGTCTCGCCGGCGACCCGCGGCACGGACACCTTCTTGCGCTCCAGATAGATCGTCACCGTGCCGCCCACCTCGGCCCTGTCGACAACCGTCGGCGTCGGTTCCTTGACCTGTGGGGGAAGGTCGAAATCTTCGACGAACACACGTCTGGGGCCAGGCAGCGCGGAGCGCACAACGGCCATGAATCCCTCCGGGCCGCAGACATAGTTGTCCGCCTCGACGTCGGCGCCCACGAACTCCCGGACAGCATCGGCATCGATCAGCCCATGCTCAGCGTCGATATGACGCACCACCGAGAGCCGGTCGGGGTAGCGCTCGACGAGGTCTTCCAGCACCGCATCGAAGATCACCGACGCCCGGTCGCCGTCCGCGCACAGCACCCGCACCGTACGATCCGTGGTGGCCAGCGCGCTCTTGGTCAGCGACAGGATCGGGGTGATACCGCTGCCACCTGCGAAGGCCAGCAACGGCACCGGGGTCGGAGCCAGGCAAAAGGTACCCGCCGCTCTGGTCATGGTCAGCTCGTCGCCCTCGACCACGTTGTCGAGCAGCCAGTTCGAGACCTTGCCGCCTGGCACCCGTTTGACCGTGGTCATCAGCTCGGCGTCGGTCTCTGGTGCGCTTGACATCGAATAGGACCGGAACAGCTCCTCGCCGTCCACGCGGACCCGGAACGTGCAGTACTGCCCGGCGCGATACGGGAACGTTTCCTCATGCGGGGCCAGCACGAAGGTGCGCGCATCGGCGGTCTCCTTGATGACCCGGGTAACGGTCGCCCGGTGGAACGCGTGGAGTTCCGTCATGTCGCCCCCTTTCGTACTTGCGTTCTTCCTTATAGAGAATACTATTCTCTCAAAGCGATAGGATGTTCTCAAGATGCGTGTCGAAGGCCGCACCCGCCGGAAGCTCGGGGAGGAACGGGACGTGATCGAGCCGACCGCGCTCGTATTCGAGGAGCGGCGCTACAGCCTGCCGCTGCTCGACGCGTTGGCTGACGGGCTGGCGGGCACCTTGACCAAGCGTGGCGTGACGGCCGGCGAGCGGGTCGCCCTGATGGCGTCCACCGGGCCGGAATTCGTGATCGCGCTGCGTGCCATCTGGCGGTTGGGCGCGACGGCGGTCCTGCTCAGCCCCGCCTGGAAGCGTGACGAGGTCGAGCACGCGCTGGCGAACCCGACGCAGGCGGTCGGTAACCATCCGGTGCTGTCGGATCTAATGCCGATGCTGCATCTCGACCAGCCAATCACGCCCGGAGAACCGGTGTTCAGGCGACCGCCAGCAGAAGCCGACGCGATCTTGGTATTCAGCTCAGGCACCACCGGCCTGCCCAAAGCCGTCCGGCACACCCACGCGTCGTTACACACAGCCGTCCGGCACTGGCGCGACGCGCTTCAGCTGACGTCCCGCGACCGCATCCAGGTCGCCACGCCGCCCGCGCACATCCTCGGCCTGCTCAACATCGTCACGGCGCTGGAGACCGGCGCGTGGATGCGGCTACATCGCCGGTTCGACATCGACTGGATGCTGCATCACATCGAGGCCGACCGCATCACCGTCGAGATGGCGGTCGCGCCGATCGCGCTGGCCATCGCTTCGCGTCCGGAACTCGAGTCCTACGATCTGTCGTCGCTGCGGTTCATCATGTGGGGCGCGACCCCGGTCACCGCCAGCGTCGCCGAAACTGTCACCCGGCGAACCGGAGTTGGCTGGGTGCCCGCCTACGGCACCACTGAGCTGCCGGTCATCGCTTGCAATCCGCTCGACGGGGCCCGGCTCGACTCGGTCGGGCGTCCGGTTCCCGGCGTGGACGTGCGGGTGGTGTCGCTGCAGACCGGCGAGCCGATCTGCCCGGGCGAAGTCGGCGAAATCCAGGCGCGGTCGGCATCGCTGATGGCCGGCTATCTGTCGGCGGAGGCGACTGCGGAGGCGTTCTGTGACGGCTGGTACCGGACCGGAGACGTCGGCTATCTCGACACCGGTGGTTGGCTGCGGATCACCGACCGTTGCAAAGAGATGATCAAAGTGCGTGGCTTTCAGGTCGCGCCCGCCGAAATCGAGGCCGTGCTGCACGGCCATCCCGCCGTCAAAGACTGTGCGGTGTTCGCCGTGCCCGACGGCGCCAACGGGGAATCCGTCGTCGCCGCGGTCGCCACGCATACTCCGGTCGATGCCGCCGAACTCACCGAACTGGTAGGCAACCGGCTGGCGTCCTACAAACGGCTGAGCCGTGTGGTGTTCGTGACCGATATTCCCCGCCTGCCCTCCGGCAAGGTGTTGCGCCGAGCGCTGAAGGAGCGTTATGGATGTCCGTCTGACAGCTGAACAGCGACAATTACGCGATGCCGCCGCCAAGCTGGCTGACGACCTTGGGCCCGGATCGGTCCAGGATCTGGCGGGCGATGGTCGAATCACGCGGCTGGACAAGCAGATTGAGTCGACGGGCTGGCGATCACTACGCTCCGACGGCGCGTCCGGCGTCGAAATAGCCATCGTCGCAGAGGAATTCGGACGGGGGCTGGTGGACGCGCCGTTCCTCGGGCCGGTGTTGGCCGACGATCTGGCCCGGCACATCGGTGTCCACGGGCATGCGACGATCGCGGTTGACGATGAGGCAGTCGACGCGCGCGGGTACCAGCGCGCCCTGATGCTTTCGGGCACCACCGTCCTGGCCGCCGACGTGGACACCGTTCATGCGAGCGTGGACCTTACCAGTGCCAACGCCGCCATCGTGGGAACGGCACTGGCCGTCGGCGAGGTGCCCGCCGACGCTGCCGGACGATGGCGGGCACTGGCGCTGGTCACCACGACCGCGGACCTGCTTGGAACCGCACGCGGCGCGCACACCCTCGCCTGCGACTACGCGAAAGTTCGTGAGCAGTACGGCAAACCGATCGGCTCCTATCAAGCCGTCGCCCACCTACTGGCCGAGAGTCTCGCCCTGATCGAAGGTTCGGTGAGCGTACTGCGGCATGCGGCCTGGGCGGTTGACGAGCTCTCGGTGGATGAAGCAATACGGGCCGCCCGCATCGCCAAGATCTACTGCGCGCGCGCCGCCCGAACCGTCTGTGAGACCGCGGTGCAGGTGCATGGTGGCATCGGCAATACCTGGGACTGCCTGGCGCACGTGTATCTGCGGCGGGCGCTGACGTCCACTGAGCTGTGGCCCGTCAAGCTGGAGGAGATCGACATTGGACTTTCGTGACTCGCCGGACGAAGCCGCCTTCCGCGAGCGGCTGCGATCCTGGCTTTCGGTGCACGCCAAGGAGTTTCCGAGCTCTGGTGACGAGTATTGGACGCGGCAGGGGGAGTGGCACCGCGCCCTCTATGCGGGTGGATTCTTCGGGTTGTCCTGGCCTCGCGACTACGGCGGCCAGGAGCTGCCGCCGGTGTACGACGTCATCGTCGACGAAGAGCTCGCGCGCGCGGGCGCCCCGCCGCGGCCGAGCCTCGGCTATCTGGTCGTGGGTCTGAGCCGGCACGGCAGCCAGCAGCTACGGCGGCGTTTCCTGCCGCCCATGATCAACGGCACCGAGCGGTGGTGCCAGGGCTTCAGCGAGCCCGGCGCCGGTTCGGACCTTGCGTCGCTGACCACCACCGCCACCACAGAGGGCGACGTCTATGTGGTGCATGGGCACAAGATCTGGACCAGCTACTCCGACGTCGCCGACTGGTGCCTGCTGCTGGCCCGCACCGATCCGGACGCCAAACGACACCGTGGCCTCTCGGCGTTCGTTATCTCCATGAAACAGCCTGGTGTGCAACAGCGCCCGCTGCGCATGATGAACGGAGTCACCACCGAGTTCGGTCAGGTGTTCTTCGACGGCGCGACGGTGCCGGCGGACCAGATGGTCGGCGCGCCCGGTGAGGGCTGGGCGCTGGCCATAACGGTGGTCGGACACGAACGCGAACCATCGACGCTGGGCTATGCGGCCAGATACGGCAAGCTGGTGCGAGACCTCGCCGCGCGCACCGAGGGCCCGGCGAGCGACGAACTCAGGTGGGCGGTGGTGCAGACCGAGATGCTGACCCATCACGTGCGGCGCCGGCTGTCCGAACAACTCGACGGTGTGCGGCACGGGCCGGAAGGATCACTCGACAAGCTGCTGATGACCTGGGTCGAACAGTCGGTCGGACACGCGGCCCTGGCCGTCGGCGGCACCCGCGATCCCGACCTGCTCAGTGCCTACCTGTATAGCCGCGCGCAGAGCGTCATGGGCGGCACCTCACAGATCCAGAAGAACATCATCGCCTCGCGCATCTTGGGATTGGGAGTCTGACGTGTACGACATGCCGGAGGAAATCGACATTCGCGGCGACGGGCCGCTGCGGATCATCACGCTCAACCGGCCCGACGCCCTCAATGCGGTCAACGACAGCCTGCATGCCGGACTGGCGCGGCTGTGGCCGCAATTGAGCGACGATCGCCAGGTCCGCGCCGCGGTGCTCACCGGCAGCGGCCGGGCGTTTTCGGCGGGCGGGGACTTCGCGTATCTCGCCGAGCTGGGTGAGGATGCCGACCTGCGCGCCAAAACCATCGCACACGGGCGAGACATCGTGCTGGGAATGGCCCGGTGCCGAATTCCGGTGGTGGCCGCGGTCAATGGCCCGGCCGTCGGGCTGGGCTGCAGCCTGGTCGCACTGAGCGACATCGTCTACATCGCCGAAGACGCCTATCTTGCCGACCCGCATGTGCAGGTGGGGCTGGTGGCCGCCGACGGCGGACCAATCACCTGGCCGCTGCACATCAGCCTGATGCTGGCCAAGGAATACGCCTTGACCGGCGCCCGGATCTCCGCCGAAAAGGCCGTCGAACTCGGGCTCGCCAACCACGTCGCCGCCGATCCGCTGGCCGAGGCGATCGCGTGCGCGAAGCGGATCATGGAGCTGCCCCAGCAAGCGGTGGAGAGCACCAAACGGGTGCTCAATGTGCACCTGGAGCGCGCCGTCCTCGCCACGCTGGACTGCGCGCTCACGGCTGAGAACCAGTCGTTCCAGACCGAGGACTTCCGCTCGATCATCACCAAGCTGACCGCCGGCAAGAACTGACGTCTCGCTTATTTCGGCGGGAACCGCAGCGCGCCGTCGAGCCGGATGACTTCGCCGTTGAGGTAGTCGTTTTCACAGATGCTCTGCACCAAGGCCGCGTACTCCGCGGGCCGGCCCATCCGCTAGGGGAAGGGCACCTGCGGACCCCAGTAGGCCTCCAGCTGATCACCCGCCTGGCCGTACGCCGGCGTCAAGAACGTCCCGGGGGCGATGGTGAGGACGCGGATGCCCGGCGGCGACAGATCGCGCGCGGCGACCAGCGTCATGCCGACGACACCGCCCTTCGCCGCGGCGTACGGCAGCTGACCGATCTGGCCCTCGTAGGCCGCGATGGACGCGGTGTTGACGATGACGCCACGGGCGCCGTCGACCGGTTCCTGTCGCGCCATGGCCGCGGCGACCAGGCGCATCACGTTGAACACACCGGTCAAATAGACGTCGATGGTCGTCTTGAAGCCGTCCAAGTCCAACGGCGTGCCGTCCTTGGCGACCAGGCGCCCCCCACTTGCCGGACCGCCATGGGCGTCCACCGAAATCCGCAGCGGCCCAAGCGATTCTGCTTCCGCGATCGCTGCGGCAACGTCGTCGGTATTGGTGGCGTCAGTCCGCACATACCGGGACCGAGCTCGCTTGCCAACTCCTTGCCTTTGTCGTCGGCCAGGTCAGCGACGATCACTTTGGCTCCCGCGGCGTGCAGCCGGCGAACGGCGGCCTCACCAAGACCGCCCGCACCGCCGACGACGATCGCCGAACTACCACTGATCTGCATCCAGTTCCCCTTCTTGCAACTCATACTCTCGGACTGAGAGAATAATGTTCTCATGGAGTCGTGAATGGAGACCACCTGTGCCTGAAGCTGTCATCGTGTCCGCCCTGCGCACCCCCATCGGTACCGCCACGAAAGGAACGCTGCGCGACACCACCGCCTACGACCTGGCACATCACGTCGTCTCGGAAGCCGCGGCCGGCCTGGGCTCGGCGCAGGTCGACGAGGTGATCCTGGGCGAGGGTCTTTACGGCGGCGGCGTGGTGGCCCGCCACGCCGCGATCACGGCGGGGCTCACCACGGTGCCTGGTCTGGCCAACAACCGGCACTGCGCGGCCGGTCAGGCGGCGGTGCAGAGCGCGGCGGCCGGTGTGCGCGCGGGGATGGATCAACTGATCATCGCCGGCGGTGTGAACTCCGCATCCACGTCGCCGCGATCACGCATCCAGGTGGATGGTGAGTGGGTCGACTGGTTTCCGCCCACCCATCCCGACCGGCCCGACGCGCCCAACCTTGACATGTCGATCACTGTAGGCTGGAACGCCGCCGTCAAAGCCGGCGTGCGTCGCGAGGAGATGGACGCCTGGGCGTTACGGTCACACCGCAACGCGATCGCCGCCATCGACGAAGGCCGCTTCAAGGAGGAGATCGTGCCGATCGAGACGCCGCACGGCTTGTTCTCGGTCGACGAGCATCCCCGCCGGGACACCAGCATGGAGAAGCTGGCCGCACTCAAGCCGCTGCACCCCGAAATCGAGGGTTTCTCGATCACCGCCGGCAATGCCTGCGGCGCCAACGACGGCGCGGCCGTGCTGACCGTCGCGAGCGACCGGCTGGGCCTGCCCGCGCTGGCCACCGTCCGGGCCTGGGCCTCGGTCGGTGTCGATCCCGCGGCGACCGGCCTGGCGCCCGTCGAGGCGATTCCGAAAGCTCTTGCCCGCGCTCGGCTTTCACTGTCCGACGTAGACCTCTTCGAAATCAACGAGGCGTTCGCGTCGATGTGTGTGGCCACCGTCAAGCTGCTCGATCTGGACCCGGACCGGGTCAACGTCAACGGCAGCGGCTGCTCACTCGGGCATCCGATCGCCGCCACGGGAGCGCGGATGTTGGTCACCCTGGTGCACGAACTGCGCCGGCGCGGCGGTGGCATCGGGGTGGCGGCGATGTGCGCCGGCGGCGGAATGGGTTCCGCCACCGTCATCGAGGTCCCGGCGCCATGACCGGCAGATGACCGTCGCCGAGTTGATCGCCGCCGCGCGCAACGGATCTCCTCGCGCCGCCGGCCGCTTACTCAGCCTGGTCGAGGGCGACCGCCGCGACGAGGTGCTGGCGAGTGTGGGCCCGTCATCGGTGCGCGTCATCGGCGTCACCGGACCGCCCGGGGCCGGCAAGTCGACGACGATCGGGGCCCTGGTCGGGGCGTACCGGCAGCAGGGGTTGCGGGTGGCCGTGCTGGCCGTCGACCCGTCGTCGCCGTTCAGCGGCGGTGCGCTGCTTGGCGACCGGATCCGGATGGCCGCGCATATCAACGATCCCGAGGTGCTGATCCGGTCGGTGGCGACTCGCGGTCATGTGGGCGGCCTGGCCGCCGCTGTGCCCGCGGCCATCCGGCTGCTGGGAGCGCTCTGCTATGACGTGATCATGCTGGAAACGGTAGGTGTCGGGCAGTCCGAGATCGAGATTGCCGCGGTCGCCGACCCGACCGTGGTCATCCTCAATCCCGGGGCGGGTGACGCCGTCCAAGCCGCCAAAGCCGGCCTGCTCGAAGTCGCCGACATTGTGGTGGTCAACAAGGCCGATCGCGACGGCGCGAACCGGACCGTTCGGGACCTTCGGGCCGAGACCAAGGCGCCGATCCTCACGCTTGTCGCCGCGCGCGGGGAGGGCGTGCCGGACTTGGTGGAGGCCATCGACGCCCACCACCGCGCCGATAACCGCGCTCGCCGGTTGGCCCGTGCCCGAGCGCACATCCTGTCGCTGGCCCAAACCCGGCTGCGCACCCACCCGGATCTGGACCGGCTCGCCGAGTCCGTCGCCGACGGCCGCGACGACCCCTACACCGCGGCCGAGCGGCTGCTGTCGCCGGAATAGGCAACCCAGCGCCAGACCTGACTCATTCCGATTCGGCACTTCCCCATGTTCGAGCACTGCAGCCACCGTTTGCGACGACGCCGGGGCGACGATTAGGCGATTAGCTTTGACCCGGGGTAGTTCTCACCACTACCGCGTGTGCCTCGGGTGGCGTCTTTGGGCCTCGGTCCGCTCCCCGTCGGTAACGTGGTTGGGGCCCCAACGGAGCATGAAGGCGAGACGTATGACAAGCGATAATCCGGTGGTCGAGACGACGTACGGCCCGGTCCGTGGCAGCAACGACGGGCGAGTCAAGGTGTGGAAGGGCATTCGCTACGCCGCGCCGCCGCTTGGCGGGCTGCGGTTTCGTGCGCCGCAATCGCTCGAGCGCTGGACCGAGCCGGCCGACGCCATCGACTACGGTCCGGTGTGCCCGCAACCGGGACTTGCGGGCCTCCCGCTAGACCTGGGCGCACACCACAGCACGAGGACTGCTTGAGGCTTGAATTGCCGTGTGCGCAACACGCTTTCGACACGTTCGATTCGGCTAGAGCCACACATGCGGCGGTGGCCGTCGAACAGTTCCTCGCC
Source organism: Mycobacterium sp. (assembly GCA_035625875.1). Taxonomy (GTDB): domain Bacteria; phylum Actinomycetota; class Actinomycetes; order Mycobacteriales; family Mycobacteriaceae; genus Mycobacterium. Next base: position 9,117 of record DASPOT010000349.1, on the reverse strand, counting down.
GCAATCCATTCCGATCACCGAGCGTCGATCCGAGGGAGAACGTGGCGCCTGATCATCCCCCAATGAGTGGCGCTGCATCGTGTGCTCCGGCGATACTTGACATCACACCTCGATTGCATCGAGCAGCGGGCCGCCGGCGTCGCCGTGGTGGTCCTGCCACCGCGGCACCGAATCGGCCGCTTCGGCAAGCGAATTGACTCGCTACGGCTGCGGGCCGGGCTCAGGCTGGACGTATTCGGGGTCGTCCGGGGTGCGCATCGACAGTCGCCACCGGCAGGATACGTCCTCCTTGCTGACGCGTGGCGGGATCGCCAGGATCTCCACCTTCATGTTCGGGTTGTACATCTTGGCGGTCTCGATGATCGAGGCCGGGCAGGTCACGTGACTGGCCTTTTCGGCAATGTCGGGGCGCCCCAAGGCTTCCCACTGGTCGACCGACACGCACTTGTTGAACGTCATGATGCCCACGTCGGGCTCAGACATCTCGAACGTCATCTCGAAGGCCTTGCCGGGAAACGACGACGCATCCATCTGGATGTCTTTCATGAAGGCCTCCACCGTGCCGTCGCCGACCTTCATCCACCGCTGCTTGAGATCACGCACCGCCGGCAGCACCTTCTCACTCCACAGGTCCCACTGGAACTTGAACATCTCGTCAAGCCCGTAGCGCATCACAACATCGCCGGCCCACGCCTCGATGGCGGTCAGCAGGTATTCGTGGCTGCCCAGCACGAACCTCACCAGCTGCTCTTTGGGCAGGTCTACGTATTTCGGATCGGCCTGGAACGGGTTGATGGTCACCACGCCGCCATCGTCGCGGCGGGCTTCCACCTCGCGGGCCACCTCGGCGACGGCCGCGTCGGCCTCGTCGTCGGTGCATGGCGCCCATTCGTCGAGCATCCCGCGCAGCTGGGGCAGGACGATGTTTTGCCACGCCTCCGACTGGATCTCAACCATCAGATCGTGCCCGTAGCGCTTGGCGACCTCCTCGGCCCACGCCTGCACGCACACCCGGTAGTACTCGTCGCTCATCGCGAGCATGTTCACCAAGGCTTCGTTGGAGAAGTCGGAAAACCGCAGATCGGCCCTAAACGGGCCGCTGTAGTCAGGCAGTTCCTTACTGTCGTCGACGCGGATGTCCCAGCGGGTGTCCGGGCCGCTCGGCTTATGGATGCCGGGCGGGTCGACCACCGGAAACTTCTTGAAATTGTGCAAGTCGACGGGGATATCCAACGGGCTGGCCGGCCGGTGCTCCTCGTAATCCGCACCCACCTTGCGCACGTCGAGCACTTTCTGGACGCTGTCGTCGATCTCGGACACGTTGGCTCCTTCGCTGCCTCGACCAGGGCTGCTAGCCGATCGGCTAGTTGTGCAGACTAGCCCCAGGGATCACACAGGTCAATAGCCGACTGGCTACCCTCATGGCATGGTTCCTACCCGCGCGAGCAGACAATTCCGCTCCATCACGCGCAGCGCCGCCCAGACGCGCATCCTTGACGCCGCGCTGAAGCTGATCGGCGACAACGGTGTCGGCGGGACGTCGCTGCAGATGATCGCCGACGAGATCGGGGTCACGAAGGCGGCCGTCTACCACCAGTTCAAAACCAAGGAAGAGATTGTCATCGCGCTCACCGAGCGGGAACTCGGCGGATTGGAAGAGGCTCTGGAGGCCGCCGAAGCCGAGCAAAGCCAGCCACGGGCGCGCGAGCTGCTTCTGGACCGGGTCATCGACCTCGCGGTTGAGCGCCGCGGTGTGGCGGCCACCCTGCAGTTCGACCCCGTCATCGTGCGGCTACTGGCCGAGCACAAACCGTTTCAGCAGTTCATCCAGCGGTTGTACGGTGTGCTCATCGATGAGGCCGGCAACGACGCCCGGGTGTCGGCGGCGATGCTGTCCGGTGCCGTCGCCGTCGGCGTCATGCATCCTCTCGTGGCCGATATCGACGATGACACGCTGCGTTCCCAGCTGCTTCGTCTAACGCGGCGATTCATCGAGATGTCCGACGGGAGTCGGGACTTCAAAGGGGCTGCCGATACGCGCACGTCGACTCGCCGCTTGTCCAGAGCGAAGCGCCGCGGCGCGCGCCTTGCATGATCCGTACGGCGGGCTTGTCGCGCTGTAGCCGATCGGCTACCGTTCTCGAGCCAAACGGCTATCCCAGAAAGGCACGACCTCGTGGCCGTGTTCTTCAAGCCAGTCGCGCACGGTGGCATGTACCGGATAGGGCTCATCGGCGCAGAGAGCGACACGCACCCGACCAGTGTAGATTCGCGATGCGCCGATGTCGGAACCCGAGCCGATCCCCAGCGCTGCTAGAAGAAGAACCCGGCGTACGGTGCCTCGCGCACCGCGAACAGCCGATCGGCCACGACAAGCGCCGCTGGATCGGCGGCCCGGGCCAGCCCGGCGACGGCGAGACCGCGCCAGGTCGTGCCACCGAGCAGAACGGCGGCGAGCCCCGCAACACCGACATGAAGTTGGGCGCGCCGGCCGGTCTGTTCGGCACCGTCGCCTGTGATGGTGAAGGCGGCTGAATTGTTCGCCAAGAGTGGGTCATCGACTGCGATGGCGACGGCGCCGTCTCCAACGTACCCGCGTGCTGCCAGCGCCTTCTGGGCGTCGATGATGCGCAGCCACGTTTCGTCATGCACCGCGGTAACCCGCACGGCCCGCCGATCGAGAAGCAGCCAGGGCAGCGGATCGTCGACCGGCAGCGACCAGAACACCACGCGGTCAATGAGATCGAGCCCGAGCAGGAAACGCAGCAGCCCGAGATAGGCCTCCGTGGTGGGCGCGAAGAAGTCTTCGACCACGATGGTGCGCTGGTCGCTGACGAACCACGCGTCGGTGTCGACGGGGCGGTAGCGGGTGAAACCCGACTCGGATCCCGGCCCGCCGTGCACCGCGACATACGAAGCCCCCGAGGACAATTCGGTGCGCAGCCTCAGGCCCTGCCACCACACCCCGGGGCGGTCGATAGTTCCCGGCCGGGACGGACGATTCCCGGCATAGATCCGCGGCAGAACATCCCATGTTTCGGCTTCGTCGAGCAGCCGCACCGGACCGCCGGCCCCGATACCGGGACGCAGTGCCGCCCGGGCTGTCTGAACCTCGACGGTTTGCGATGAACTCGCTACGCCATAGCCGTACCGCTCATAGATCGTCGCCTCCGACGCTCGCAACGTTGCGACCACCTCACCCCGCGCGGCGATGTCGAGCAACTGATGATCCATCAGGGCGGTGGCGATACCTTTTCTCGTGAACGACGGCAGCACCCCGATGTGTGTCACGGCAGCGTGCTCCACGATCGCTCCGCCGGGAAGTGTTAGACGGCTTGTCGCGGCGTCAGCGGTGCCAACGAGTTGTCCTCCGACGAATGCTCCGACGGTACGGCCGGGTTCAAGCAGCTTGGTGATCTGGCCAGGCGGCAGGTTCGACAGGGGTGGAATCCCGACCATGGCGGCGCGAAACACGTTAGCCGCAGCGATTAGGTCGTCCTCGCTGTCGAGAATACGGATCTCGATGGTCATACGGCCATCATGTCTCGTGCCCTCAGCGGCATTCAGTTGCCCTGGCCGCCGCGGCCGAGGGCCGCGAGATTGGGCACCGGGTCCTTACCGTTGATCAGCCAGTCACCGAGTATCCGCGCTCTATATACCCGCGGGTTGTGCGACGGCAGTGTGCGGGCGTTGCGCCAATGCCGGTCCAGTAATAGCTCCTCGGAAACTGCGGACGCGCCCAGCGCGTCGAAGACGTTGGTTGTGGCCGGCAGGGCGGCGGCGATGATAACCAGCTGCGCTTGGGTGACTGCGACTTCGGCGTCTATCAGGCGTTGCCGGCTGTTGTCACCGTCGCGTCGGCCGACGACGATGTGGTTCAGGCTGCGGGCAGCCTTTTCCAGGGCGGCCTGCGCCGCGAACGCATCGGCGGACACCTGCCCGATGACCTGCAGCAACTGGGCGTCCTCGGACGGTGTTTCGGTCAGCCCTTGCGGATAGTTGCGGGCCCGCTGCGTCAGCGCAGCGCTGCCGTCACGCAGCGCCGCCCGGGTGATTCCGGTCAGCACTGCCAGCATGGCGATCTGGTAGAAGTGCGGCTGATAGCTGAACCGTTCGGCTACCGGAAACACGTCGCCGCGTTCGGCGCGCACCCGGTCGTAACGGGCTGATCCGCTGGCGGTCGTGCGCTGCCCGAATCCCTTCCAGTCGTCGATAACCGTGACGCCCGGATCATCGGCACGAACCAGCGCCGTCCACAGTCCGCCGTCGTGACCGCGGCCGATCACGTCGAGCCAGTCGGCGTAGAGGCTTCCGGTGGCGTAGTACTTTGCTCCGGACACCACCCAGTGATCGCCTTCGGCCGAAACCGTGGTGGCCAGTTTGGCCAGCGTGACATTGTTGGCTTCCGTCCAGCCGCCGCCGACGAACGCCCCTGCCAGGAATCGTTTGAGCCAGGTGTCGTTGGTATCCGACACCGGCGCGTCGAGCCGATCCTCCACGAACGCCAGATGGTTACGCCAGATGTGGGACTCGTTCGCGTCAGCCTCACCGAGATCGGCGAGCAGTGCGAAAGTCTGCTCCAGCGACGCGCCCAGCCCGCCGTATTCCTCGGGAATCCGCACGGTGCCCAACCCGGCGTCATTGAGCCAGCGGACCTGCTCGTGCGGAAATACGCGGGAGCGTTCGCGCTCCAGATTGCCCTCGGCAACACGCGCGAAGAGTGGACCGAACCGCGCCCGCAGCGTGTCGATGTCCGCTGTCGGCTCTCTCAGATACATTGTGGGAACTGTCATTTCGCAACGACATTGCGGTTCGCCGGCGTCGGCAGGCCCAGGTGGTTGCGCAGTGTGGTACCGGTGTACTCGTGGCGGAACAGCCCACGCTTGCGCAGCAGCGGCACCACCTGTTCGACGAAACCGTCGAACTGTCCGGGCAGCCCGGAGTCGCCGAGGACGAAGCCGTCCGAAGCGCGAGAGGTGAAGCAGTCCTCGATTTCGTCGGCGACCTGTTCCGGCGTGCCGGAGACGCTGGCGCCCCAGCCATTTACCGTGCGGTACAAGAACTCTCGTACCAGACTCACCAGACCGCTCTGGCCTGCTACCGGGCGCTGGCAACCGATGGCCAACCCACCGTTGTGCTGTCGGGGAACGCCGAGGCGGGCACCGGCCCGTCGAGATCCGCGCCGGTGACGTCGACGTCGACCTCCAGCAGCCAGCCGGCCTGGTACTCGGGGCTGAAGTACTCATAGGCACTGCGTTCGTTGCGCTGGGCCTCCTCTTCGGTCGACCCGACGACGAACCGCAGTGACGGGGTGATGAGCGGCGGGGTGTGGCGCCCTGCGCGCCGGGCCTCGTCGTGGATCTGCCGGTAGAACTCCTGCGCCCGGGCTCGGGTGCCCTGACGGTGAAGATCACCTCGGCATGGCGGGCGGCGAACCGCCGGCCCGTCGGCGACGATCCGGCCTGAAAGAGCACCGGTTGGCCTTGTGGCGATCGGGCCGAACCGATGGGCCCACGTACGTCGAAGTACCGGCCGTGGTGATGGGCCACCCGAATCTTGCTGACGTCATTGAAGATCCCGGCCTTGGGGTCCTCGATGATGGTGTCGTCTGCCCAGCCGTCCCACAACTTCTTGACGACGTCGAGGGCTTCCCCGGCGATCTCGTAGCGTTCGTCGTGGTCGACGACGCCGCGGGCACTGAAGTTGTCGGCCGCCGCATGTGCGAAGTTGGTGACCAGGTTCCAGCCCGCCCGGCATCGCTGAGGTGATCCAGTGACAGCAGCTGGCGGGCCAACTGAAACGGTGGAACCAGGGTCGCCGAGCCGGTGACCACGAGCCCGATCGCATCCGTGACCGACGACAGCGCCGCCGTCGTGGTGAGCGGCTCGAAATCTTCCGTGGTCTTGTAGGCCCATGTCGCCGGCGGCCCGTAGTTCAGCCCGTCGGCGAAGAACAATGCGTCGAAACCGCCGGCTTCCGCGGTCTGGGCCCGGGCGATCAGCCGTCGACGAACGCCGGCAGGGCTGTTGTCGATATCGGGATGACGCCACGGCCCGGCCGATCGGGTGTTCCCGAAGGCCAATAGGTGCAGTTCGCGCGGCACGCCAGGCAAAGGTACTCCGACCAGTCCCATACAGGGCGAGTTAAATCCGCCCAGAATGCAACTTGTTCTCTGCCCGGCGCGAACCTAGCGTCGATGGTAGATGTCTCCTAGATTCTTCTGGTTCTTGCCCACCACCGGTGACAGCCGCTCGATCGTCGGCGGGTCGCACGCATCATCGAACCGCACGATTCCGAATGGATATCGCCCACCTAGCCGCCGCTATCTGGCCGAGGTGGCTCGCGCCGCCGACCGGCTGGGCTTTGAGGGCGTGCTGACGCCGACGGGGACCTGGTGCGAAGACGCGTGGCTGACCTCGGCCGCGTTGTTGGCCGAGACCGAGAAGCTGAAGTTCCTGGTCGCATTCCGTCCCGGGCTGGTGCCTCCTACCCTGGCTGCGCAGCAGACCGCGACGCTGCAACGCTTCTCCGAAGGCAGGGTGTTGCTCAACGTCGTCAGCGGCGGCGACGACGCCGAGCAACGCCGTTTCGGCGACTGGCTCAGCCACGACGAGCGCTACGCTCGCACCGCCGAGTTCCTGCAGATCGTGACCTCGGTGTGGACGCAGGACTCGGTGGATTTCACCGGCAAGTACTACACCGTTGCCGATGCCCGGGTGTCGGCGCCGCCGGATCCGTTGCCGCAGATCTACTTCGGCGGTTCTTCGGCGGCGGCGTTGCCGATCGCGGCCGAGTTCGCCGACGTCTACCTCACCTGGGGTGAGCCGCCGCAGGCGGCAGCCGAAAAGATCGACAAGGTAAGGGCGGAGGCCGCCGCCCTGGGCCGCACAGTCCGATTCGGCATTCGGCTCCACACCATCAGCCGTGACACCTCGGCCGCGGCCTGGTCCGTCGCCAACGAGATGCTTGCCGAGCTCACTGATGAGCAGATCGCCAAAGCCACTGCGCTGCATGCTAGTTCGGAATCCGAGGGGCAACGAAGGATGACCGCGCTGCACGGCGGACGGGTCGACAAGCTAGAGATCTACCCGAATCTGTGGGCCGGAGTGGGCTTGGTCCGTGGCGGTGCCGGCACAGCGCTGGTAGGCAGCCACCAGGAAGTCGCCAACCTTATCACCGAATACCACTCGCTGGGGTTCGACGAGTTCATCCTGTCGGGCTACCCGCACCTGGAGGAGGCGTACTGGTTCGCCGAAGGCGTGCTGCCACTGCTGGCCAAGGCTGAATGATGTCGCGATTTCGGGTAATCGATAGCTTTGGAATTGCAATGATTTCAGCAGCGCTCGGGCGTATCGGGCGGTAGAACACGCTTGCGCTGATTCCGCGCTTCGGCGCGATCTGATTCGCGTAGCTAGACTCGGAAATCGCACGGCTTGAGCGGTAGGACGGAGGCCGCAATGCAGCCAGCAAAGTCTCCGTACCGCGGTGTGTGTTCTCAGCCGCCGACACGTCACGCGTGTGCGGCGGCTGCCCTATAGCCGACTGGCGACTTCCCTCGTTAGGGGTAACTGGCACATGTGTGCCGCGTCGGTTCTATATCGCGCCCGTTAGGAAGGCAGGTTTTCTTTTGCCTGATTCGTCAAGTCCCATCCACCTCGCCGCGGCGTTAGACGGTGCCGGCTGGCACCCGGCCGCGTGGCGTGAAGCCGAAGCTGAACCGGCTGAGCTGTTTGGGCCCGGGTACTGGACTGATCTGGTCGCCGAAGCCGAGCGTGGGTCGTTGGATTTCGTGACGATAGAGGATTCGCTGACGCTGCAGTCCGACGGTCTCTTTGAGCCTGACGAGCGGATCGATCGTGTTCGCGGCCGGTTGGATGCGGTGCTCATCGCCGCCCGGATCGCTCCGCGCACCCGCCGGATCGGGCTGGTGCCGACTGCGATTGTTACCCATACCGAGCCGTTCCATGTGTCGAAGTCGATTGCCACGCTTGACTACGTCAGCACAGGGCGAGCCGGGGTCCGGGTTCAGATCTCGGGACGCCACGATGCGGCAGCGCACTTCGGCCGCCGCGAACTGCCTCGCCTGTCGGTCGACACGATCAACGATCCGGATGCGCAGCGGCAGCTCAACGAATATTTCGCTGAGGCCGCGGATTACGTCGAGGTGCTGCGCCGTTTATGGGACAGCTGGGAGGACGACGGCGAGATCCGCGATATCGCCACTGGACGATTCATCGACCGGGACAAGCTGCACTACATCGACTTCGAGGGACGCTGATTCTCTGTCAAAGGACCCTCGATTACGCCTCGTCCACCACAGGGCCAGCTGATTGTCGCGGCCCTGGGCCACGGCGGGGTGTCCTACGAGCTGATCGCCGGCAGCGCCGATGTCGGATTCGTCACCCCGCGCGACGCCGCGCAAGCGCGGACATTGCCGGCGAGATCGGGGCGCTGCAATGGGCTGCCGGTCGAAGGCGAGACAGGATACACATCTTCGGCGACCTGCTGGTGTTTCTCGATCACACCCCTGAGGCAGCACAGACGCGGCGACGCCGACTCGATGATCTCGCAGGTGCCGAATACCGCAGCGACGCCGAGATTTTCGTCGGCACTTCCGCGCAGCTGGCCGATGTGCTGCAGGAGTGGCACGCCGCCGGGTTATCGGGATTTCGGCTGCGCCCCGCCGCGCTTCCACATGACCTCGTGCAGATCACCGAAGGCCTGGTGCCCGAGTTGCGCCGCCGAGGCCTGTCCCGGACGGCCTATGAGGCCGACACGCTTCGTGGGTTGCTCGGATTGGCCCGTCCCGCCAACCGCTATGCCGATCGTGTGACCTGATTCGACACGAGGACCCGACACGAGGATTTTCCGATGAACAAGCCGATAAAGCAGATTCACTTGGCCGCGCACTTTCCCGGCGTCAACAACACCACCGTGTGGAGCGACCCGGCGGCCGGTAGCCACATCGAGTTCAAATCGTTCGCGCAATTTGCCCAGACGGCCGAGCGGGGCAAGTTCGACTTCCTGTTCCTCGCCGAAGGGCTGCGGCTTCGCGAGCAAAACGGCCACATCTACGACCTCGATGTGGTCGGCCGTCCCGACACCTTCACCGTGCTG
>DASPOT010000348.1:0-4815 GCA_035625875.1 Mycobacterium sp. | reverse complement strand
GACGCCAAGAAGGCGCTGCACCGCGTCCTCGGCGAAAGCTAGCCGAAACCTAACGGCCCGGCCGAGTCTCAGGCGGTCGTGGGTTCGCCGACCTTGACCAGCATCTTGCCGATGTTGGCCCCGGTGAACAGCCCGTTGAGGGCGTCGACGCATGACTCGATGCCCTCGAAGACAGTCTCGCGGTGCACGAGCCGGCCCTCCTGCTCCCACTGGCGCAACGCGGCGAAGGCCTCGTCGAAGCGGCCCCACTTGTCGAGCGCGTTGAATCCCTGCATGAGCGCGGTCTTGGCGAGGAGGTTGACGTAGTTCGCCGGGCCTGGGTGCTCGCCGGTCAGGTAGCTGGAGATGACGCCGCAGAGCACGACCCGTGCCTTGAAGGCCAGCCGGCCCAGCACCGCGTCAAGGATCGGCCCGCCGACGTTGTCGAAGTAGACGTCGACCCCCCGGAGGCAGTGCTGCTTGAGCGCCGCCGCCAGGTCGTCGTTTTTGTAGTCGATGCACGCGTCGAACCCGAAGTCCTCGACCACCGCGCGGCACTTCTCTGGCCCGCCCGCGATGCCCACTACCCGGGCCCCGGCGATCTTGGCGATCTGCCCGGCCACCGATCCGGTGGCGCCCGCGGCCGCCGAGACCACCACCGTCTCCCCGGGCCGGGGCCGGCCGATGTCGGTCATCCCGATGTAGGCGGTGGCCCCGGTCGGGCCGTACGTCGACATCACCGCCAGGTGGTCAACCGTGGCCTTGCCGGGGATGGGTGTGCTGAACACGTCGTCGCGGACGATCACGTACTCCTGGAAGCCCGTCAGCGTGGTGATCACGTCGCCGACGGCGTAAGCGTCACAGCGCGACTCCACCACCTCGCCGATCCCGGCCGCCCGGATGACCTCGCCCAGCTGCACCGGCGGAAGGTAGCCTGGCTGGTCGTTGAGCCAGGTCCGGGCGGCGGCGTCGATACCGACGTAGGTGGTGCGGACCAGCGCCTCACCTTCGGCGGGTTTGGGTGCCGGCGAGGTGACGAGCTCGGTATCACCGGGCTGCACCAGCCCGGTCGGGCGGCGACGCAGCAGGATCTGGCAGTTCATGAGGTCGGTCACGATGCCGAAACTACCGAGGCGCTGGCCGTTTCGGGAAGGAAGCGCGATCAGTCTTTCGACGCTCCCCGACCGCAATGCTGCGACGCAGGACTAGGGGTCGGCTTGTTGCTCGGTTTGTTGGGCCTGTAGCTCGTCCTGGGTGAACTGCTGCTCGGCCAGGTCGTTTTGTTCTTCGGCCTGTTGTTCGTCCTGGATCATGCTCTGCAGCGCGTTGCTTTCCTGCTGCTGGGCTTGTTATTGCGCGGAGTCGTCACCGCTGCCGTCGTCGACGTCCTCAACACGTGGGGTCTTGGGGGTTCTGCGGAGCAGGGGGACCGTTCGCCGGTGCCGATAGGTCAGCTGCCTGGTCCAGTAGCTGCACTGGCCCCATGCGACCGTGGTTTCGCCGGTACCAGGCGGCGCAGCGTCTAATAACTTGAGCAGAGCGATGGCGGCGGTCCCGGCGAAAGTCGCTTGCATTACACGGCGACGTCGACGCCACGCGTCGGTTGGGTTGATCTCATGCCACTGGTGTTGTCTGGTCGTAGTCATCGTTCATCATTGCGTTTCGTTGCTAGCTTCAGGCTGAATGGCAGCTATCGCTCGACTGTGAGATCAAGCGCCGGCAAACGACCCGACCCAACGGATCGAGCAAGCAGCCTGGCGACCCGCAAGTTCAAAGCCGACGGGCACCCGCGGTCACCTTCTCCCGGCAGGAAGGGCGGATAGGGGGCTTCAGAGTTCAGCGGGTCCCCCCATCACGACATCGATGGGAGCGGCGTTGTTGACCAGGATGTCGAGCCCGCTGTCTTCCGGGCCAGCCGCACTTCGTTGGGCCCGGGCAAGGTCAGTTCAGAACGGCCACTCGTGTAGGGCCATGCTGACAAATGCGTAGGCCATGCATAAGAGCAGGTTCAGTGCTACGAGAACCAGGCCCGCAACCATGAGCCATCGGATGCCGCGGCGTTGGCTGCGCTTGAGCTTCGCGCGGCGCTCCTCGCGCTTTATCTCAGTCGCGGCAAGCGCGAAATTAACATCCACCAACTCGTTAGACTCCGCCGGCGCGCCCGCCGCTATTTTCTGAAGGCGCGCCGCCGGGATTCCTACGCCGACACCAGCGAAGCGCCGGCTCATTTGTCGCGCCCGTCGGCGGCTGAGCGCCTGATCTCGCACGCGTCGACGACGCGGCGGCCCGCCCCATTTGTCGCCCCATAGGTTCGCCGGGGTCGTCATACGCGATCACTCTACTTTGACCCAGTCTTCGAGCTGCTTAAAGGCCTGCTCTCGAGCTTCGCCAAGCTGTCCCTTACCGTAGATTCCGCCGGCGACGGCGACTCTCGAAATGTTGGGCGTGGCAGCTTTGTCAGCGTCGCGGCGCCGGTAGGCCACTTGCTCATCCGAGTCAGCCCAGGCCCGCAGGTATGTCCGCGGAACAAAATGCGGGCGCTTGATAACCACCTCCTCAGACTAGGACGGCGTCGGGGGTGGTCACCGCCCGCGTGAGTTCGCTAGGAGCGGGTGCCAGGGCATCAGCGACAATGGCCTGTCAAATGTGGGGTCTCGCGGCCGGATTAGATGGCCCAGCACGGGGCACACTGGCACCCGTGCGCACATCAGTCGGCGAGGACAAGGCTTTCCCTCGACAATCGCCGCGCCGAGGCCACCGGCGAGCCGATCACCCTCGGGATGGTTGAACGACGCTTCGCCGAGCAGGCCGGCCGCGAGGCCGCCACTCCTCGGCAACACTTGTGTAGTGCCTGACGGCTTGCTCAAGCTCGGCTCTGGTGAATTTGCCCATAGCGGACACACTAAAACGCGTTTCCGTCGTTGCCGCCGGACCTCCCACGCCTCACTAGGCTCAATCGAGCCAAGGTCGCCAACAGTTTCCAGACCGCAGAAGAACTCCAGCGGGCTGCCGATTGGGAGGACAAACCATGAGCGTGTTGGACTTGTTTGACTTGCACGGCAAGAGGGCGCTGGTGACCGGCGGGTCCAGCGGTATCGGCAAGAGAGTGGCACTGGCATATGCGCAAGCCGGCGCTCTGGTGGCTATTGCGGCGCGACATTTCGAGGCTTTGGGAAAGGTCGCTGGGGAGATCGTTGCAGCTGGTTGTGACAAGGTCGTGCCGATCTATTGTGACGTGACCCAACCAGAGCAGGTGACGAGCATGCTGGACCAGGTGACCGCAGAGTTGGGCGGGATCGACATCGCGGTCTGCAACGCCGGCATTATCGCACTCGACGGGATGCTGAAAATGCCGCTGGAGGAGTTCCAGAGCATTCAGAACACCAATGTGAATGGTGTATTCCTCACTGCGCAGGCAGCGGCCAGGGCCATGGTCAGGCAGGGACAAGGTGGGGTTATCATCAACACTGCGTCGATGTCGGGCCACATCATCAATACACCCCAGCAGGTAGGCCATTACTGTGCCTCGAAGGCGGCGGTCATTCACCTGACCAAGGCCATGGCCGTGGAGTTCGCGCCCCACAAGATCCGGGTGAACAGCGTCAGTCCGGGCTATATCCGCACAGAGCTCGTCGAGCCCTACGCGGACTACTTCGGGCTGTGGGAGCCCAAAATACCGCTGGGACGCCTGGGCCGGCCTGAAGAACTCATTGGCCTATACCTATACCTATACCTGGCGAGCGAAGCTTCTAGCTACATGACCGGTTCCGACATCGTGATCGACGGCGGGTACACCTGCTGTTGAGATCAGGCAGGCACCGAACGAGGCAGGGTCGGCCGAAGCGGGCGCGCACACCGGGTGAGAAGAGAGCGCGCAACAGCTCGCCGGCGGGTTGTGCCCCGCTCGCCTCCACCAGTTCGGAGTTCAGCTCGACGATTTCCGCGGCGCGCAATGGCCACGGCCCGTGCTCGTTCGGTATCCACCAAGTCCGGCCGGCCTTGCGGGTATGCGCGCCCCACCGTGCGGTAAGCCAGACCTCCAGTGGCGTCCGTTCGATCACGTCACCAACAGCGATCGTCAGTAGGCTGTGCAGGCCGCGCCGGGGCCAGCGCCGCACACTCTGATACGTGATCTGTTGGCCACACGGCGTTATCCGCATCCTTGCCCAGATGTAGGGGATGCCGAGGCTCATTCGCAATGTCAACTCGAAGTGGCCCCGGCGTGACGGGGCGGATTGGCCCCCAACGCCCGTCTGGGGTGGTTTGGAAAGTGATGTATCAGAGACGCCTTCGGCCGGGGCTGTCAGCCAATTGACGCCAGGAACCGCTCGACGTCGGCGGCGCAGCTGTCGGGCGTTTCGATCAAGAGCTGGCGGCCGAACTATTTTCACGACTGGCCAGGCGAATCGACGGCTCCGCGATGTTCGGTGGCGTGTCTTAGGCCTTCAATTCTCAACAGCACCGAGCCAGCTAGAGAACTGAAAGTAGGGTGTTGTGACCGGTACTCGTGGCCCACCCGCGCCGCGGCTAAGTCGCCGTCGGCGACCGGATCGAGCGGATCTACAACCGGCGCCGCCACCATCCGGCGCACGATACGATCAGCCCTGTCGAATACCAAAACCGATCACTTAGTTACTTCGCCCCGAAAAAGGCCTGAGCCTGTAAGTCGGCGCCGACGCTGGCGCTCCGACACGGGTCAGACGGTAGCCCCGATTCTCCGCTCTCCCGGGCCTTCCGGCTCCCGAACCGATCCCCTCCGGTGTTGGAGGGGCGGTCGGGGCGTGCCGGATTCGGCTGGGAGAGCGGAGAGGTGGTTGATCATGCGGTGTCGGGGAT
>DASPOT010000347.1:0-2432 GCA_035625875.1 Mycobacterium sp. | reverse complement strand
GCTGAGCAGAGGCCTCGAGGAAGCCGGCATCCTCGTCCGCGGTAAATCCCGCAGGGGGCTCGCCGAGGAAAAACCCGAGGCCTACAAAGACATCGACGCCGTCATCGAAACCAGCCACCAGGCCGGGCTGGCCCGCAAGGTGGCCCGCCTCATCCCCCTCGGGGTGGTGAAAGGCTAAGTGCGAGAGCCCGCGGCCCCGCAACACAGAAAACGATCACGTCCTTCGGGCACGTGGACGGCCGGCAGGCGCAGACTGATAGCGGATGCACGTTGTGTGCTGGTCCAGGTGCCGTGGGAGGAGTCGTTCGGGATCGTGCTGACCGAGATGATAGCTTGTAGCACGCCAGTGGTGGCGGTCCGCGGCGATGCGGTGCCCAACGTCGTCGGGGGCGTGACCGGCCCGGAGGCATGCTGGCGGCATGCCGCGAGGAACTTCGGTGTGGGGCAATTCGGTTCGGGCTACGAGAAGATTGATCAGGAAGGCCCGAAAGGTTGCCGGTAGCCATACCATGATGCGGCAGATGGTCAAAATCGTGCTGGATCGGCGTGCAAGACAAAAGCGTGCTGATAGTCGACCCCGACGCGCTGGCCCGCCGAGCCAGGGCCAGCGCCTGCGCGAACCGCCGCCGGCGCCCGCTGCGCGCTACTGCATGAGTCTCGTGAACCGGCGGCCCGGAAATGTTCGCTGCAGCATTGTCTCTGCACACTATCGTTGCGATGAACCTGGCCCGCCACCTGCCGACGGTGAGCGTGTTAACGCCCGGCTGTTCGGTCACTCTGTTCGGCATGCCGTCGTGGTGGCGGCGGCAACGGCGGAACCTCGGGGCGGGTGTCGCACCACAGCTCACAGATGCGGCTCTGGTCGGGCTTGTCGCCGGGGATCCGGTAGGTTGTATACGACGTGCTGGGTGAGCTCCGGGCCAAACGCATAGCCGACCGGGGGCTCGGGTAGATAGTGCCTGGCATCGACGACACGCACCTGGTTCAGCTCCTGCAAGTCGGTCTGGTCGCCTTCGGGGTCAAGGACAACAACGCAGCAACCAGCCAGGATCCATTGCTCTGCCATGAGTCCGACCAGGTAACTTTTCCCCGACCGGGCGGTTCCGGTGACCAGGATCCGGCCCTGACTTCCTGGTAGCTGCGTCGGGGTTCCGTCATCGAAGGTGCCGATGTCGACCCACCAGCGCGGCGGGAACCGCGTCGTGCCCCACTGAGATAGGGGCCGGTCAGCAGCTCGGCGACGCCGGCCCCGCCCGGTTCTTCAAGGACGAGATCGGCATGTTGTCGCACGGACGGGACTGCGTCGGCCACAGCGACGCCGATCTCCGCCAGCGCGAACAACGACAGGTCGTTTTCGGCATCTCCGACCGCCACCGTGTTGTGCGCAGACAGGTTCATCTCGGCCAGCGCCGCGCCCAGCCCAGTGCCCTTCGTGACACCGGCCGGCAGCACCATCAGGGCCGCCCGGTTGCGCACGATCTGGCAGTCCAATCTTAGCTCGCCGATCACCTCGGCGACGGTCGCGGCGTGCTCGCCGTCAACGGCCCCCAGCACCTCTCCCCGTCGGCACGGGACCCCCCGAGCGGCGAGCGCGTCGTCGAGCGCACTGTCCACCGGCGCCGACAGCGGCCGAGTCGTTCCGTCGATCACGGTCACCGCCCCGTTTTCGAGCACCAACGCGTCGACACGCTCGGCGATCTGCGGTAACTCGGCCGCCAATTCCGCTTCGATGCGGCCGGTGACCAGCGCGATCCTCAGACCGTCGCGCCGCGCCTGGTCTACCGCGTTCAGGGCCTCCGAAGATAGCTGGCCTCCGATGTGAGAGTGCCGTCGAAGCCGACCGCTACCACCTGGAAAAACGCCACAACCCTTCCCTGATCTTTTGCCCGCGACGCCGCGGCGGCTGGATATCGCCGAGGAAGTCGGCGCGGAAACGGGGGGTGATATCCCCGGTGTCCTCTTGGGACAGGGGGCACCCACCTGCGCTGGACCGCCCCCTGATCGATCCCTAGCACCTGCCCGATGCGGGCGCACCACCACACCGTGTCACCCACTACATCTGGCGACTATCGGCGCCGTTTGCGGCTAGCTGGCGGGCAGGTACCGGTACCTATGTCATCCGCTGTAGGGGCCTTTGGCCCTAGGACTACACGCAACGCACAGCAAATACTGAGCCGCTAGGGGGATAACTTTGTGCGAGACATCGCGACGATCGAGAAACTCAGGGGGCGAGCATGCGCGACCGGGGCTATGACGGGGGTCTTGGCCTGGCGCAGCCCGCCAAAGGAAGTCAGCAGTTGAGCAGCGCTGAGGCAATGCGGCTGCTAGCCAGCGTCGACTATGGCCGGGTGGTATTCACCCTCAACGCGCTGCCGGCGATCCGCCCGGTTAATCATCTGGTGGACGACGGCCGGATCATCATCCGCACCCGG
>DASPOT010000346.1:0-55984 GCA_035625875.1 Mycobacterium sp. | reverse complement strand
GTTCGGTTAGCGTCGCTGTGCCGCCGGAGGTGGTTGCGGCCTTCGATGCGCTGGACGCGGCGGTGGCGATGATCGGCGAGCTGAACTTCGACAACTACGACATTCCTGTTCGGCTGCGTGCGCTGGAGTGGCTGGAGACGGTCCGGCGCAACCAGGTGGTGGCAAGCCATGACATGATCGGGGGTCTGGCCGAGGATCCCGCCGACGTCGGCGGGCCGGTGCACAAGGTGATCGCCGATTGGCTGCGCATCAGCTGCGCCGAGGCCCGCCGCCGGGTGCGCAACGCCGAGCAGCTCTCAGCGCGGGTCACCTTGACCGGCCAGACGTTGCCCCCGGAACTGCCCGCCACCGCGAAGGCCTGGCGAGCGGGCCTGCTTGACGAGCAGCACCTACGGGTGATCCAGACCTTTGTGCGCGACCTGCCGCAAAACCATACCGGTCGACACGGTCGACCGCGCCGAGCGATTTCTTGCCCAACAGGCCGAAAAGCTGCGCCCCGATCAGCTGGAGAAGGTGGCCAACCGGTGCGCGGTGCTGATCAATCCCGACGGCAAGTTTTCCGACGCCGACCGTGCCCGTCGGCGGGGTTTCAGCTGGTGTGGTCAGCGCCCTGCTGGGATGAGCGTGGGCAGGCTGATCGCCTTTCCGGAGCTGCGCGCCAACCTCGATGCGTGGTTTGCGCGGTTTGCCGCACCCGGGATGTGCAACCCCGACGATCAAACCCCGTGCGTCAATGGCGCACCCGCCGAAGATGTGGGCGAGCATGGATCTGCGTAGCCATGCCCAGCGTCAACATGACGCGCTCAACGCGTTGGTTCGCGGCCAGTTGGGTGATCCGAAACTCGGTGTGCACAACGGGTTGCCGGTGACCGTCAGGCTGGAACGAACGACTACCACCACCCAGAACGCCTCTTCGTCGACGACGAGCAGGGAGACTGACTGTCAATCAGGCGTCGACGACCACGCGATCGCTTTTCGCCCGCGAGACGCAGACCAGCGCCACATCAGATCTACCTATGTCTGCCGGATGTCGGACCGCGCGAACAGGCGAACCAGCGAGGGACTGATGCGGCGCAACGCATAGCCGACCCTGGACTCGACCGCGATCGGCAACACCGCCGGGCCGGTCTTGACGGCCTTGACAATCGCCTTAGCGGTGGCTTGCGGGGTGTAGTTACGAGGCCGATAGGCGGCGTCGGCCTTCTGGCGGGCGCGCTGCTGCTCGGCCGCCGCACGTGAATCTTAGTGCGTCGCAGGCCGATAACCTTTTAGTGTCATGCGAGGATCTGGCCCAGCACCTGATGAAGTTTTTCCTCCGGTGATTCGGGGAGAGTCTCTGCTCGCCAAGCAACGAAATCGTCCGGACGCACGAGCAGCGCCGCATCGGGCGCCAGCCGGGTGAGTTGTGCCCACCGACCCTCGGTGTCTCGGATGTCTGCGTCGGGGCCGATCTGAGCGACGTCGATCGTGACGTCGAGGGATGCCGACACCGCGTCAGCGGCGCTGACCCACGGAGCTCCGGCTGAACCAGTGAACAGCGTGAATCCGTTGCCCAGCAGATCAAGAGTGGAGATGCGCTCACCGCCGCGTTGCACCCATGTGTGAGGCACTCGGGTCCCAGGTTCTCCGTGGAGTTCCTCGCTGTCCACCAACTGCACCACATCGGGATCGGGTGGTGCCGCCTCGTCGGTCACGATCGCAGCGGAGCGGTATTTGTATCCGGCGATCATGTAGAAGAGCGGCCGCTCTTCGTCGGCGGGCAGTGTTGGGCGATTGTCTTCCAAGGGAAGAAACGCGACGCCCGGTCCGGTGAGTGACTGGCGCGCCGAGAAACGTGCGACGGGATGCCGCTCGGCGTCATGAGTGTCGAGGAGTTCAGGAGCCGCTGTCCCGTTCAGCACGGCAGCCAGTTTCCATGTCAGGTTTTGCGCGCTCGCGATGGCGCTGTTGGCCCCTCCGCCCTTGAATGGTGGCATGGTGTGCGCCGCGTCGCCGATTAGGAACACCCGCCCGCAGCGGAACTGGTCAGCCACCTGCTCGTAGGGTTGCCACGGCGCGACGTCGATGACGTCGACATCGACCGGCGCGCCAATGGCTTTGAGCACCATCTCGCGACAGCGTTCGGGCGTGAACAGATCGACGGTCTCTCCCTGACTGGGAAAGTAGGTGGTCATAAACACGCCCAGGTCGCCCTGGGCTACAACGAAGATCCCGGTCACGTCGGGTTTTCGATCTGGACGCCGTCGCCGTCACCGAGGTCGGGGACGAATTGCCGCCACGGCGCCCGGAAGTAGATGAAGACGACGAAGATCGGCAGTTGGCCGAAACCCGTTATGCTGATACCCAGCTGCCGCCGAATCGGGCTGTGGGTGCCGTCGGCGGCCAGCAGGTAGTCAGCCTGCACCTCCGATAGCGCACCGCTGTCGAGATCCTTGATAGTCGCAACAATGCCGCTGTCGTCTTGACTGAACGACACCAGGTCCGTGCCGTAGCGTACGTCGCTACCGAGCCGCCGGGTTTCGGCCAGCAGTATTGGTTCCAATTTGCTCTGCGGACAGTATCTTCCGAATGGCTCCGGACTGAGCCCCTCTGTGCTGGGGAAGAAGTCGGTAGCGAACACCGTCGTCTCCTCGGCGCTGCTGAGGGTGGGCTTGCTCACCATGTTGCTGATGTGCTCGGCGGCCGCGTCGACAGCAGACCCCACGCCAGCACGGCGCAGTATCTCCAGGCTGCGAAGGGTGAGGTTGCGAGCCTTCGGGTAAACGAAGATCTCACGGCGTTTCTCGACGAGCAGCGAGCCGACGCCGTGGTGAGCGAGCAACGTCGATGCAGCAAGACCGCCGACTCCAGCACCAACAATCAGCACAGGTCGCGACATCTCTCGACTCCATTTAGGCGGCGTTATGACAGTTACATCCAACTGATAGTCTATGTCATAACGGGCTCGCGCAAGCACAACTAAGACCGGATGGTTTCGTAACGATCAGACCCGGTGTGGCTGTCTAGATCGGCGCCGCCCCGCGCAGATGCTCGAAGATCAGTGACGTCTGGGTGCCCGCGACATCGGCGTCGGCATTGAGGTTCTCTACCACGAACGAACGCAGGTCCTCGGTGTCGCGGGCGGCCACGTGCAGGATGAAATCGTCGGCGCCGGCGAGGAAATAGACATCCATCACCTGCCGCCTGCGACGGATCTGCTGGATGAAGCTGCGGATCTTCCCACGGGCATTGGACTGCAGATTGACCGCGATCATCGCCTGCAGCGGCAATCCGATCGCCACCGGGTCGATGTCGGTGTAGAACCCGCGGATGACACCGAGGTCCAGCAGCCGCCGAACACGGCCGTGACAGGTCGACGGCGCGATGCCAACTCTCTCAGCCAACTCGCTGTTGGTGATTCGGGCATCGTCGTGCAGCAAACTCAGGATTCTGCGGTCCACGTCATTAAGATCAGCAGGTCGAACATCCTTCGGTGAGTCGCCCTGACGAACCACCGCATCTCTCGACTTAGCAGGCATATTACGATTCTATCGAATTATCATCAGCAAGATTGCAGACATATCGAACTATCTTCACACTTGAGGTGGATCTGCTAAGAGCGAGGTCCTGACAGGAGCAAAGATGCGTGTCGGGATTCCGACCGAGACCAAAAACAACGAATTCCGGGTGGCCATCACGCCGGCTGGCACCGCCGAACTGACCCGCCGTGGCCACGGGGTGCTGATCCAGGCCGGGGCCGGCGAGGGCTCGGCGATCGCCGACGGGGATTTCAAAGCGGCGGGCGCCCAACTGATCAGCACCGCCGAAGAAGTCTGGGCCGAGGCCGACCTGTTGCTCAAGGTCAAGGAACCGACCCCGGCTGAGTACTGCCGTTTGCGGCGCGGGCAGGTCTTGTTCACTTTCCTTCACCTGGCCGCTTCGCACTCCTGCACCGAGGCGCTGTTGGCCGCGGGCACAACGGCAATCGCCTATGAGACCGTGCAGACCGCCGATGGCGCGCTGCCGCTGCTGGCGTCGATGAGCGAGGTCGCCGGGCGCCTGTCCGCTCAGGTCGGCGCCTATCACCTGATGCGGACCCAGGGCGGCCGCGGTGTGCTGATGGGCGGGGTGCCCGGTGTCGACCCGGCCGACGTCGTGGTGATCGGTGGCGGCACCGCAGGCCACAACGCCGCCCGAGTCGCCAGCGGTATGGGGGCGGCTGTCACGGTTCTCGACCTCAACATCAACAGACTGCGGGAACTTGACGCGGAGTTCGGCGGCCGGGTCCGCACTCGCTACTCGTCGGCCTATGAGCTCGAAGATGCCGTCAAACGCGCCGACCTCGTGATCGGAGCGGTCCTGGTGCCCGGCGCCAGGGCGCCCAAGGTGATCTCGAATTCGCTTGTCGCGCAGATGAAACCCGGTGCAGTGCTGGTGGATATCGCCATCGACCAGGGCGGCTGCTTCGAAGACTCCCGTCCGACCACGCACGATCGCCCGACCTTCGCCGTGCATGACACACTGTTCTACTGCGTGACCAACATGCCCAGCTCGGTGCCCAGGACGTCCACGTTCGCGTTGACCAACGCGACCATGCCGTATGTGCTCAAGCTCGCGGACTATGGCTGGCAAGCGGCCTGCCGGTCGGATCCCGCACTGGCCAAAGGACTTTCGACGCATGACGGTGCGCTGCTGTCCGAGCAGGTGGCTAACGATCTAGGTTTGCCGTTCACCGACCCCGCGCGCGTGCTGGCCTGATTCCGCGGGCCTAAAATCACGGGAAACCTGGCTTTTCGCACTGGCGTTACGCAGAGCGCGCTAGCGGGATTCCCCAAGCTTCTTGACGATATCCACCGCCGGCCCAGTGCGCGCCGCCCGGTATGCCGTGCCGGCCCACAGATTCGTCCCGTGCGGATCATCCGCCGCGACTGCGGCGGCCCTGATCGGCGCCGTCATCTGATTGACCTCCGGGTAACCCAGCGGCGCAACGTCGTCGAGCAGCCGCGTGAAGTCGTTTTCCAGACCCCGCGCATAACGGCCCGAGAACGCCCGGGTGACCAGGGTGTTGCTGAAGTACGGGTTCTGCAGCGCGGTGCGGTGTGCGGAGTTGGTACCGGCCTCGTCGCTGAGCAGTAGCGCGGTGCCGACCTGGGCGGCCACCGCTCCCCTGCGCAATACGCCGGCGACGTCCTCGGCGGTACCCAAGCCGCCGGCCGCGATGAGCGGAACATCGTGCGCGCTGCTGATCCGGTCCAGTAGTTCGCCCAGCGACTCGCTCCCGGCCTTCATGTCCGGCGCGAACGTGCCGCGGTGCCCCCCGGCGCCCGGGCCCTGGACCACCAGGGCGTCGGCACCCGCGGCGACGGCCACGCCGGCCTCGTAGGCCGATGTCACCGTGATCAGCAGCAGGATTCCCAGCGCGCCGAACCACCGCAAGACATCCGGTGACGGGGCGCCGAAGGTGAACGAGACCACCTCAGGCCGAAGATCGGCCGCCACCTCGAGCTTGTGCGTCCAGCCGTCGTTGTCACCGAAACGGGGTCGACCGACCTCGACGTCGTAGTGCTCGGCAATCTCATCGAGTGCCTCTGCGTAGTGGTCCAACTGCACGTAGTCGGCGACGCTGGGCTGGGGCACAAACAGGTTTGCCCCAATCGGGCCCGTGGTGGCGGCGCGCGCTGCTGCGATGTCGTCGGCGAAGCGCTCCGCGCTCACGTACCCGCCGGCGATGAAGCCAAGGCCGCCCGCGTTCGACACCGCTGCCGCCAGCGCCGGCGTACTCGGGCCACCCGCCATCGGCGCACCCACCACGGGCACCGCGAGATCCCAGAAGCCCAATACCATCGCGCTACTGTACTAACTCCCGAAGTTGTTGTGGCAAAGACCGTTTCGACTGATGTGGGCCGAGAACAGCAGCGCCGCAGCGCTTGCTCAGCAGCCTGCGAGCCACTGCGTTGACCTCGTCCACAGTGACCTCGTCGATCTGCTGCAACGTGCACTCGATACTGCGATGCTCGCCGTAATTCAGTTCGCTGCGGCCTATGCGGTTCATCCGTGAACTGGAGTCTTCCAGACCGAGTACCAACCCGCCACGCAACGAACCCTTGGCGATCCGGCATTCCGCCTCGGTGATTCCGTCGCGCGCCACCGAATCGAGCACCTCGGTGGTCACCTGCATCACGTCGGCGAAACGCTCGGGCAGACACGCTGCATACACCGACAGCGCACCGCTGTCGGCGAAGATGTCCAGTGACGAGTAGACGGAGTACGCCAGCCCGCGGGACTCGCGAACCTCTTGGAACAGCCGCGAACTTAAGCCGCCGCCCAGCGCGGTGTGCAGCACCGAGAGCGCCCAGCGATGCTCCCAGTGCCGCCCGGGCGTACGTACACCCAAGGACATGTGCGTCTGGTCGGCCTCCCGGTTGACCACCGTCAAGCGCGGGTGGCCGCGCACCCGTCCAGTACCCTTGCGCGGCGCCGCGGGCCGCCGCCCCCGGATCAATCGCCGCCCGAAGTGCTCGCGCACCAGCAAGACCACCTCGTCATGGTCGACGTTGCCGGCCACCGCGACGACCATCCGCTCGGGCGTGTAGCGCCGCAAGTGAAACGAGTGCAGCTGAGCGCGCGTCATCGCCGAGACTGATTGCACGCTGCCGATCACGGGACGGCCCACCGGGTGGTCACCGAACAGCGCCGCCAGGAACATGTCGGCCAGTGTGTCCTCGGGATCGTCGTCGCGCATCGCGATCTCCTCGAGGACAACGTCGCGTTCCAGCTCGACGTCGGCGGCTCCGCAGCGACCGTTGAGCACCACATCGGCGACCAGGTCGACGGCCAGCCCCAGATCGCTGTCGAGCACATGCGCGTAGTAGCAAGTGTGCTCCTTGGCGGTGAACGCGTTCAGCTCACCGCCGACGGCGTCCATTGCCTGTGCGATGTCCACGGCCGTGCGGCTGGGGGTCGCCTTGAAAAGCAAATGCTCCAGGAAGTGCGCGGCCCCGGCCACTGTGGCACCCTCGTCGCGCGAGCCGACACCGACCCAGACCCCTACTGACGCGGAGTGCACCGCGGGTAGGTACTCAGTGACCACGCGCAGGCCGCCCGGCAGGGTGGTGCGACGCATGGCAGCCGACGGCTCGACGCTGTGCTGGCCGCGTCGCAGCGCCCTCGACTTAACTGCTGGCCGTGGCGGCATCGGCTGTCGCGCCCCCCGAACCGGCTGAGCTCGGCGACGATGCGGGACGATCAGCGGCCCCCTGAGGAGCCGAGGAATCGGCAGTAGTTGCCACGGCGGCGGCAGATTCCTCGTCAGAAAGCGGGACCAACGAGATCTTGCCCCGTTTGTCGATGTCGGCGATCTCCACCCGCAGCTTGTCGCCGACGTTGACGACGTCCTCGACCTTCGCGATGCGCTTACCCTTGCCGAGCTTGGAGATGTGCACCAGGCCGTCACGACCGGGCAGCAACGACACGAACGCTCCGAACTCGGTGGTCTTAACGACGGTCCCCAGGAACCGCTCCCCGACCTTAGGCAGTTGCGGGTTGGCGATGGCGTTGATCCGGTCGATCGCGGCCTGAGCCGACTGGCCGTCGGTGGCGCCGACGAACACGGTGCCGTCGTCCTCGATGGAGATCTGCGCGCCGGTCTCCTCGGTGATCGCGTTGATGATCTTGCCCTTGGGCCCGATGACCTCGCCGATCTTGTCCACCGGCACCTTGATGGTGGTGACCCGCGGGGCGTACGGGCTCATCTCGTCGGGACGATCGATGGCCTCGGCCATCACCTCCAAGATGGCGAGCCGGGCGTCGCGGGCCTGGGCGAGCGCACCGGCCAGCACCTGCGACGGAATCCCGTCGAGCTTGGTATCTAGCTGCAGCGCGGTGACGAAGTCCTTGGTGCCGGCGACCTTGAAGTCCATATCGCCGAACGCGTCTTCGGCGCCCAGGATGTCAGTCAGCGTGACGAAACGGTGCTCGGTGCCGCCGTCAGGAAGCTCGACGTCGTCGGAGACCAGACCCATCGCGATGCCGGCCACCGGCGCCTTGAGCGGCACCCCGGCGTTGAGCAGCGCCAGCGTGGACGCGCACACCGACCCCATCGACGTGGAGCCGTTGGAGCCCAGAGCTTCGGACACCTGGCGGATGGCGTACGGGAACTCCTCGAGGCTGGGCAGCACCGGCACCAGCGCCCGTTCCGCCAGCGCGCCGTGGCCGATCTCGCGGCGCTTAGGTGAGCCGATCCGGCCGGTTTCGCCGGTGGAGAACGGCGGAAAATTGTAGTGGTGCATATACCGCTTGGTGGTTTCCGGTCCCAGCGAGTCGATCTGCTGGGCCATCTTGATCATGTCGAGCGTGGTCACACCGAGGATCTGCGTCTCGCCGCGCTCGAACAACGCGCTGCCGTGCGCCCGCGGCACGACGGCCACCTCGGCCGACAGCGCGCGGATGTCGGTGACGCCCCGGCCGTCGATGCGGAAATGGTCGGTCAGGATGCGCTGCCGCACCAGTTTCTTGGTCAGCGCGCGAAACGCCGCGCTGACCTCCTTCTCACGGCCGGCGTAGGTGTCGGCGAGCCGCGCGAGCACCTCGGCTTTGATCTCGTCGGTGCGCTGATTGCGTTCGGTCTTGCCCGGAATGGTCAGGGCGGCGGCCAGGCCCTCAGTGGCCACCGAGGCCACCGAGTAGTACACGTCGTCGCCGTAATCGGGGAACACCGGGTATTCGCTGGTGGGTTTGGCGGCGGCGTCGGCGAGTTCCTGCTGCGCGGCGCACAGCGTGGCGATGAACGGCTTGGCGGCCTCCAACCCTTGGGCCACAACGCTTTCCGTCGGCGCCTGGGCACCGCCGTCGATGAGTTCGATGACGTTCTCGGTGGCCTCGGCCTCGACCATCATGATGGCCACGTCGGGTTCGCCGTCGCTGCTGCCGACGACCCGGCCGGCCACCACCATGTCGAACACCGCCCGCTCGATCTGCTCGACCGTCGGGAACGCGACCCAGGCACCGTCGACCAGCGCCACCCGGACGCCGCCGACGGGGCCCGAGAACGGCAGCCCGGCCAGCTGGGTGGAGGCGGACGCCGCATTGATCGCCAGCACGTCGTAGAGGTCGTTGGGATCCAGGCTCAGGATCGTCACCACGATCTGGATTTCGTTGCGCAGGCCGTCGACGAACGACGGGCGCAGCGGACGGTCGATGAGCCGGCAGGTGAGGATCGCATCGGTGGACGGCCGACCCTCACGACGGAAGAACGACCCCGGGATGCGGCCGGCCGCATACATCCGCTCCTCGACGTCGACCGTCAGCGGGAAGAAGTCGAACTGGTCCTTAGGGTTCCTGCCGACGGTGGTCGCCGAGAGCAACATGTTCTCGTCGTTCAGGTAGGCGACGACGGAGCCGGCGGCCTGTGCGGCCAACCGGCCGGTCTCAAAACGGATGGTGCGGGTGCCGAAGCTCCCGTTGTCGATCACGGCGGTCGACTCGAACACGCCTTCGTCAATTTCAGCTGTAGACATGGACGCCCGTACGGCCTCTCTGGGTTTATTCAGCTATTTTGCGTCGCCACGCATAACCCCGAGGGTTCCAGGACAACTCGCCGAGCCCGCCAGGGCCCCCAAGAGCCCCGGCGAGCCAGAGCCTGGATGCGGCTCCGGCCGTCGATCGAAGCGGCCGACCTACCCCGAATCCCGGGGAGCCCGGCAGCCACTACCGAAGACCGGCCGATACAGACTTGACCTTTCTCGTTCGTTGTCCCGTTGTGACTCGCTGGAACGGTGCGCGCGGATCTGCGCGAACCGCACCACTGCTCGGGCCGATCTGGCCCAGAACGTCACTACTCTACACGCCCACCTGGCCGTTCTTGGCTAGACCCGGTTGCTCGGCTATGCGACATCCTCGACGCAGATCGCGAATCGCCGCTGGCCGGTAAGCCGCGGCGCCGTGTCAGCGGCGCAGACCCAGCCGCTCGATGAGTGAGCGGTAACGCTCCACATCGATCTGGGCCACATACTTGAGCAGGCGACGCCGTCGTCCCACCAACAGCAGCAACCCCCGCCGTGAATGATGGTCATGCTTGTGCACCTTCAGGTGCTCGGTGAGGTCCGCGATCCGCTTAGTCAGCAGCGCGACCTGCGCCTCCGGGGATCCGGTGTCGGTCTCATGCAGGCCGTAGGTGCTCAGGATTTCCTTTTTCTGCTCGGCTGTCAGCGCCACGAGATATCTCCATCAATTGGTCCGCGATCATGATCGGTCAGGTGCGGCCGCCGCGAACCGCAGCACGCGCCATGTCGCCGGGAAGTCTAGCAGCGAATGCTCCGCACAGCCGGGCGGTGTCTGATTGCCGGCTCCTCAGGCCGTCCCCTCGCAAGCTGGGGTACCCCCGCGCGGCCCGCATCGTCGCCGGGCCGGTCACCCGGCCGAGAGCAGGGCGCGCGCCCGGTCGGTGTCGGTGCCCATCGCGGCGATGAGCTCGTCCACCGATTCGAACTTCCGCTGCCCGCGGATGCGCGCGACGAAGTCCAGTGCCACATGCTGCCCGTAGAGGTCGGCGGTGGTGTCGAGCACGAACGCCTCGACGGTGCGGGTGCGTCCGGAGAAGGTCGGGTTGGTGCCGACGGATACGGCGGCCTGGTAGCGCTCGCCCGGAACCACGGTGCCCGTCACCGGACCGTGCCCCAGCACGGTGAACCAGGCGGCGTAGATGCCGTCGGCCGGGATGGCCGAATACATCGGCGGCGCCACGTTGGCGGTGGGGAACCCCAACTCGGTGCCCCGCCCGTCGCCGCGGACCACGACGCCCTCGACGCGGTGTGGGCGACCCAGCGCCTCAGTGGCCGCCACCACGTCGCCCGCGTCCACACAGGACCGGATGTAGGTCGCGGAGAACGTCACGATCTCGCTGTCATGCCGCTCCGACACCAGTGACATCGATTCCACCGCGAACCCGAACCGTTCGCCGGCCCGGCGCAGCGTATCCACGCTGCCGGCCGCCTTTTTGCCGAAGGTGAAGTTCTCCCCCACCACGAGCTCCACCACATGCAGGCGTTCGACCAGCAGCTCGTGGATGTAGCGCTCCGGTGTCAGCCTCATGAAATCGGTGGTGAACGGCATCACTAGGAACACGTCGATGCCGAGCTCCTCGGCCAGCTCGGCACGGCGGGCCAGCGTCGTCAGCTGCGCCGGGTGGCTGCCAGGAAAGACCACCTCCATCGGGTGCGGGTCGAAGGTCATCATCACCGTCGGCACGCCGCGGGTCCGGCTGGCCTTCACCGCATGCGCAATCAGTTCGGCGTGTCCGCGATGCACCCCGTCGAACACCCCGATCGTGAGCACACATCTGCCCCAGTCAGTGGGGATCTCGTCTTGTCCCCGCCACCGCCGCACAACCGCAAGCCTACGGCGCGCCGCGGCCCACGGCGGTGCGAGATTCAATTGCGCGGCTCGCCCCCGCACGCGGGAAGTGCCCCCACCTCGGGCCGTTACACGGCCCAGATCATCGCCGCGCGGTGTCCCAGATCAGGTGACGGTTGCCTAAACTTCCGGTTGTGAGCTCTGACGACGAGCCCGGTCTCACCGCTGTTGCCCAGGATTATCTGAAGGTCATTTGGACCGCTCAGGAGTGGTCGTTGGAAAGAGTCAGCACCAAAATGCTGGCCGAGAAGATCGGGGTGTCGGCCAGCACCGCATCCGAGTCCATTCGCAAACTCGCCGAGCAGGGCCTGGTCGACCACGAGAAGTACGGCGCGGTGACGTTGACCGAATCCGGGCGTCGCGCGGCGCTGGCGATGGTGCGCCGGCACCGACTGCTGGAGACCTTCCTGGTCAACGAGCTCGGTTACAGCTGGGACGAGGTGCACGACGAGGCCGAGGTGCTCGAACACGCGGTATCCGACCGACTGGTGGCACGCATCGACGCGAAGCTGGGCTTCCCGCAACGCGACCCGCACGGAGACCCGATCCCGGCCTCCGACGGACAGGTGCCCACACCGCCGGCGCGTCAGCTGTGGGCCTGCGGCGATGGAGACACCGGGACGGTGGCCCGCATCTCCGACGCCGATCCGGAGATGCTGCGGTATTTCGACAGCGTCGGTATCAACCTGGACTCGCGGCTGAAGGTCCTGACCCGGCGTGAGTTCGCCGGCATGATGTCGGTGGCGATCGAGTCAGCCGACGGCACCCACAGCACCGTCGACCTGGGAAGCCCCGCCGCCCGAGCGATCTGGGTGGTGGCCTGCTAGCAGCGGGGGTCGGCGCGACGCGTCGCTGGCGGTTCCGCTTTGGTTCTTTATCGTTCGGCCCGCTGGTAGGCGGTGACGACGGCGGCCCCACCAAGCCCGATGTTGTGCTGCAACGCCGCAGTCACGCCGTCGACTTGCCGCTTGTCGGCCCCGCCGCGCAGCTGCCAGGTCAGTTCGGCGCACTGCGCCAGGCCCGTAGCTCCCAGTGGGTGGCCCTTGGAGATCAGCCCACCGGACGGGTTGACCACCCAACGGCCGCCATAGGTGGTGTCGCCGGCATCGATCAGCTTGGGCGCCTCACCCTCGCCGCACAGGCCGAGAGCCTCATATAGCAGCAGCTCGTTGGCTGAAAAGCAGTCATGCAACTCGATCACCTGGAAGTCCGTCGGCCCGAGCCCGGACTGCTCATAGACCCGTTGTGCCGCTTGGACATTCATGTCGTAGCCGATGAGGTTCTTGGCGGTGCCGTCAAACGTCGACGCGAAGTCGGTCGTCATCGCCTGCCCGACGATCTCCACCGCTTGGCCCGCCAGCCCGTGCTTGTCGACGAACGCCTCGGAGCCCAGGATCGCCGCGCCCGACCCGTCTGATGTCGGTGAGCACTGCAGTTTGGTGAGCGGGTCGTAGATCATCCGCGAAGCCAGGATGTCGTCGAGGGTGTAGAACTCCTGGAACTGCGCGTACGGGTTGTTGACCGAGTGCTTGTGATTCTTGTAGCCGATCTTGGCGAAATGCTCCGCGGTGGTGCCGTATTGCTTCATGTGTTCGCGGCCGGCGGCCCCGAACATCCACGGCGCCGCCGGAAACGCCACCTCGGAGATCTCGGCCATCGCCTGGACATGCTTGTCCATCGGCTGTGTGCGGTCATCGTATGAGGTCCCCAGCGATCCCGGTTTCATCTTCTCAAACCCCAGAGCCATCGCGCAGTCTGCCAACCCACCCCGAATCGCTTGCGCCGCAAGGAAAAGCGCGGTCGAGCCGGTCGAGCAGTTGTTGTTCACGTTGACGATCGGGATGCCGGTCATGCCCAGTTCGTAGAGCGCCCGCTGCCCCGACGTCGACTCGCCGTAGACATATCCGACGTAGCCCTGCTCAACCTCGCGGTAGTCGATGCCCGCATCCTGCAGCGCCTTGCTCCCCGACTCCCTCGCCATATCGGGGTAATCCCAACCCTCGCGGCGGCCCGGCTTCTCGAACTTCGTCATGCCAACACCGACGACGTAGACC
This sequence comes from Mycobacterium sp., assembly GCA_035625875.1. GTDB lineage: Bacteria > Actinomycetota > Actinomycetes > Mycobacteriales > Mycobacteriaceae > Mycobacterium. The sequence goes on along the minus strand of DASPOT010000346.1, from coordinate 42,542 downwards.
CTGTTTGGCATCGCCTCCTCCAGCGAACGTGGGCCGCCTGTCGGCAAGACATGGTTGCCAACACCGGCCAGGCTACCGGCGGAGCCCGCCACCCGATTAGCGAATTCAACTAGAGGGTGGCCGGTCGCACCACGACCACCGACCTCGTCCGCGGACCGTCGTCGCGCAGCAGCGCGATCACCCGGCCGTCGGCGGTGGTGGCGGCGTAGATGCCGTCGATACCGGCCGGCGAAAGTGGCTGGCCGTTGCCGGCGGCCTCGGCTTCCTCTGCAGTGAGGTCGCGGCGCGGAAACACCAGCAGGCAGGCCTCGTCGAGGGTGTGGCTCAGCCGTGGATGCTCGGCCAGGTCATCAAGCGACCGCGCGTGCTCCAGCCCGAACCGGCCGACCCGGGTACGCCGCAGCGCTGTCAGATGCCCGCCAACCTCGAGCACGTCACCGAGGTCACGGGCCAGCGCCCGGATGTAGGTTCCCGACGAGCAATCCACCTCGACGTCGACGTCGACCAGCTGGTCGTGGTGCCGGGCGGCCAGCATCTCGAACCGGTCGATGCGCACCGGCCGGGCTTCCAGCTCGACGGTATGGCCTTCACGGGCCAGCCGGTAGGCGCGGCGACCGCCGACTTTGACCGCGCTGACCGCCGACGGCACTTGTGTGATGTCGCCGCGCAGCCCGGCGATCGCCTCGGCGATCGCCGCGTCCGTCAGATGCTCAGCCGAAACTTGGTGCAGCACTTCGCCTTCAGCGTCCTCGGTCGAGGTGGACTGGCCGAGGCGGATGGTCGCGGAATACGACTTGGAAGCCGCGGTCAGCAGGCCGAGGATTTTGGTGGCGCGGTCGACACCGATCACCAGCACACCGGTGGCCATTGGGTCCAGCGTCCCGGCGTGTCCCACCCTGCGGGTTCTGAAGATCCGTCGGCAGCTCGCCACCACGTCGTGGCTGGTCATTCCGGCCGGTTTGTCGACGATGACGATGCCCGGGCCTGTCGGGCCGGCGTTCATAGCATGATCGCCGTCAGCACCAGGTCGCGGGCGACCGACCACCGCCCGGTCAACGCCGTGAGCGGCGGACCCGACGGCGCGGAGCCGTCGACCAGGATCCGAGAGACAAAACCGCCGACCGATCCGGAGGCATCGACGTTGAAGGTGATGTGCGCGTCTTCAAAACCGAGCCACCTTTTGGTCACCGGGAACCACGCTTTATACGTTGCTTCCTTGGCGCAGAACAGGATTCGGTCCCAGTGCAGCCCTCTCGGCAGGTCCTTGATCTCCCGTCGTTCGGCCGGCAGGCTGATCGCGTCCAGCACACCGTGCGGCAGCACGTCATGCGGTTCGGCGTCCACACCGACCGAGCGCACCGCGACACTGCGGCCCACCACGGCACCGCGGTAACCCGTACAGTGCGTGAGGCTGCCCACCACGCCATCGGGCCAGCACGGTTCGCCCTTGTCGCCCTTGAGGATCGGCACCGGCGGCAACCCCAGCTGGCCCAGCGCGATCCGTGCGCAGTAGCGAACGGTGATGAATTCGTTGCGCCGCTTAGCCACCGAGCGGGCGATCAGTGGCTCCTCTTCAGGCAGCGGCGTCAGACCCGGCGGATCCGAGTACAGCTCGGTGTACGCCAGGTTGTCGGGGTCGTCGGGCAGCACCGACGACATCAGCGTGCTTACCGTCATCGGGACTGCCGCTGGCGCAACCGTTCCCGGAACTGCTCAGCCTGTGCCCGCATCTCGGGGGTGATCACGAAATGACCGCCGAACTCGTTGAGATAGCCAGGCGCGTACTGCGGATCCGGCAGCACCTGCCGTAACCAGCTGTACGGCTTGCGCCGCCGCCATTCCCGCGGATACCCCACCGACACCTCTTCGAAGCGCACCCCGTCATGCCAGGTGGTGCGCGGAATGTGCAGGTGCCCGTAGACCGAGCAGACGGCGTTGTAGCGGGTATGCCAGGCGGCGGTCTCGCTGGTCCCGCACCACAGCGAGAACTCCGGGTAGAACAGCGCGTCACAGGGGTCGCGCACCAGCGGGAAGTGGTTGACGAGCACGGTCGGTGTCATCCAGTCGACCTCTTCGAGCCGGGCGCGGGTCCTGGCGATCCGGTCGCGACACCAGGCCTCCCGGGTGGCGTACGGCTCCGGCGATAGCACGAACTCGTCGGTGGCCACCACGTTGCGTTCCCGCGCGATCGCCAGCCCCTCGGCTTTGCTGGTCGCCCCCTGCGGCAAGAAGGTGTAGTCGTAGAGCAAAAACATCGGCACGATGATGGCCGGGCCGCCCCGCTCGGTCCACACCGGGAAGGGGTGCTCGGGCGTGACGATGCCCATCTCGTCACACATGTTGACCAGGTAGTCGTAGCGCGCGCGGCCGAAAATCTGCGTCGGGTCCCGGCCGGTGGTCCACAGTTCGTGGTTGCCGGGCACCCAGATCACCTTGGCGAACCGCCGGCGCAGCAGATCCAGCGACCAGCGGATGTCGTCGATGCGTTCGGCGACGTCACCGGCGACGATCAGCCAATCCTCCGGCGACGACGGGCGCAGCGATTCGGTGACCGACTTGTTACCGATGTGGCCGATGTGCAGGTCGGAGATCGCCCAGAGAGTCGGCTGTCCCACGCCTGCTGCCACGACTACCTACCCTAGCGACCTAGCGTCGGCAGCTGCCGCCCTCCGGCCGGCGCACGCAACTAGAACAGGTCCCATAACCTGAGTCCGTGATTATCACATCCGCCCGACCCGTGCGCACCAAGCTGCGCACTCTGACCAGGCGAGTCGGCGGCCGTGCCCTCGGCGGGCTGTTAGGCCTGCGCCCGGCAACCACCAGTTACACGGTGAGCCGCGTCAGGGTCCCGATGCGCGATGGAATCGAGCTGCTGGCTGACCACTACGCGCCGACCCAGGCCACCGAGCGCGCCGGCACCCTGCTGGTCCGCGGACCCTACGGCCGCGGGTTTCCGTTCTCGCTGGTCTTCGCCGCGATCTACGCCGCCCGCGGCTACCACGTGGTCGTGCAGAGTGTGCGTGGAACCTTCCGCTCCGGTGGAGTCTTCAAGCCGATGATCCACGAGGCTGCCGACGGCGCCGACACCGTGGCGTGGCTGAGACAGCAGCCCTGGTTCACCGGCCGGTTCGGCACAATCGGAATCTCGTACCTGGGCCTCACCCAGTGGGCGCTGCTGGTCGATCCACCGCCGGAACTGGCCGCGGCCGTCATCACCGCAGGCCCGCACGATTTCAGCGCCTCCACGTGGGGTACCGGCTCGTTCACGGTCCAGGACTTGCTGGGCTGGAGTGATCTGGTCGCCCGCCAGGAAGACCCCGGGCGGATCCGGACCGGTATCCGCCAGTTGCTGGCCCGGCGGAAGGTCGCACGCGCAGCCGGTGAGTTGCCGATGGGTGCTGCGGGCCGGGCGCTGCTTGGCGACCGCGCGCAGTGGTACGAGTCGTGGCTCGAACACCCCGACCCCGACGATCCGTTCTGGGAGCCGCTGCGTTTTGCCGCCGCGCTGGACCGAGTGCAGGTTCCGGTGCTGCTCGTCACCGGCTTGCAGGACCTGTTCCTCGGGCAGACGCTCGAGCAGTATCGACATCTGCACGACCGGGGCGTCGACGTGGCGCTGACGGTCGGGCCCTGGACACACACCCAGCTGCTCACCAAGGGGCTCCGCACCATCACCCGGGAATCACTGGACTGGCTGGACACCTACCTGCGCGGTGCGCCCGGTCCGCGGCGGCCGAGCACAGTCCGAGTTTTCGTCACCGGCCAGGGCTGGCGGGAGCTGCCTGATTGGCCGCCGTCGACCACCGAACGCGTGCTGTACCTGCAGCCCGGCGGTGAGCTGGCTCCGACTCCGCCACCGGCGACATCGCCGCCCGCGACGTTCCGGTATGACCCCGCCGACCCGACACCCACCATCGGCGGTCGGATGCTGTCCCCGGAAGGCGGTTACCGCGACGACACACGGCTCGCCCGGCGGGGCGACGTGCTCAGCTTCACCAGCGGTGTTCTCACCGACGATCTGTGCGTGCACGGCAACCCCGTCGTCGAGCTGGCGCACACCTCCGACAACCCCCATGTCGACGTGTTCGTCCGGGTGAGCGAGGTCGACGCCAATGGCCGGTCCCAAAACGTCAGCGACGGCTACCGGCGCCTGTCCGACGCGCCGGACACGGTCAGCGTCGAACTCGATGCCATCGCCCACCGATTCAGCGCCGCGTCGCGTATTCGCCTTCTCGTCGCCGGCGGCTGTCATCCCCGCTACGCGCGCAACCTCGGGACCGGTGAACCGCCGGTGACCGGCGTGCAGCTGAAGCCGGCCACCCATGTGGTGCATTTCGGCACTTCCCGGCTGCGGCTTCCGGCCGGCTCCCCTGCCCCGTCATCCGACCGCGTCGCGGACCCGGGCGGCGACCTGGCTTAGCGTCGCGTCGTCGTGCACGGGTGCCGCCAACCTCGGCGTCACCGGCAGCTGCACCCAGCTAGTGCAGCCCGCGTACTCCGGAGTGCGGGTCACCCACACCGGCTCGACTAACGGCATGGCCTGGATGACCAATACCGCCAGCCGGTGCTTGGGCCGGAAGTCGAGCCGATCGGCGCGCACCGAATCGGCGGTCCAGATATGCAGATCCTCGATCGCCTCTAGGTTGTCGGGGCGGTTAACCGGCAGTGCCGCAACGACTTTCGCCGCTGCACGCACCAACACATGCTCGTCGGTGCTGTCGACGGACGCCGCGGCCAGCAGGTCCCGGTGTTCGGGTCGGACCCGTTCGGTGTGGCTGTGCGCGACCGTCGGGAACAGCAGGAATTCCTGGGCCGCCACCTCGAACCGCTTCTCACGAATGCCGCCCTTGCGCAGCAGCACACACTGGCGACCGTCCAGCAGCGCGTGCACAACCGCACTCCACTCCTTGAGCGCGGGCACCGTCGCGGTCTGGGTCATCTCGCCCCCGCGAGCCGGGCCGCCACCTTGGGCCGGCGCAACGGCGGGATGGTTTTCGGCGGCTGGCGGCGTGGCGGCAGGGCGTCGAGCAACCGCGTCGTCGTCGCGGCGACCTCGGTGACCGCTGCTTCGAACGCGTCGGCGCTGTCCGCCGACGGGTGGGTGATCCCGCTGACCTTGCGTACATACTGGCGCGCCGCCGCCGCGATCTCCTCGGCTGTGGCCGCGGGCTTGAGACCGCGCAGTTCGGTGATGTTCCGGCACATGCCTTAACGATAAGGCGGCCTGGCGGCTGGCTACGGTGATGCCATGACCGACGACATCCTGCTGATCGACACCGACGAACGGGTGCGCACCCTGACCCTGAACCGGCCCAAGGCCCGCAATGCGTTGTCCGCGGCGCTGCTGGATCGGTTTTTCGCCGCCCTGGCCGACGCCGAGGCCGACGACGCCGTCGACGTGGTCATCCTCACCGGCACCGATCCGGTGTTCTGCGCGGGACAGGACCTCAAGGAGCTGGGCGGGCAGTCGGCGCTGCCGGACATCTCGCCGCGGTGGCTGCCGATGACGAAGCCAGTAATCGGCGCCATCAATGGTGCCGCCGTCACCGGCGGGCTGGAGCTGGCGCTGTACTGCGACATCATGATCGCCTCCGAGCACGCGCGATTCGCCGACACCCATGCCCGGGTGGGTCTGCTGCCTACATGGGGATTGAGTGTGCGGCTGCCGCAGAAGGTCGGCGTGGGCCTGGCCCGTCGGATGAGTCTCACCGGCGACTACCTGTCCGCCGCCGATGCGCTGCGGGCCGGCCTGGTCACCGAGGTGGTGCCGCACGAGCACCTGCTGCCCGCCGCGCGCCAGGTAGCGGAGTCCATCGTCGGCAACAACCAGGCCGCGGTACGGGCATTGCTGGCGTCTTATCACCGCATCGACGAGTCGCAGACCGCTGCGGGGCTGTGGATCGAAGCCGCGTCGGCCAAGCAATACCGGACCACCGGTGATGACATCGCCGCCAATCGCGAGGCCGTGCTGCGGCGCGGCCGCACGCAAGTACGTTAGCCGCTAGCGAATGCGGGTCTCGGTTTGGCTGTCGAAGAAGCACACTTCGCGCGGGTGCGGCACGATGGACAACGATTCACCCACCCTTACCGCGGTGCGGCGATCCGTGCGGAACACGATGCGCTGCGCGCGTAACGACCACCCGTCCTGCTTCTCGGGGGTTGCGTAGACAAACGATTCGAAACCGAGCTCCTCCACCAATTCGACCTGGACGGTCAACGATCCCGGCGTATCCGCCGACGTCACATCCCAGGACTCCGGCCGAATGCCGATCACCACGCGATTCTGGTCGGCCGCTCGGCGGGGAACCGGGATCGACAGGTCATGCAAGGTCACGGCGCCGTCGGCCACGGTGGCGTCGATGAGGTTCATCGCCGGCGCCCCGATGAACGTAGCGACAAACGTGTTGACCGGGTTGTCGTACAGCGCTCGAGGAGTGTCAACCTGTTGCAGCACACCGTCTTTGAGCACGGCGACCCGGTCGCCCATCGTCATCGCCTCCACTTGATCGTGCGTGACGTAGACAGTGGTGGTGCCCAGCCGCCGCTGCAATCCCGAGATCTGTGATCGGGTGCTCACCCGCAGCTTGGCGTCCAGATTCGACAGCGGCTCGTCCATGCAGAACACTTGGGGCCGGCGCACGATCGCGCGTCCCATCGCCACCCGTTGACGCTGCCCGCCCGAGAGCTTCGAAGGCTTGCGGTCAAGCAGCTCCGTCAGTTCCAGCATCTTGGCGACTTCGAGCACCCGTTGCCGGGTATCTGCCCGCGACATGCCGGCGTTTCGCAGCGCGAACCCCATGTTCTGAGCCACCGTCATATTCGGGTACAGCGCGTAGTTCTGGAACACCATCGCGACGTCGCGCGCTCGCGGCGGGAGGTGCTTCACATCCACGTCGTTGATTGTGATATGGCCACTTTCAATGGATTCCAGCCCAGCCAGCAGCCGAAGGATGGTGGACTTGCCGCAACCAGAAGGGCCGACGAGTACCAGAAATTCGCCGTCGGCGATGTCGAGGTCCAGGTTGTCCACCGCCGGCACGTCGGCACCGGGGTAGCGATGGGTGACCGCGCAATACCGCACTCTCGCCATGGGGCTAACTCGGCAGCTTCCGCGTGATCTGGCGGTCAACGATGACCTGCAGCTGCTTGTTGATCTGCGTGAAGGTTGTGGTCACGTCGGCTCCCTTGAGTCCGATGGATTCCAGGCCGGCGCCGATAATGCGGTCACCGCCAGGCAGGAAAACACGCGCGTAATCCTGCGAGCGGGTGTGCTGGAGCTGGTTGACCGCGACTCGGGCACGCGGATTGCCTGCTAAATACTTGTGTTGGCCTGGGTCGTTGACAGTGGACTTTCGCACCGCCAGATACCCGGTGCGCTGGCTGAAATCGGCGGTATTTGTCGGGCTGGTCACGAATGCGATGAATTTCAACGCGTTGAGCTTTCGCTCCTCGGAGAGCTTGGCGGGAATCGCCAGCCCCGCCCCACCGGTCGGGCAGCCAGGAGCTCCGCCCGGCCCGGTGGGCAGAGGTGCCGCGCCAAAGTCGAATCTGGCCGTTTCGGTGATGCCGGCCAGGGCACCGGTCGATGCCACCGTGGAGGCCAGGATGCCGGTGGCGAACTCATTGGCGGCATCGTTGGCGATCGCGGCGTAACCCTTGCTACAGATAGAGTCTCGCAGGTAGTTGCCCGCCGCGACGGTGGCCGGGTCGGTGAACGTCAAGGTCCACTTTCGGGAGTAAGCGCCACCGAATGTCCAGTCCGGTCCCTCGAACGTCCAGGACAGGCCTGAGCTGGCATTAGCCCAGCCGTGTGCCCATTTTCGGTCACCGACGACCCGCTGCAGCCGCGGACCCCATTCGTCGAACTCTTGCCAACTATGCGGTCCGCGGTCTGGCAGGCCGGCGTGTTCCCACACCGGTTTGTTGTAGTAGAACAGCGGCGTCGAGCGCGCGTACGGAAGTGCATAGTGTTGACCGTTGAACTCGTAGTCGGCCAGCAGCGTGTCGACGTAATCCGACGAATCCAGCCCGACTTGACCGAACAGGTCGTCGAGCGCAACGATGGCGCCGCTGAGCGCGAAATGGAACCACCAAACATCCGACAGCACAACGACGTCGGGCACGTCGGTTCCGGTGAGCGCCGCGTTGAATTTCTGCGCTACGTCGTCGTAGTCCTTACCGGCGTCGATCAGCTCGACCGACAAACCGGGGCACTGGCTCTGGAAGCGGCTGATGAGCTCCTTTTCCACCGCGGCGGATTGACCAGGGTGATTGGACCAGAACGCGATCGGCCCAGGCCCAGACTTCACCGAGACGTTGCCGCCCATGCCTGCGCAGCAGCCCGCCACCCCAACGGTGGCCACACTCGCGAGCGAGAAGAACTGTCGGCGGCTCAACGCGTTCACGGCTTAACCCTTGACCGCACCGGAGATGAGGCCCTTGATCATCTGTCGTTGCAAGACGAGGAAGATGAGCAGGATGGGCAGCATCGCCAACAGCGTTACCGCCATCACGGGGCCCCAGTTTGTCACGCCCTCGGCTTGCTGCAGGAATGTCAGACCCACCGGGATAGGCGCCACCGACGCGTCGTCAGACATTAAGAACGGCCAAAGGTACTCATTCCATTCGTTGACCACTGTGATGATGCCGAAGGCCACCATGGTGGGCCCGGACATCGGCAACACTACCCGCAGCAGCAGCTGCCACCACCGCGCACCATCCATCCGCGCCGCTTCGATGACCTCGGAGGGCAGCGACAGGAAATGGTTGCGCATCAGGAAGGTTCCGAACGCGACTCCGGCAAGCGGCAGGATGATGCCCGGAAAAGTGTTGCGCAGACCCACTTGATCGATCAACGCGTAGTTGGAAATCACCGTGATCTGGTTGGGCACCATCAGGGCGGCGATGATCAACAAGAACACCGCGGTCTTGCCCGGGAACCGCACAAACACCAAGCCAAACGCGCTGAGCACACCGAGGGTGAACTTCACCACGATCAGTACCGAAGTGATGATCACCGAGTTGCGCAGGAACGTCCAGAACGGAATCTGCTCGGTGGCCGTCCGATAATTCTGCGGATGCCAGTGCGGCGGCCACCAGGACGTCGGCTGGGAGTAGATGTCGGGCTGGTCCTTGAATGACGTGAACAAGACGAATACCAGCGGCCCGGCGATCAGCGCGACCGCCAATAACATCGCCGCATAGCCGAGAAACCGCGAGATCGTGCGGAGGCGAGTGGACGTCACACGTGCTGCCCTCGATCCATGACCCGCACCTGGTAGTAGGTGATTGCCAGCAGGACCAGGAACATGATCGTGGCGACGGTGGCGCCGTAACCGGCCCGGAAGTTCCTGAAAGTCTCCAGATACACCTGGTACACCATCGTTGTGGTGCCGGTGCCCAGCGGACCGCCTCGGGTCATGACGTTGATCACGTCGAACACCTGCAACGAGTTGATCAGCACGGTGATCGACAAGAAGAACGTGGTCGGACGCAGTTGGGGCAACACCACTTTCCGGAAGGTGGCCCAGCGGCTTGCGCCGTCAATTTCGGCCGCCTCCAGCAGGTCTCTGCGTAGCCCCTGTAACGCGGCCAGATAAATGACGAAGGTGTACCCGAGGTTCTTCCAGATGTAGGTGACCGTCACCATGAACAACGCCCATCGCGGGTTCTGGTAGAAGTCGGGCACGCCGACTCCAATGCGGTGCAACAGGTCTTGCGCCAGACCGAAATGCGGGTCGAAGACGAACTGGGCTGCCAGGCCGACCGCGGCACCAGAGATCACAAACGGCGCGAACACAGTTGAGCGCACCAGGTTCCTTCCGCGCATCGGTTGATCGAGCAGCATGGCCAGAACCAATCCCAGCACCATGGAGCCGATCACCGCCGCCGCGGTGAACACCGCCGTGTTGAGCACGATTTGGCGGGTATCGGATCGGGTGAACCACTCGGCGTAATTGGACAATCCGACGAACTGGGCGGTGGGATCGGAGATGTTCCAGTCGAAAAACGACAGCCGGATGTTGTCGGCCAACGGGCGGTAGACGAACAGCAGCAACAACGCCACATTGGGACCCACCAACGCAGCGAACAGTGCGTAGTCCCTCGACGGCCGGTGCCTCCACGGCCGCTGGTTCAACGGCGGGCGTGTTCGCCGGGTCGTCGTCATCGGCGCAGTGTAGCGGTTCCGCGAGCGGGGGCTCATGTTGTTTACCGGGCGTCGACAGGCGGGACGCGAGTCTCCTCACCCAAGAACCTCATCGAGGGCGACTACCTCGTGCCCGTCACCACCCAGCGACCCAAGATCGCTCGAGCGCCGACGAAGATCAGTCGCAACACCATGAACGTGGTCAGGCCCGACTAGATCCCCGCCAGCCCCCAGCCGAATACCAGCGACAGCCAGACCAACGGCAGAAAGCCCGTGAGCGCGCTGACCACGGTGGCCGTGCGCATGAACGCGGTGTCACCCCACCGACTTGGCATGCGCGGCATCACCTGCGCCCAGTGCGGCACCGACTAGCGCCTGCGCCGCAATGGCCAGCGAATCAAGAACCAGTGCAAGGAAATTCCACAGTAGCAGCACCACTTGGTGCGCAGTGATCGTCGCCGCGCCAAACCTGGCCGCCACCGCCGAGACGAAGCACGCCTGGAACGACAGGGTCCGCACAACCAGATCGCGGCCCATCACCACTTGGGCGTGCAGCACGGTGCGGTCCAGCCCCAGCGGCACCCGTTCGGCCAGCAAGGCACCCCCGAACAGCAGCGCCGCCATCCACTGCCCGACCAGCGCGGGCAGCGCCAGCGCCGCGATCCATTGGCCACCGGCGGCGGGTCGGCCGTTAGTCAACGCTGGTCAGCCGAGAGCGGCGCGCAGCGACGCGACAACATCGGCTGCGGAGCCGGTGGTCGAATAACCGGCGGCCAGCTTGTGGCCGCCGCCGCCGAACACGGACGCGACCGCGGCCAAATCCACCGCGGCCTTTGCCCGCATCGACACCGACCATTGCTGCGGCTCAATCTCTTTGAATACCGCCGCGACCTCAGCCTGCTGTGTGGTGCGCACGATATCGACGATGCTCTCGACTTCCTCCGACCGCGCGTTGACCCACTCCTGGTTGCCGACAACGACATAGACCAGCCCAAGACCGCCAACGGCGTTGGGCACCAGTTGCGCCGAACCCAGCACCCGCGACAGCATCGGCAGCCAGGCGAACGGATGAGTGTCCATCAGTGACCGGCTGATCGCGGAATTGTCCACACCGATCTCGACCAGCCGGGCCGCCAGCCGATGTGCGCGGGCGCTGGCCCAGCGGAACGACCCGGTGTCGGTCGTCAGGCCGGCGTAAATGCAGTGCGCCACCTCAGTGTCGATCGGCTTACCCCACGCGTCCAGCAGCTCGGCGACCAGCATCGTGGTGGAATCCGCAGACGGGTCAACAAAGTTCGCGGTGCCGAACAGCTGATTCGACGCATGATGGTCGATGACCAGCACCTCCTGCCCCGGCCCGGCCAGCTCACCGAGCGCACCCAACCGGTTGGCACTCGGAATGTCCACAGTCACAACCAGATCGACGTCCCGACGCATGGCGTCGGGGCTGACCAGCAGCCGGCCGCCGGGCAGCGACTGCAGCGACTCCGGCAGCGTCGCCGGTGTGGCGAAGCCGACCTCGACCGTCTTCCCGCACTGATCGAGCACCAGGGCCAGCGCCAGTCCGGCCCCGATCGTGTCGGCGTCGGGATAGACATGGCAGACCACGGCGACCGTCGTCGCATCGGACAGCAGCTCGGCGGCGCCAGCAGCGTCGATGCGTCGCGCTGCGGTGGGCGACTCAGTCTTCGGGTCGATCGTCGTCACCGGCGTCCTCAGCGTCGCGCTGATCCGATTGCCCGGCTCTTCCTCGGGCCGTTGCACGGCCCGCATCGTTACCGGGCTCGCTCACGCGATACGGATCGGCCTCCCCGGCCGGCTTGGCGCCGGAGCGCACCCGAGCCACATCGGCGTCGGCCGCGCGGGCGCGCGCCAGCAGTTCGTCCATCTTGTGCACTGTGTCGGACACGGTGTCTCGCATGAATGTCAGGGTGGGGGTGAACCGCACTCCGGTGCCGGCCCCGACCTTGGTGCGCAGCACGCCCTTGGCGCTTTCCAGCGCTGCGGCGGCACCGGCGTAATCCGGCTCCTCGTCGAGTGTTCGGCCCATCACCGTGTAGTACAGCGTCGCGTCATGCAGATCGCCGGTCACCTTCACATCGGTGATGGTCACCCCGTCCAGCCGCGGATCTTTGATCTCGTACTCGATCGCCGAGGCGACGATCGTGGAGATCCGCTTGGCCAGCCGGCGCGATCGGGCCGGGTCAGCCATTCTAGTGCCGCTCCCTCTCCACCAGCTCGTAGGTCTCGATGACGTCGCCTTCCTTGATGTCGGAGTAGCCCAGCGTCAGACCGCACTCGTAGCCCTCGCGGACTTCGGTGACGTCGTCCTTCTCACGCCGCAGTGAAGCCACCGTGAGGTTGTCGGCGACCACGATGTTGTCCCGCAGCAGCCTGGCTTTGGCGTTGCGCCGCATCACACCCGAGGTGACCAGGCAACCGGCGATGACGCCGAACTTCGACGAGCGGAACAGCGCCCGGATCTCGGCGCGGCCCAGCTGGACCTCTTCGTAGACCGGCTTGAGCATGCCGCGCAGCGCCTTCTCGATGTCATCGATGGCCTGGTAGATCACCGAGTAGTAGCGGATCTCGACGCCTTCGCGGTTGGCCAGCTCGGTGGCCTTACCCTCGGCACGGACGTTGAAACCGATGATCACCGCGTCCGAGGCCGACGCCAGGTTGACGTTGGTCTCGGTGATACCGCCGACCCCGCGGTCGATGACCCGCAGCGCCACTTCCTCGTCGACCTGGATACCCATCAAGGCCTCCTCAAGCGCCTCGACAGTTCCGGCGTTGTCGCCCTTCAGGATCAGGTTCAGCTGGCTGGTTTCCTTCAGCGCCGAATCCAAGTCCTCCAGGCTGATCCGCTTCCTGGCGCGGGCCGCCATGGCGTTGCGCTTGCGGGCGCTGCGCCGATCGGCGATCTGGCGAGCGATCCGGTCCTCGTCGACGACGAGGAAGTTGTCACCGGCGCCAGGCACCGACGTGAAGCCGATAACCTGGACCGGCCGCGACGGCAGAGCCGCCTCGACATCCTCACCGTATTCGTCGACCATCCGGCGCACGCGACCATAGGCATCGCCGGCGACCACCGTGTCACCAATGTCCAGCGTGCCGCGCTGCACCAGCACGGTGGCCACCGGCCCGCGACCGCGGTCCAGCTGCGCCTCGATCACCACGCCCTGGGCCTCCATGTCGGGGTTGGCGCGCAGGTCCAGGGCGGCGTCGGCGGTCAGCAACACCGCTTCCAGCAGCGCCTCGATGTTGGTGCCCACCTTCGCCGAGATGTCGACGAACATGGTGTCGCCGCCGAACTCCTCTGGCACCAAACCGTATTCGGTGAGCTGCCCGCGGATCTTGGCCGGATCGGCGCCCGCCTTGTCGATCTTGTTCACCGCCACCACAATCGGCACATCGGCGGCCTGCGCGTGGTTGACGGCCTCCACCGTCTGGGGCATTACCCCGTCGTCGGCGGCGACCACCACGATCGCGATGTCGGTGGCCTTCGCGCCGCGGGCGCGCATAGCGGTGAACGCCTCGTGACCCGGGGTGTCGATGAACGTGATCAGCCGCTCGGTACCGTCGAGGTCGACACCCACCTGGTAGGCGCCGATGTGCTGGGTGATGCCGCCAGCTTCGGCTTCGCGCACGTTGGTCTTGCGGATGGTATCCAGCAGGCGGGTCTTCCCGTGGTCGACGTGACCCATCACCGTCACGACCGGCGGGCGCACCTGCAGGTCCTCCTCGCTCCCCTCGTCCTCGCCGTAGGTCAAGTCGAAGGATTCCAGCAGCTCGCGGTCCTCGTCCTCTGGGCTGACGACCTGCACGTTGTAGTTCATCTCGCTGCCCAGCAGCTCGAGGGTCTCGTCGCCGACCGACTGGGTGGCCGTAACCATCTCGCCGAGGTTGAACAGCGCCTGCACCAGTGCCGCCGGATTGGCGTCGATCTTCTCCGCAAAATCCGACAGCGACGCCCCGCGGGCCAGCCGGATTGTCTCGCCATTGCCGTGCGGTAGCCGCACGCCGCCGACGACCGGGGCCTGCATCGAGTCGTATTCCTGGCGCTTCTGCCTCTTGGACTTGCGGCCACGCTTCGGTGCGCCGCCGGGACGGCCGAACGCACCGGCGGCCCCGCCGCGCTGCCCGGGACGGCCGCCAGCGCCGGCACGGCCACGGTAACCGGCACCGGGCGGAGCTCCCACCCCACCACCTCGGTGGTTACCGCCGCCTCCGCCGGGGCGGCCGCCGGTCGGAACACCAGGCCGGCCCCCAGGCGCGGGCCGAGGCCCACCTGGACGCGGTGGACGGGCTTGGCCGCCAGGAGCGCCCGATCGGGGCGGCGCACTGCCCGGCGAGACGCCCGGACGCGGCGCCCCGGGCCTGACGGCTCCCGGACGGGGTGCCTGCGGACGCGGGATGGGCCGGTCGATGGGTTGCGCCGACGAGAATGGGTTATTGCCGACGCGCGGTGTACGGATCCCCGGCTTCGGCCCGGGGCTGGGACGCGGCCCGGGAGTCGCGCCGGGCGGGGGCGCAGGATGGCTGGGCGGCGCGGCCGGCGGTTGGCCGGCGGTCGGGACCGACGGCGCCTGCGGGAGCACCGATGGCTCAGCCTCGGCGGGTGCGGACGGCTTGCGACCAGCAGTTTTGGCCGGGGCCGTCGCCACGCCGCCGTCGGAGTCGACGGGCTTAGTTTGCGCGCCAGCGGCCTCACCGTTGCCCGCGGCCTTGTCGGCGGCCTTCTCGGCGGCCGGCTTGCCGCCGCCGAACGATTCACGCAGCCGACGCGCCACGGGTGCTTCCACCGTCGACGACGCCGATTTGACGAATTCGCCCTGTTCGCTCAGCCGGGCGAGAACTTCCTTGCTGGTAACACCGAGTTCCTTGGCCAACTCGTGTACGCGGGCCTTACCTGCCACTACATCTCCTGTCCATGAGGCGACAGCGGTGGTGGGCGCCGCGCCTCGGGTTTAGCTATGACACATGGTCATTGGGGCTTCACGGTGTGCTCATGTTCTTTGCTACCTAATTCTGTTGCCGGGTGAGCCGAGCGAACTGATGTGCTCGTCCACCGCGGATGTATCCGGTGAACCGGCGATGCGCAGCGCTCGTGCGAAAGCTCGCCGCCGGATCGCTTGGTGCGTGCACTGCCACACGGGATGCAGCCACGCACCCCGCCCCGGCAGGCTACCCGCTGCATCAACGATCACGGCGTACTTGCCGTTCCCGGTCGACACAGCTACCACGCGAAGCAGTCCGACGGCCAACTCTCGCTTTCGGCACCCGATGCACGTCCGCACCGGTCCGTCGGTGCGCCGATGCGCCGAGGCCGAAGTCTCGCGCTGGATCACGGCTCAGTCTACCTTCACCTCGCCGCCGCTCAGAACCACCCTCAGCGGGCAGCCAGAGTGAGCATCTGCCCGGCGATCAGCCTTATTCCATCGGGGAATTCGATGCCTGCGCCTGCGCATCGGGCGGGCACAGCCATCCCGTCGACGGACGCGTCGTACTCGGCCGTGCCGCCGACGACCGTGAGCCGGTGCAGGTCGAGCCGCCCGCCGGTGCAGGCCATGACGAGCTCGTCACCCTGCTGCGACCATAGGCCCCACCCGGAGCTGGCGAGAAACGGCACGGCGGTCTCCGGGCTACGGAAAGTGTACGCGCCGGCCGGGCCGTCGTGGGTGAACCCAGCCAGCGCCTGCAGCGCCGACCAGCCAGCCAGGGACCGGGCGTAGTGGTCGCCGCACTCGATCTCGTTGAACGGGTTGCGCCGCCGCCCGTCGTAGCGTGCCCACACGGCATCCAGCAGGGCGCGCCCCTCATGGCGCAAGCCTTCGCGCCAGCAATGCGCGGCCACCTGGTACTCCGAGCCGGTCCACACCTCGTCGGCGTACCGGATCGGCACCGCGGGCCGGCCACCGCGCGGCCAGGTGCACACCAGCAGCCCCGCGTCGTCGTCATCGGCGAACACCCGGTATCGGTGAGTGAAGTCGCGGAACCCGCGGCGCAGGTTGTGCCGCACCACCGCGACCAGGGCGGTGCGCACGTGCTCGGCGGGCAGCAGGTAGCCGAGATCGAGCTGGTGCGCCCACCACTGCCCGATCAGCTGGTCGGCCAGGCACCCGTCGCCCCACTGGTAGTGGGGGTTGTCGCCGGGCAGCAACCGCTGCACGTAGTACTCGCCGGTGAACAGCGCCGCGTCATAGGACTCGCTGGCCTGGGAGAAGGTGGCCCGGTACGCCGCCGCCGCGCCGCTGTCGTCGAGGAGGAGGGCCATCTGCTCGGCGGCACGGAGCGCGGCCAGCCACAGGGTGCCCATGAACGGGTTGTGCCCGACGAGGTCGATGTCGTGGGTGCTGGGCTGTGCGCCGCTGAGCATCCCAGTGCCGTCGACGTTCCAGTTGCGATCGACGTGGCGCAGTAAGCGGGTGAGGTTGGGCCAGTAACGGCGCAGCCAGTCGATGCCTGCGCCCCCGCGATATTCGCGGTAGGCCTTCAGGACAGCGCCGAGCATGCCGTCCAGCGCCGGCTGATCGGGGCCGCCGATAGGCTCGCCCCACAGCTGCGGTAGGTAGATCGGCGCGATCACCCGGTGCGGTAAGTGCCCCGCCGGCGCCTGCATGATTTCGAACTCGGTCTCGCGCATGCTTTGTTCCAGCTCGGGGAACGCCGCCGCGAGCGCCTGCGCGTAGTTCCAGACGTGCGTGCAGTTGAGCGGACAGGAACCGCCGTACTGCCCGGACCACATCACCGTAGAGGCGCCCAGCACCCCCTCGAAAGCGAAGAACCGCCCGTCCGCCGCGCGGAAGCAGGTGGGGCTGCGCACGGTCGCGAGTTGCGCGGCGAGGTGGGTGACGGCGACGTCGTCCAGGCCGGAGCGGGCCAGCGTGCCGGCCCAGGCGCCGGTGGCCTCGCGCAGGGCGGACCAGTCTCGGCGCACCCGCTCGAACACGTCCTGCGCGTCGGCGTAGCGGGTTGCGTAGTGGTTGCCCAGCCAGAACCGAGACCGCCCCCACTCTGGCCGGTCCGGCCCGAACTGTTCGAAGTTGACGTACCGGTTGGGGAAATACCAGGTCACTGCGACCCGGATCAGCCGCTGCTGGCCGGGCTGCAGCAGGAACGGAACGCCGAGGCCGGCGTTCCAGGTGCTGCCCTGCAGGCTGGCACCGCGCGCCGACTGCGGGGCATGCCGCTGCGGGTCAGCGATACCCACCGCCAAGGCCAACCGCGGCGTGCCGCTGGCCAGCGCCCGCGAGCGCAGGAAGGTGACGAACTCAGCCGCGTGCCACCACCGGGTCAGGGCGGCGGCCCGCGGGTCGTCGGCGGCCAGCACCATCTGCCCGGCGCCCGGGGCGTCGTCGGGGAGCGCGCCATTCTCTAACACCACCCTCGTCCAGCCGTCGCGGCGCAGCAGGCGATTGGTGTTGCCGCCGTACCCAGGCGCATGAACGCCGTCGATCGGGGTGATGCCATCCCACCCGACGGCGTTCTGCACGCTGGCGCCCAGCGTTCCGTGCAGCGGGTAGTCATCGTTGTTGACCAGCCGGAACGTGAACAGCGCCGCCGGTATGGAGCTGGCGTCGACGTCCAGCGGCACCAGCGGGTTGAACGCCTCCAGCGTGACGTCCAGGGGAAGAGCCGGGTCGAGGTAGCGCACCCGGGCGATCGGATAGGTGCCGGAGAAGGTGGTGCGGGCGACCCCGGGATGCCGGCTCAGCAGGTCGCGTTGCGACTCCGGCACTACGTCGTCGGTGACCAGCGGGGTGCCGGTCGAGTCGCGCGGCGACGCCTGCAGGATACGCACCTCGTCCAGCGGCGGCTCCCACCGGCTGACCCGCAGCGCGAAGAACGACCCGGGCAACGCGCCGGCATGGTTGCCGATGTTGTGGAGCTGCCACTGCCGCAGGCCGCCGTCGGCGCAGATGGCCAGGTTCCCGGTACCGATGCCGCCGAGCGGCATGGCCAGGTGGGCGAACTCGGCGCCGTCGCAGTCGGCGGCGCGCACGTCGTCGGGCCAGGTCACGTGGGTGGCCCCATGGGCTCGCCGCCCACCTCCAGGTCGTCGGCGCCGGGCAGCGGCGGGCGCGGCGCCGACGGGCGATCCAGGTAGAACAGGGCGGTGGAGGCGATGTCGTCGTGCAAAGGCTGGTAACGGTGCCGCGATTTCCACCCGAGGGCCTGGATGTCCACGCGCAGGTCGGTGTGGAAGTGGATAGGGTCGAGGAGGTGCCAGCGGTACATGCCGAACCGCTGCTGGCTGCGGTACAGCCCGTCCGGGCGGATGATCTGGTGCAGCCCGAGGAATGGTGTCGAGTAGGCGGTGTACCCCTGCCCGGGCACGTGGAAGTTCCAGGCACCGCCGAAGTAGTCCTCGGTGCCGGTGCCGCAGATCGTGGGGAACTCGTCGTCGCCGTCGAGATAGAACTTGACCTCGCCCTCGCCCCACCAGCCGGGGCGGTTGACGCCCCAGGCGAGGTAGGTGCCGATGTACTTCCCGGTCCCGTGCACGGGGTCGAGGATCGGGTGCACAGTGCCGGCGGCGAGCGGGTTGCTGCGGTGGAACTGGCTGTGCAGGTACCCATCGCCGGCGATGTCGACGTCGATTTCGTAGCTGATCTGGTAGTAGACAGTGGCGGTCTGCGGCGCGCGGTTCTCCAGCGTGAGCCGGGCGTGCCGGGGCACCGGCATCGGCCAGTAGCTGTTGAAGCCGCCGTGCGGGTTGGCCGCGACCGGCACGGAGGAGAGCTGGGCGAATTCGCACCAGCCCTGGCCGAAGAAGTCGCCGAGTGGTACCTCGATTGCGGGCTCGTCCGCGCCGTCCCAGTAGGCACGCAAGATGAGGCTGCGCCAGTTACTGGGGTGCGTGGTCAGCCAGATGTGCGTGATGAGCGCCGGTCCGTTGATGGCGGCCAGCAGATGCGTGGTGTGGCGGTCGATGTGAACGCTGGGCGAGATCTTCCAGCCCGGGCCGAGGTGTGACGCGCAGGCCGCGCCGGTGCCCTCGGAGGCGCGCGCACCGCCGCCCTTGGCCCCATCGAAGTTCTCCGGGCTGATCGACCGCGATTGCGCACCGCTCAGTCTGGCCAGGGACCGGAGGTCGATCACGCCGCGACCACCGCCTAACGGTCGTGTGCCATCCCGTGGCTGGCGCCGTGTTCGGGCCGGCTCGCTGGATGCGCCGGAGAATCGCCGCGAATGTCAATACGCCACCCGGTGAGCCGGGCGGCCAGCCGCGCGTTCTGACCCTCCTTGCCGATGGCCAGCGACAACTGGAAGTCGGGCACCACCACGCGGGCGGCTCGGGCGGTCTGGTCGATAACCGACACCGAGACCACCTTCGCGGGCGATAACGCGTTAGCGACGAAGCGGGCGGGGTCCTCGTCGTAGTCGATGATGTCGATCTTCTCCCCGGACAGTTCGCTCATCACGTTGCGTACCCGCTGCCCCATCGGACCGATGCACGCACCCTTGGCGTTCAGACCGGGAACGTTCGACCTCACCGCGATCTTGGAGCGGTGGCCGGCCTCCCGGGCCACCGCCACGATCTCCACCGATCCGTCGGCGATCTCCGGAACTTCTAGCGAGAACAACTTGCGCACCAGGTTGGGATGGGTGCGGGACAACGTGATCAGGGGCTCACGGGCCCCGCGGGTCACACCGACCACGTAGCACCGCAGCCGGTTCCCGTGCTCGTAGCTCTCACCGGGAACCTGTTCAGCCGCCGGGATGACGCCTTCGGAGGCCTTGGTCTCACTGCCCATCCGGACGACGATCAGGCCACGGGCGTTGGCCCGGCTGTCGCGCTGGATCACGCCTGCGACGATCTCGCCCTCACGGGTGGAAAACTCGCCGTAAGTGCGCTCATTTTCAGCGTCGCGAAATCGCTGCAACATCACCTGACGTGCGGTGGTAGCGGCGATGCGGCCAAAACCCTCGGGAGTGTCATCCCATTCACTGATGACATCGCCGTCGTCATTGGTCTCGCGGGCGATCACCCGAACGACCCCGGTTTTGCGGTCGATCTCGATGCGGGCGTCGGTCTGATGACCGTGGGTGTGCCGATAGGCGGTAAGAAGCGCCGACTTGATCGTTTCGAGCAGTTCATTGACCGAGATGCCCCGGTCCACCTCGATCGCATGTAGCGCGGCCATGTCGATGTTCATGCTCCGGCCTCCGTCCTCCGGGCCTGACCCATAGTCGCCAGCTCTAACTCCGCTTGAGCTGGTGGCGAAAACTCAACCTGGACAACAGCTTTCGCGATCTCGATGAGTGGGATCTCGCGTACCGTCCATTCGCGGTCTTCGCGGACCACCAGCGCCACCGCGTCACCGCGTGTCTCCCCGACTCGGCCGGTCAGCTGCGATCCGTCCGACAACACCAGTTCGACCTTGCGGCCACGGGCGCGGCGGAAGTGCTTCTCGCTGGTCAGCGGGCGTTCCACACCGGGCGAGCTCACCTCAAGGACATAGCGGCCACGGATGCTGTTCCGACTGTCCAGCAAAGCCGATGCCGAGCGAGATAAAGCGGCGATGGTATCCAGGTCGAGCGCGGTGTCACCGTCGGCAATCACGGTAATCCGCGGGGGGCGGGCACGGGTGTCGATGACGACATCTTCGATCTCGTAACCGGCGCGCGCGAACTCCCCACCGAGTAGCTCGATCACCTGCGTTTGCGAAGGTAGCCCGGTGGCCACGGCGAGCTCCTCATCTTGAGTTGTCCGGTCATCGGCTGAATGTCGCCGGCAGGGCGGCTCTGGCGGCCCTGCGGCACGCCTCAGCTGGCGTTCCACGGGAACCAGGTACCAAGATACGCCAGGAATCTTCTGTCAGCCGGTATGACGGCGTCCGGGTCACCGCGGTCGTCCCGACCTTCGGGAGAAGGCCAGGGCAATGGCAGGATGTGGCTGTGTCAAGCACTGCGCCCGCCGTCAGCAGACGACGCCTGCTCGCCGGTGGCGCCGCTCTCGCCGTGCTTGGGGTGGTCGCGCCAGCGTGCGGCTCCCCGCCCCCACCCCCGGCGGTCGACGACCTGCAATCGCAGTTGGAGTTGGCCCGGCACGACAGTGAGCTGGCCGCTGCGGCGGCCACCATCGAATCGGCACAGGTCGCTGCCGCGCTGAAGGAGGTGGTCTTGGAACGTTCCCGACATGCGCAGGCGCTGGCCACCGAGATCGACCGTGTCGCAGGGAGGTCCACAACCACCCCGAGCGGAACGGTCAGCTCGACCCCCACCAGCTCGGCAGCGGCGCCCCCGCCGTCGCTGTCCGACGTGGTCAACTCGTTGCACGCCTCCGCGGACAGCGCCACTCGACTGGCGGCTACGTCGTCGGGTTACCGGGCCGGGCTGCTCGGCTCCATCGCCGCCGCCTGCACAGCCGCCCACACGGTCGCGCTGGTGTCGGGAGAGCCCAAGCCTTGACCTCCGCCGAGCCCACTTCCAGCGTCACGTCGTCAGCGTCTCGACGCCCCGGCGGCAACGGCACCTCCGAGAACGCGGCTCTCTGTGACGCGCTGGCCACCGAACACGCCACCATCTACGGCTACGGCATCGTGTCCGCGCATTCACCTCCAGGTGTCAATGACCTGGCGTCGGCCGCGATGAGCCAGCACCGCGAACATCGCGACCACGTCATTACGCTGCTGGCGGCCCGCTCGGTCACCCCGCCGGTGGCCGCCGCCGGCTACCAGCTGCCGATGCCGGTGAACGACGAGCGCGATGCCGCGCGCCTCGCCGTTCGGATGGAGAACGACGCCGCGGTGGCCTGGCGTGCGGTCATCGAACAGGCCCAGACCAGAGATGACCGCGCATTCGGCGTGACCGCGCTGACCCAGAGTGCGGTCCTGGCCGCTCGATGGAACCAGCAGCTGCGGGCCTGGCCGATCACCGCGGCGTTCCCGGGCGGCAGCGAATAGGAGTTAGCTGGACACCGCCGCCGCGATATCGGTCGCCAGCGAGACACCGACGGCCAGCTCGCGAGTCTGGCCGCTGAATCGGTTGCGCAGCTCGACCACGCCGTCCGCCCAGCCGCGGCCGACCACGACGATCCAGGGCATACCCAGCAGTTCGGTGTCCTTGAACTTCACCCCGGGCGATGCCTGGCGGTCATCAAGCAGCACCTCCACACCCAGCCGGTCGAGGTCGGCGGCCAGCGCGGTCGCTCCAGCGCGAGCCTCCGGGTCCTTGTTGGCGATCACCACGTGCACGTCGAACGGCGCGACCACGGACGGCCAGCGCAGGCCCAGCTCGTCATGGTGCTGCTCGGCAATGACCGCCACCAGCCGCGACACCCCGAGGCCGTAAGAGCCCATGGTCAGCCGCACCGGCTTGCCGTCCTCGCCAAGCACATCGGCGGCGAAGGCATCGGTGTACTTGCGGCCGAGCTGGAAGATGTGGCCGATCTCGATACCACGGGCTGACACCAGCGGACCGGCCCCGTCTGGAGAAGGATCGCCGGCGCGCACTTCGGCGGCCTCGATGGTGCCGTCGGCGGTGAAGTCGCGGCCGGCCACCACTCCGACCACATGCTTGCCGGGCTGGTCGGCTCCGGTGATCCAGCTGGTACCGTCCACCACCCGGGGGTCGACCAGATAGCGAACCCCGTTGTCGCGCAACGCTTTCGGGCCGATATAGCCCTTCACCAGAAACGGATACCTGGTGAAGTCGTCATCGTCTAGCAGCGCGTAGTCGGCAGGGTGAAGCGCCGCAGCCAGCCGCCGGTCGTCGACCTCGCGGTCACCCGGCAGCCCGATGCCCAGTAGCTCCCAGCCCCCGCCGGGCTTGCGAACCTTGAGCATGACGTTCTTGAGGGTGTCGGCGGCGGTGACGGTGCGGCCCAGGTCCGCACCGTTGGCCCAGTCCACCAAGGTGGCGATCGTCGGGGTGTCGCCGGTGTCGTAGACGACGGCCTCAGGCAGGCCGTCGGTGGGCCGCGTCTCCGGGTGCGCGGTGACGACCGCTTCAACGTTGGCGGCGTACCCGGACTCCAGGCACCGCACAAAGGTGTCCTCGCCGACGGGGCTCTCCGCCAAAAACTCCTCGGAGGCGCTGCCGCCCATCGCGCCGGATACCGCCGAGACGATGACGTACCGGACCTGCAGTCGGTCGAATATGCGCTGATAGGCCTCCCGGTGCGCGTGGTAGGCAGCCTTGAGCCCGTCGTCGTCGATGTCGAAGGAGTAGGAGTCCTTCATTAGAAACTCCCGAACACGTAGGATGCCGGCCCGCGGCCGTGGTTCGTCCCGGTATTTGTTCTGGATCTGGTACAGCAGCAGCGGAAAGTCTTTGTACGAGCTGTATTCGCCCTTCACTGTCAGGGTGAAGAACTCTTCGTGTGTCGGCCCGAGCAGGTAGTCGTGGCCGCGGCGGTCCTGCAGCCGAAACACGCCCTCGCCGTACTCGGTCCAACGGTTCGTCGTCTCGAAGGGCGCCCGCGGCAATAGCGCAGGAAACAGGATCTCCTGCCCGCCAATGGCATTCATCTCCTCACGGACGACGCGCTCGATCTTGCGCAGCACCCGCAGCCCCAGCGGCAGCCAGCTGTACAGCCCGGGCGCGACCGCCCGGATGTAGCCGGCGCGAATCAGCAGCTTGTGGCTGGGGACTTCGGCGTCGGCCGGATCGTCCCGCAACGTGCGCAGGAACAACTCGGACATCCGGGTGATCACAGCGCGAAAGCCTAGTTGCGCGACCGTCAGCGCGGCGTAGCCGGGCGCAGCGGGTCGCCACCCAGGCGATCCAGGCGAGCTACAGCTCTCCGGCGTCTAGGGCTTCCTTCACTTCCTGCGCGTGCGCGACCTGCTCGGCGGTGTACCCGATGAGCAACGCCACCCCGCCGACCAGGATGGCCACCCCGGCCACCCACAGCAGGCCGTAGGTGTAACCGTGGTCCAGCGCATGCAACTGGGCCTCGTTCATGAACTTCACCGGGCCGTTAGTGCCGCCCAGATACAGGGTGCGCGATGTGATGACGGCCTGGATGACGGCCAGCACCACCGGTCCGCCCAAATTCTGCAGCATCAGCGCGATCGCCGATGTGGGCCCGATCCGGTCGAAACCGACGCCGGCGATCGCCGAGAGCGCGAGCGGGACGACGATCATGCCGATACCGATACCGGCCACAACGACCGGCACGATCAGGTTCGGGAAGTACGGGATCCCCCGGTTGAGCGTCGAGCCGTAGAGCATGGCGCCCAGCACCAAAATTCCGCCGCTGATCACCACCACCCGCGGCTGGAACCACGTCACCAGCTGCGACGACGCGCCCAGCCCGATGCCCATCGCAATGGCGAACGGGATGAAGCCGATACCCGCGCGCAGCGCGCTGTAGCCCATGATCTCCTGCACATAGAGGGCGACCAGCACGGTCACGGTAAACAGCACCCCACCGGCCAGAAAGATGGCCGCGAACGTGGCCAGTCGGTTGCGGTCGAAGAACAAGTTGAACGGCACGATGGGGTTCTCGGCCGTGCGCTCCACCACGGCGAACGCCACGAAAGCTGCCAGGGCCACCAAACCCGAGCCGATCGTCGTGGCCGACAGCCAGCCCTTCTCCGGCCCCATCGAAAAACCGAAAACCGCCGCTGTACAGACCAAAGTGGCCAGGACGGCCCCGATGGTGTCGAGCTTCATCCACTCCTTCTGAGTTTCCCGCAGCGTGGTGCGGGCCAAGTAGATCATCAGCAGCCCGATCGGCACGTTCACCAAAAACGCCAACCGCCACGAGGCCTCGGTGAGCGCCCCGCCCACCACCAGGCCCATCACCGAGCCGACACCGGTCATCGCGCCGAACACCGCCGTCGCCGCGTTGCGCGCCGGTCCCTTCGGGAACGTGGTCGCCACCAGCGCCAGACCGGTCGGTGAGGCGATCGCGGCCCCGACGCCCTGCAGCAGCCGCGCGAGGACAAGGGTCCCCTCGTCCCAGGCGATGCCGCACATCGCCGAGGCGATCGTGAACAGCGCGACGCCGACGATGAAGGTGCGCTTACGGCCGATGGTGTCGCCGAGGCGACCGCCGAGCAGCATCAGCCCGCCAAAAGTCAGCACATAGGCGGTGATCACCCAGCTCCGCCCGGCATCAGACAGGCCCAGCTCGTTCTGGATCCTAGGCAGCGCGACGATAGCGATGGTGCCGTCCATCGTGGCCATCAGCTGCATGCCGCCGATGGCGATGACCGCGGCGATGAACCGGCGCGACAGCAGCCAAGTCGGGAGATGCCGGCTTGAGCCGGTTACCGCGGGCTTTTCGATGGGCATGGGGACTGCTCGCTCCGTCGTCCAGTGACGGACAGCCCGCTCCGCATCGTTGAGAGCCGTCATAGCGGGCTACCCTACAGCAATCTTAAGAATTGTTTAAGCGCCTAAGGCGGCGACCGCTCCGATGACGATGATCGCGGGAGGTCGGATGCCTTCTGCGCGGATCTTCTCCGGCGCGTCGGCCAGGGTCGCCCGCAAAGTGCGCTGCGCGGCCGTCGTTCCGTGTTGAACCACAAGTACTGGCGTATCCGCAGGTCGGCCCCCTTTTAGCAGGGCCTCGGCGAAAAGCTCGATGCGCTCAACCGCCATCAGCAAAACGATGGTGCCCGACATTGCGGCCAGTGCATCCCAATTCACTAACGATTCAGGGTGGCCGGGCGCAATATGGCCGCTGACCACCACAAACTCGTGGCAGACGGCCCGGTGAGTGACCGGAACGCCGGCTAGCGCAGGCACCGCTGTGGCGCTCGTCACACCTGGCACCACGGTCACCGGAATGCCGGCGTCGGCACACGCCAGAACCTCCTCATAGCCGCGGGCGAATACGAACGGGTCGCCCCCCTTAAGGCGCACCACGAACTTGCCGGCTTTGGCTTGCTCGATCATGACGGCGTTGATGGCGTCCTGGGCCATGGCCCGGCCGTAGGGGATCTTGGCGGCGTCGATCACCTCCACATGCGGCGGCAGCTCGGCGAGTAGTTCGGGTGGTGCCAGCCGGTCGGCGACCACGACGTCGGCCTGAGTGAGTAGGCGGCGGCCGCGGACGGTGATCAGCTCGGGATCGCCAGGGCCCCCGCCGATCAGCGCCACCCCACCGCGCACGACGTCGTCGCTGTCGGCGGTGATGACGCCCTGCTGCAATGCCTCGCGGATGGCCGAGCGGATCGCTGCCGAGCGGCGGTGCTCGCCGCCGGCAAGCACGCCCACCGACAGCCCCGCGTAGTGGAACGACGCCGGGGTGACCGCGGTGCCTTCGACGGCAATGTCGGCCCGGACGCAGAAGATTTGGCGCCGCTCGGCCTCGGCGACCACGCTGGCATTCACATCCGGGTCGTCGGTGGCCGCGATCGCATACCAGGCTCCGTCGAGGTCGCCGTCGTGGTAGTCACGCAGCGACAACGTGATTCCGTTCGTCGCCTCGACGGCACGGGTGGCTGCGCGGGTGATGACGTGCACGTCGGCGCCGCTGGCGATGAGCAGCGGAAGCCGGCGTTGGGCGACCGTGCCGCCGCCGATCACGACGACCCTCTTGCCGGCCAGCCGCAAACCGACCAGATAGGGGTTCTCGGTCACTGGGTAAGCCTAATGGCGATCGCCAGCTCGGCGAAGGCGGCCGCAGCGGGTCGTCACTTCGACGATTTCGCGTCGGCGTCGGCGGCATGTGCGACGAAGCGCGCCACCGCATCCGGTGTCGCTGCCGGATGCGTGTGCAGGTACGACGCGTGCACGCCCGCGTGTATGGCCCCGTCCCGCACGGTGTCCACCTCGCTCCCCCGGTACACCCACGCCGGCCGGTAGCTGTCGGTGAATGTGACTGCGGTGCGGTGAAATTCGTGCCCGACCACATGTTGGCCGATACGGTACAGCGCCGAATCCGCCACCGCACAGGCGTCGCGATATCCCAACGTGAGGTGCGCGGTGAAGCGCGCCGATCCGGCTAGCACGCCGCACATCGGATAGCCGTCGAGTTCGGAAACCAGGTAGGTCAGCCCGGCGCATTCGGCGTGCATCGGCGCGCCGGCGGCAGCGAGCGCATTGACCTGTCGGCGTGCAACGTCGTTGGCGGACAGCTCGGCGGTGAACTGTTCGGGGAATCCACCGGGCAGCAGCACCGCGTTGGCGCCGTCGGGCAGTGGATCGCTGAGTGGGTCGAACTCGACCACCTCAGCTCCGGCGGCCCGCAAAAGCTCGGCATGTTCGGTGTAACCGAAACTGAACGCCTTTCCGGTGGCCAGTGCGACGGTGGCGTGGCCGACGGCCCCGCCGACTGCCGCCGCCGGTTCCCACGGCAGATCGGCGACCCGGCTCTCGGCGACCGCGGACACAGCGGCGAGATCAACGTGGCGAGCGACCAGCGCCGTCATCGCCTCGACCGCCAGCCGGGCATTCCGACCGTACTCGACTGCTGTGACGAGACCCAGATACCTTGTCGGCAATGCTAATTCATCGCTGCGTGGAATGGCGCCCACAACCGGGACACCGGCCTGAGCACAGGCCTGCCGCAGCACTTGTTCGTGTCTGGCGGACCCGACCCGGTTGAGAACGACGCCGGCCACACGCGTTGCGGTGTCGAACGTCGAAAAGCCGTGCAGCAGTGCGGCGATGCTGTGACTCTGGCCGCGCGCGTCGATCACCAGGATCACCGGGGCTCCCAGCAGACCGGCCACGTGCGCGGTGGATCCCGATGCCGGCGTGATCGCGTCGGCGCCGATGCGCCCGTCGAACAGACCCATCACCCCTTCGATCACGGCAATATCAGCTCCGGCGGCGCCGTGCGCGTACAGCGCGCCAATGAGACGTTCTCCCACCAGTACCGGGTCGAGGTTGCGCCCGGGCCGTCCGGCGGCCAGAGCGTGGTAGCCCGGGTCGATGAAGTCCGGGCCCACCTTGAACGGCGCAACAGCATGGCCTGCCTGTCGCAGAGCACCCATCAAACCCGTTGCGACGGTCGTCTTTCCGCTGCCTGAGGCGGGGGCGGCAACAACCACCGCGGGGAGGGTCACCACTCGATGCCTTTTTGACCCTTGCGCCCAACGTCCATCGGGTGCTTGACCTTGGTCATTTCGGTGACCAGATCGGCGGCCTCGACCAGCCGCGGCGGGGCATCACGCCCGGTGATCACCACATGCTGGCGACCGGGCCGGGCCAACAGCGTGTCCACCACGTCGTCGACGTCGACCCAACCCCACGTCAGCGGATAGGTGAACTCGTCGAGCACATAGAAGTCGTGGCGCTGCGCGGCCAAGCGACGGGCGATCTCGGCCCAACCATCGGCCGCGGCCGCCGCGTGATCGCCGTCGCTGGCAGCCTTACGCGACCACGACCAGCCAGCGCCCATTTTGTGCCATTCGACCGGCCCGCCGACCCCGTGCTCGTCGTGCAGGCGGCCGAGCTGGCGGAAGGCCGCCTCCTCACCGACCTTCCACTTGGCGCTCTTGACGAACTGAAACACCGCGATATCCAGGCCGGCGTCCCACGCCCGCAACGCCATTCCGAACGCTGCCGTCGACTTGCCCTTACCCGGCCCAGTGTGCACCGCCAGCACCGGTATGTTGCGCCGGGTCCGGGTGGTCAGGCCGTCGTCGGGGACCTGAAGCGGACGGCCTTGTGGCATCAGCACTTACCTCCGACGAGCTCAGGCCACGCTGCGTACGGCATGACTCAGATAATCGGCGCGCAACTGCTCCAGCCGCACGGTCGGTGCACCCAGCTGGCGGGCAAGCTGGGTGGCCAAGCCCAGCTGCACATACGACGTTTCACAGTCGACGACCACCGCGGCCGCGCCTTCGGCGACCAGCCCAGCCGCAGCGGATCGACTGCGGCCCAACGGGTCCGGTCCCGCGGTGGCCCGCCCGTCGGTGAGCACCACCACCAGGGGACGCCGCGCCCGGTCGCGCGCCTTCTCGCAGATGATCAGCTCACGGGCAGCAAGCAGACCTTCGGCGAGCGGAGTCTTGCCCCCGGTGTCGAACCGCGCCAAGCGGCGCCCGGCGATGTGCGCCGACGACGTCGGCGGCAGCAACAGCCGCGCTCCCTGCTCGCGGAACGTGATCACCGCAACCTTGTCACGCCGCTGGTAGGCGTCACGCAGCAGCGACAGGGTGGCACCGCTGACCGCGGCCATGCGGTCCCGGGCGGCCATCGAACCGGATGCGTCGACGACGAAGATAACCAGGTTGCCTTCGCGGCCTTCGCGCACGGCGCGGCGCACGTCGGCTGGCTGCGGTCGCAGCGGACCCGCTCCGGCGGCGTGCTCGGCGGCGGCCAGCACGGTGGCGAACAGATGCAGGCCATGACCGTCGGCGCTGTCATCGGCGGCCGCCACCACCGCACCGGAGACGTTGCGGGCCCGCGACCGACGTCCCGGCGCGCCCTCCCCGACCCCCGGCACGGTCAGCGCACGGGTGCGAAAAGTCGCCGACGGTGGCGCACTGGGCTTGGAAGCCTCGGGCCTCGTCGTCGAATTCCTTTGCGGCGAGGGCGGTTCCGCCTCCGCGGGGTGACCGCCGCCTGGTGGGTCGGGATCCGATTCCGGGTCGTCGGCACCGGCCTGCGCGAGCGCCGCCTCGAGCTGGTCGCGGTCGATGCCGGGATCGTCGAACGGGTCCCGGCGGCGCCGATGCGGCAACGCCAGCTCGGCCGCCACCCGGATATCCTGCTCGTCGACCGTGCGGCAGCCGCGCCAGGCGGCGTGGGCGACCGCGGTCCGGGCCACCACCAGATCCGCCCGCATGCCGTCGACGTCGAAGGCCGCGCACAGCGTTGCGATGCGGCGTAACTCGTTGTCCGGCAACACCACATCGTCGACAAGCAGCCGGGCCGCGGCGATCTGGCGGGCCAACTCGGCGTCGGCGGCGGCATACCGCTCGGCGAAGCCCTCCGGATCGGCCTCGTAGGCCATCCGCTGCCGGATGACCTGCACACGCACGTCGACGTCACGCGACGCGTGCACGTCGACGGTGAGGCCGAACCGGTCCAGCAGCTGCGGACGCAGTTCGCCCTCCTCCGGGTTCATCGTGCCGATCAGCACGAACCGGGCCTCGTGTGAATGGGAAATCCCGTCGCGTTCGACGTGCACCCGTCCCATCGCGGCGGCATCGAGCAGCAGGTCGACCAGATGATCGTGCAGCAGGTTGACCTCATCGACGTAGAGCACCCCGCCGTGGGCGCGGGCCAGCAGCCCGGGCGAGAACACGTGCTCGCCCTCGCGCAACACCCGCTGCAGATCCAGTGAGCCGATCACCCGGTCCTCGGTGGCGCCGATCGGCAACTCGACCAGGCCAGCGGCGCTGTTCCCGGCGGCGCAAAGCAGCGCGGCCAGTCCCCGCACGGCCGTCGACTTGGCGGTGCCCTTCTCGCCGCGGATGAGTACCCCACCGATCTCTGGACGGATGGCACACAACAGCAGGGCGAGCCGCAACTGATCGTGGCCGACGATCGCGCTGAACGGATACGGCTTCACGGCTGCGCCTTCATGCCGGAGCCGGGCCGCAGCAGCGGCACATGCGGAACGCCGTCGTCGAGGAAGTCGTCACCATCGCGGACAAACCCGTGCTGGGCGTACATGTCCGCCAGATAGGTCTGCGCGTTGATCCGGCACGGGTAATCCCCCACCTCAGCCAGGGCAGCGCGCAGCAGCCGGGTGGTGTGGCCTTGGCCGCGTGCGCTGCGCTTGGTGCACAGCCGTCCGATGCGGAACACCTTCTCGCCCCCGGCATGCTCCTCCATCAGCCGCAGGGTACAGATCACCTCGCCGTCGGGCTTTTCGAGCCAGAAATGTCGGGTTTCGGCTAGCAGGTCGCGTCCGTCCAGCTCGGGATACGGGCAGGCCTGCTCGACGACGAAAACCTCCACCCGCAGTTTGAGGAGCTCGTAAAGGGTCGGGGCGTCAAGGTCTTTGGCCCAGATGCGGCGCAGCACGACGGTCATGGCTCGCCTGCCGACGATGCGGGCCGCGTAGCGGCCTGAGGAGGAGCCGGGCAATCGAACCCGCCCACCGACGATGCGGGCCGCGTAGCGGCCTGAGGAGGAGGCGGGCAATCGAACCAAGCCACCGTCACCGGGTGACCGCCGGTTCGGCCGCCATACCGGACCACAACTCCAACACCTTGGTGCCCCACGACCACACCTCCTCGAACAACGCCGGCTCATCGGATAGCCGGGTCCCCAGCGATGGCACCATCTCCTTGAGGGGGGCCAGCCACGACTGATACCGGTGGGAAAAACACTGCTCCAGCACGTCGAGCATGGCCGAGACGGCGGTCGACGCTCCCGGCGAGGCTCCGAGCAGGCCGGCGATACTGCCGTCGGCGGCACGCACCACCGTGGTGTTGAACTCGAGCACCCCGCCTTTGCGCCTGTCTCGCCGGATCACCTGCACCCGCTGACCCGCCACCGTCGTCTCCCAGTCCGAGTCCACCGCGCTCGGGGCGAACTCCCGCAGCGCGTCAACCCGGGCGGATTCGGAGTGCACCAGTTGGCCGATCAGGTAGTTCAGCAAGCTTGTCTGCCTGACGCCGGCGCCGAGCATCGACGCCAGATTGTTGGGTTTGACCGAGCGTGGCAGGTCGGTGAGATGGCCTTGTTTCAGGAATTTCGGCGACCAGCCGGCGAACGGCCCGAACAGCACCCACGACTTGCCGTTGATGAGCCGCGCGTCCAGATGTGGCGCCGTTATTGCCGGTGCACCAGGCGCGGGAAAGCCGTACACCTTGGCCCGATGTGCGGCGGTGATCGTGGGGTTGGCGCTGCGCAGGAACTTTCCGCCCACCGGGAAGCCACCGAATCCCTTTACCTCGTTGATGCCGGACTTCTGCAACAGCGGCAGTGCATCACCGCCGGCCCCGATG
The DNA here is from genome assembly GCA_035625875.1 of Mycobacterium sp. Taxonomy (GTDB): domain Bacteria; phylum Actinomycetota; class Actinomycetes; order Mycobacteriales; family Mycobacteriaceae; genus Mycobacterium. The sequence continues at coordinate 10,574 of DASPOT010000346.1, read as the reverse complement.
AAGACGAATTTGGCGTTGAGTTTGCGTTTCTCACCGGTGCGCCGATTGCGGACCTTCAGCGTCCAGCTGCTATCAGACTGACGCGACAGGTCGACCACCTCATGACCGAAGAGCGTGGTCATGCCGCTGCGCACGCCGTAGCCGATGAGCTGCTTGGTCAGCGCGCCGAAGTCGACATCGGTGCCGTGCTGGGCCCAGCTAAGCGCGACGGGTTCGGAGAAGTCACGTTTGGCGGCCATGAACGGCAGCCGGCGGGCGAACTCGTCTGGGTCGGCGATGAATTCGGTGTTGGCGAATAGCGGGTTGGCGGCCAGCGCCTGCTGGCGGCGACGTAAATAGTCGACACGCTCGGCACCATGCACGAAGCTGACGTGCGGGATCGGGTTGAGGAAGCTGTGCACGTCGGTCAAGATGCCCTTCTCCGCGGCGTACGCCCAGAACTGGCGGGTGACCTGAAACTGCTCGTTGACGTGCACCGCTTTGGTGATGTCGATCGAACCGTCCGGTGTCTGCGGCGTGTAAAACAGCTCGCAGAGCGCGGAATGCCCGGTGCCGGCATTGTTCCACGGATCGCTGCTTTCGGCGGCCACCCCGTCCAGCCGTTCCACCAGCGTGATCGACAAGTGCGGCTCCAGGCGCCGCAGCAACGCGCCCAGCGTGGCGCTCATAATGCCCGCACCCACCAGCACGACGTCGGTCTTCGCGGTTTTGGCAAGATCTGACACCGGATCGTTGGTCCTTCGTGTTCGCGTGGGCTACTCGGTTGTGCGGGGCTGTGCCGATCCTCAGGTTATCCCGACGGGTGTGGGCGTAATCCCAGCCCGGTGACGATGCGCGCCGCAAAGCGGCGCAAGGAGGAGCCGGCAATAAGGATTCGGTCCCGAGGGGGCGCCGCTCGCTTGCTGGCCCGGCGAACGTCACGCTGGCGTGACGGCGAGGGCCAAGCGTCACGCTGGCGTGACGACAGACCGCCCGCCCGGGCCACGCCAATCGGCCCGGCCTATCGGTAGCGATCACGCTCTAAGCTGGCCTCGTGACCGGCTGGGAGCCCGATGTCCTGCCTGGCTATTGGCAGTGCAGGATCTCGCTGGGTCCGGATCCCGACGGCGAGGGCGACCTCGTCGCCACCCTGATACGCCGGGGGGACGCAGCAGCGGCGGCGCACGCGGTGGTGGCGGTGCACGGATACACCGACTACTTCTTCAATACCGCACTGGCCGATCACTTCGCCGACCGCGGCTTCGCCTTCTATGCGGTGGACCTGCACAAATGCGGGCGGTCATGGCGTGCCGGACAGACACCACACTTCACCACCGACCTGGCCCGCTACGACCGCGAACTCCAACACGCCCTGGCCGTCATCGGCGAGCAGACCGGTTCGGCGAAGATCGTGGTGTACGGCCATTCCGCGGGCGGCCTCATCGTGTCGCTGTGGCTGAACCGGTTGCGTCGGCACGACATGACCGCCCGGGCAGGCGTCGCCGGCCTGGTCCTCAACAGCCCGTGGCTGGATCTACATGGCCCGGCCATCCTGCGGTGGCCGCTGACCTCGGCCGTGATCGCCGCGATCTCGCGGGCGGGCAAGACGCGGGTGGCCCGGGCATCGAGTGAGGGCGGTTACGGCGCCAGCCTGCACCGCGACCACGATGGGGAGTTCGACTACGACCTGCAGTGGAAACCGTTGGGCGGCTTCCCCGTCACCTTTGGCTGGCTGCACGCTGTCCGCCGCGCGCAGGCGCGGCTGCATCGCGGGCTCGATGTCGGTGTACCAAATTTGATCCTCCGCTCGGATCACAGCGTGCCCAAGAGCGCCGACCCGACCGCCCTGCAACGCGGCGACGCGGTTCTCGACGTCACCCAGATCGCCCGGTGGGCCGGTTGCATCGGCAACCACACCACCGTCGTCCCGGTGACAGACGCCAAACACGATGTGTTCCTGTCGCTGCCGCAGCCGCGCCAGATGGCGTATCGCCAACTGGATCTTTGGCTGGAGGCGTACCTGTGCTCTGCTGCCAGCGCCGCCGCAGCAACACCATCCGGGAAAGGGTGATCGCCGTGGAGACCTACGACATCGCGATCATCGGAACCGGGTCGGGCAACAGCATTCTCGACGAACGCTACGCCGGCAAGCGGGTGGCGATCTGCGAGCAGGGCACCTTCGGCGGCACCTGCCTCAACGTCGGGTGCATCCCGACGAAGATGTTCGTCTACGCCGCCGAGGTCGCCAACACGGTGCGGCGCGCGGCACGGTACGGCGTCGACGCGCATGTCGACCGGGTGCGCTGGGATGACATCGTCTCGCGCATCTTCGGGCGGATCGACCCGATCGCCATCAGCGGCGAGGACTACCGACGCTCCTCACCCAATATCGACGTGTACGGCCGGCACACCCGTTTCGGGCCGGTCCAGGCTGACGGGCGTCACCTGCTGCGGACCGACCTCGGTGACGAATTCACCGCCGAGCAAGTGGTCATCGCCGCGGGATCGCGACCGGTGATCCCGCCGGCCATCCGTGAGTGCGGGGTCGAGTATCACACCAGCGACACCATCATGCGGATCGCCGAGTTGCCTGAGCACCTGGTGATTGTTGGGGGCGGTTTTGTGGCAGCCGAATTCGCGCACATCTTCTCCGGCTTCGGGGTCCGGATCACGCTGGTGATCCGGGGCGGCACGCTGCTTCGGCATTGCGACGACACCATCTGCGAACGGTTTACCCGCATCGCGTCAACGAAATGGGAGTTGCGTACTCACCGCAACGTCGTCGGCGCCCACCACCGTGGCTCCAGCATCGCGCTGGAACTCGACGACGGTTCGACGGTGGTCACCGACACCGTGCTGGTGGCCACCGGCCGGATTCCCAACGGCGATCTGCTGGACGCTGAGCAGGCCGGTGTCGACATCGACGCCGGTCGAGTGGTAGTCGACGAATACCAAAGAACCTCCGCGCGCGGCATTTTCGCGCTCGGCGATGTCTCCTCGCCGTATGAGCTCAAGCACGTCGCTAACCACGAGGCCCGCGTGGTGCAGCATAATCTGCTGTGCGACTGGGACGACACCGAGTCGATGGCCGTCACCGACCACCGGTACGTACCCTCGGCGGTATTCACCGATCCCCCGGTCGCCACCGTCGGTCTGACCGAAAACCAAGCTGTCGCACGCGGATTCGACGTGGCGGTCGCGGTGCAGGACTACGGCGACGTCGCGTACGGGTGGGCGATGGAGGACACTACGGGGATCGCCAAGCTCATCGCCGAGCGGAGCACCGGGCGGCTGCTGGGCGCGCACGTCATGGGCTACCAGGCTTCTTCGATCATCCAGCCGCTGATCCAGGCGATGAGCTTCGGGCTCACCGCTGCCGAGATGGCCCGCGGCCAGTACTGGATCCATCCGGCGCTGCCCGAGGTCGTCGAGAACGCGTTACTGAACCTGTACTGACGTGCGCTACGGCGTGAATACCACGCGGGTGCCCGACGGCTCGCGCCGGGTCCACACCGCTTCGACGTGCGCCAGCGACTCGCGCTGCGTCGTCAGCTGCAGCTGACCGCCAGCGGCCATGGTGAACAGTCGGGGCAGGGCTTCGGTACGCGCACGCACCAGGACTTCGAGCGGCACACTGCCCGGACCGAGGCCTGACAGCGTGATGCCCGCGCTGCGCGGAATGCCCGCCGGCAGCCTGATCTCGGCCCCGGCCATCGACCCGACCTGCACGAATCGAGTGGCATGAAAGGCTGCCAACAGCTCCTGATTGCTCAGCGCGGCCAGCACTTGCTCGGCGGGCTCACCCCACAGGTAATCGAGCACGGCGTCGAAAGGCCGGTCGCCGTGCGCGGCGGCCACCCGGGCACGCAGATCGTCGCTTCCCAGCCGGATCACGTCGTCTGCGCCGGCGCCGCGCAACCACTCCAGCCGGTCCGGGTCGCGGCCTACCGCCACCACCCGCGCGACGCCGAACGCAATCTTGGCCAACTGGACGGCCAACGACCCGGTGACCCCCGTCGCGCCCAACACCAGCACGTGGTGCTCGGGGCGCACCTGCGCGGCGTGCTCCAACGACATCCATGCCGACATGCCGGGATTGGGGACTGCCGCGGCCGTCACGGCGTCGAGGCCGTCGGGCACGTCGACCGCGGTACGCGGGTCGATCAACGTTCGCTCGGCCATCATCCCGTAGGGGCTCATTGCGGCGCTGTACACCCGACGCCCGTCCGCCAGCCGCGCAACGCCATCCACGCCGGCGACGCTGGGCAGCGGCAAGCTGGCGCTGGCGTAATGCGATCCTGACACCAGACCCCGAGCCAGGTTGGTGAGGGCAGCCGCCTCCACGGTCGCCACCACCGCGCCGTCGCGCTCCGACGGATCCGGGAAATCGCCGTACACCGGTGGGCGGCCCAGTGCCTCGATGACGGCTGCCTTCATGGACCATCCCCCCAGGTTGTTTCCATGGAAACTGTTTCCGTAGAAACATAGCGCGGGATGCTTCCCATGGCAATATGGTTTCCGTGAAAACCAAGGCGGTGGCTATCGCCGAGATCAGTCGCTTGTTGCAAGCCGTCGGAGACAAGTTCGACACCAGCGACATCGACGCCGAGCGCGAGTTCATGGCCGCCCACTGGCCGACGAGGCTGAAGCCGGCTGTACGCGAGATACCAGCGCGAGCCATGCATGTGCTCGATCACCTCACCGAAGAGCCCGTCAAGGTCGTCGAACTGGCCGCCCGCGCGGGCCTGCTCAAGGGCACAGCATCCAAGTACGTGCAGCGTCTCGTCGACGCCGGCCTGGTCCAGCGCTCACCGGTACGGGGCAATCGCAAGGAAGTTGCGCTCAGCCTCACGGAGGACGGGCGGATTGTCGCCCGCGCACACCGACGAATGCATGACGAAATGAACCGCGGACTCGAAGACTTCCTGTCCCGTTACACCCGCGCCGAGTTGGCCACGGTGATCACGATTCTTGGCGATCTGCTCAAAACTCAACGAGTGGGTGTACGACTGATGCCCTACACCGAGTGAGCCGGCTCATGACGGGCTGCGTCGATGGCTGTCGCCCTGTCCGTCGGCGTCTTTCCCGTCACCCTGGCATTGTGGGCATAGGCCATGCAGGGTCAGGCCGGCCCGCTCGGACAAGGTGAACGAACTGCCCGCCATCGCGTGCTCCAGCGCGGAGGTCAGCTTTCGCGCCGGCACTTCGATGATCGAGCCGCATCGGGTGCACACCGCGTGATGGTGGGGGTCGGTGGCCAACCCGTAGGTGGTGACACCGCCGTCCACGGTCAATGCGTGCAGTACTCCCTGATCGACCAGCGTGGTCACGGTTCGGTAGATCGTCGCAAGGTCCGGCGGCTGGGTGTCGGCGGGCAGGCATTCGCGCAACCGCTGGTGGATCTCCGCAACGGATAGGTGCCCGTTGACCGGCTCGAGCACCGCCAACACCTCGATTCGCGACGCCATCCGCCGCAGCCCATGGGCGCGCAGAAACTCACCGATCCGCTCGGTGACGGTAGGGTCCAGAGCCGACGGCTTAGTCGTCACGCATTCAGTGTCGCGCCCCTATCCGGGATTGCCAATGCTCAGCGCGCCGCGACTGCGGCCAATGGGTCCGACTCTTGTGGTGCGCCACGGCTGCCAGACTGACCGTCATGCCCGGTTCGATCTGCGACGTGCTGCCCTCCGCGGCCGCGCTGCTCGGGGTCCCGGGAGCGGTAGACCCGCTGGCACTGACCGACTGTGTTGGCGAGGTCCGTCGTCTCGCGGTGGTGCTCGTCGACGGGATGGGCTGGCACCTGCTACCGGAGATGGCCGCCGACGCGCCGTTGCTGACCTCGGTCCTGTCCGGCGGTACCGGACAGCTGGACGAACTGGCCTGCACTTTACCGTCGACGACGCCGACCAGCCTGGTGTCCCTCGGCACGGGCGCGCCGCCGGGCGAGCACGGCATCCTGGGCTTAACCCTGAACATTCCCGGCACCGACCGGGTACTCAACCACATCTGGTGGCGCGACGGCCCGCCGCCCGCCCATTGGCAGCCGGTCCCTACGTGGTTCGAGCGGCTAGCACAAGCCGGAGTCAGCGCCCGGGCCATTTTGCCGGCGCCGTTCATCGGCAGCGGCCTGACCGAGGCGGCGTACCGCGGCGCGCAGTTCCACGCCACCGACGAGGACGAGGACTACGCGCAGCAGGTGGTCGACGAGCTGCGCACAGCGCCGGGGCTGGTCTACGCCTACACCGGCGAAGTGGACACCGCAGCGCATCTGTTCGGTATCGGTTCGCCGCAGTGGCACCAAGCGGCGGCCCATGTCGATGCGCTGCTGAGCCGGCTGATCGAAGCGCTGCCGTCGGATGCGGCGCTGATGGTCACCGCCGACCACGGCGGTTTGAACGTCCCGGCGGACGCCCGCGTCGATCTCGACGCGGACCCGCGGCTGGGAGCGGGCATCCGTGTGGTTGCGGGAGACCCGCGCGTGCGTTACCTGCATACCGAGCCCGGCGCCGCAGCAGACGTGCGGGCCGCCTGGAGTGAGGTGCTCGACAGGCGGGCCGAGGTACGCGGCCGCGAGGAAGCGGCGACGGCGGGACTGTTCGGGCCAGTGCACCCGCGGCACCTGCCCCGGCTCGGCGATGTCGTGGTCACCTGCCTCGATGACACCGCGATTCTGGCGACGGGCCACGAGCCACCGGAAGTGGCTCGCTTTGTCGGCTTCCATGGCGCGGCCACACCGGCCGAGACGGCGATTCCGCTGATCGTCTTTCGCGGCTGACGGCGGACACCTGCGAAATACTTGCAATCGTTCTTGCGAATCGTCTGCATCGAGCTCACTCTGTCGTTTACCTTTTTGGTCGGCCGGGTTTTCCGACGCTGAGGGGCCGCGAATGCTCGGTAGTCTCGACCGGCAGTCGTTGTTGTGGTCGCGGCTGCGGAGCGCCCTGACGCCAGCGGAGTGGGTACGCCTGGGATCGATGGCTGCGGTGATCGCTGCGCTGCACCTGGCCGGCTGGATCACGCTGGTGTGCATCGTCGAGCCCGCACACTTGAGCGTCGGCGATAAGGCGTTCGGTATCGGGATCGGGGTCACCGCCTACACCCTGGGGCTGCGGCACGCGTTCGATGCGGACCATATCGCTGCAATCGACAACACCACCCGCAAACTGATGAGCGACGGGCAGCGGCCGCTGGGGGTCGGCTTCTTCTTCTCGCTGGGCCACTCGACCGTTGTGTTCGGCCTGGCGATGCTGCTGGCGGTGGGGTTGAAGGGCATCATCGGGCCAGTCAAGGACGAGTCGTCGCGGCTGCACCACTACACCGACCTGATCGGCACCAGTATCTCAGGCGTGTTCCTCTACCTGATCGCCATCATCAACGTCGGCATTCTGGTCGGCATTTTGGGAGTCTTCGCACGGATGCGCCGCGGCGGCTACGACGAGGACGAGCTCGAAGAACAGTTGAACAAGCGCGGATTGCTCAACCGAGTCCTCGGCCGCGCCACCAAATCCATCACCACCTCTTGGCATATGTACCCGGTGGGCGTGTTGTTCGGGCTGGGCTTCGACACCGCCACCGAGGTCGCGCTGCTCGTCCTGGCGGGCACCAGTGCGGCAGCCGGCTTGCCCTGGTACGCCATCTTGTGTCTACCCGTGCTGTTCACCGCCGGTATGTGCCTGCTGGACACCATCGACGGCTCGTTTATGAACTTCACCTACGGCTGGGCGTTTTCCAACCCGGTACGCAAGGTCTACTACAACATCGTCATCACCGGACTGTCGGTGGCGGTCGCGTTGCTCATCGGGAGCGTCGAAATGCTTGAACTGCTCGCCGACCAGTTTGGCTGGAGCGGCGGAATCTGGAACTGGATCGGCGGCATCAACGTCAACGCCGTCGGTTTCGTCATCGTCGCCATGTTCGTTGTCACCTGGGCGATCGCCCTGCTGGTCTGGCGCTACGGCCGTATTGAGGAGAAGTTTGCCGTGCCCGCCAAGCGCGAGGCCTAGGCCACGCCGAAGAATCAGCCATTAGCCGTCAAGCCATCGGATCGTCCGCGGCGCCAAAACGCGGGTGGGCGATTTCTACACGACGGCGAACAAGGCTCTGCGTCGTTTAACTGGTTCTATCATCAACAAGATGTCAAAGGATCGGCGGCTGACGCTGGTGTTGCTGCTGGACCTACTGCTCATCGTGGCTCTGGTGATCGTTGGGTTAGCCGCGCACTCGCTGGGCGTGTTGGCTGCCGGGGTCGACTACCTCGCCGACGGCGCCGCGATCGGCTTGTCGTTATTCGCCATCCGACTCTCGCATCGACCGGTCAGCGATCACCTGAGCAGGCGCTCAAACCCGACCCACATTGCGGCATTGGTCAACGCCGGGTCGCTGCTGGCCCTCAACATCGGCGTCGTGGCCGCCGCGATCCGGCGACTGGCATCCGGCGCCGCCGAGGTACGCGGCGCACCGGTGCTGATCGTCAGCACGGTCGCCGCGGTAGTCATGCTGCTCTGCACGGTCATCGTGGGGGCAGACCGCGGCGGCCATGACAGCGGGGAGGACCTGAACCTCAGGGCTGTGTCGCTCAATCTTGTCGCCGACGCGGCGGCCGCCACCGGGCTCGCCGCCAGTGGCGCGGTCATCATGATTACCGGCGACTGGTATTGGCTCGACCCGACGGTGGCCCTCATCATCGCCGCGGTGGTCGGCTACCAGGCCGTCAACCTGATCTCGCGAGTCCTTACTGCGCTTAGGGTTCCGTGGCGCCCGACCAGGAAAGGCGCCGCTTAGCCTGGCGACGATGCGCGCCGCGGAGCGGCGTGAGGAGGAGCTGGGCAATCAGGCTTAGACCGCGCGACACCATCGGCATCACGCGCGCCGCAGATGGTCTGACATATTCATCCTCGTCGTGGAGGTTCATCCTCGTCGTGGAGGTCGACATGGGTGGCAGTGTCCATCTCGTTATTGACCATATGAAATCCAAAACCCACTCCAAACACCCGAGATGCCGACACAGTCGGACTCCCGAAATCACTGCGGGTGAAGGCAATTGCGCCGCGAAACAGGGGCCGCCGACCATGCCCGTGTGAGTGCCAACTCGGCTACCGTCGTTCAGCTGATCTGCTCCCAGCGGCACAAGACGCCGTACCGATCCGCCGCCTTCCCAATAACGGCTAACGTGTAAAACGCAGAGGAGCGGTTAAGGGTTTCCGCGCCGGCTGACAGCGACCTGCGGTGTCTGTCCAGGGCTCCCGTCGTCGTGTGTCCCCGGGTGGCCGATCTGATGCCGCACACTTAAGTGTGCGCACGTCAGTTGCCGAGGACACCCTTGCTATCGACGTCTACCGCCACGCCGAGGAAACCGGCAAGCCGATCACCCTGGGCGTGGTCGATCGTCGTCTCGGAGAGCTGCCCGGCCACCAGGCGCCGGGCGCGCGGTAGTCCTGACCGGCAGATCGGCCCCGCGTTCAGGCTTCATCTGCGACCACCACCAAGCGTCGGCGGTGGTTGACCGGCCAGTAAGCTAAGTCGTGTCGCGCTGTCGTGTCTCGCCAGGCTGCGCGGCGGCGGCCGAACGCCTCAGCGCGCAGCCGATACCCGAGCGCAGAATGTCCACGAGGGTGTCTTGCAGCGCGTTGGCCAACTCGGGCTGCTCCTCACGATCGATGTTCGGCAGCGCCTGCGCCGCCCCTTGCAGCTGGACTTGCTGCTCCCGCGGCAATCCCCGCAGAAACTCCACCGGATCGCCGGGGTTCACGTGCGCGAGTAACCCCAAGCTTTCGAGGCGACACAACCCTGCTAGGCAGGCTCCCTCCTCCTGAAGGAGGTGGGCCGGCCCACAACCGCTGGTCCCAGTGGTACTCGCGCGGAACTATGCGCGGGTGTTCATTGTTTGCTGCATTAACCAGGGGCTGACACTTCAGCGCGGACATCCTTTGGGGCGCTGCTGGTTTACTGCAAGGATGCCGGCTGCTGTGCTCGTACCGGTTAGCGGTGCGGCTCTCATCGCCGCTGTGCGGGCCGAAACGATACGTACGTGTCGGCGGGGCGTCGAAACAAAACGCGTAGTGGACTACTCGATACACCGTGATACACCGTGGCTTCAGCGCGCTCCAATGATTGCCGTGGATGTCGACTTGACCTGACGGCAGGACGGACATATCGCAGCATCGAGAAGCAGCGACGGAGTGGTCATGAAAGCGAAGACAACCCAGCGGAAGACCCCGTTTGCCATGATAGGTTCGATTTCGGTCGTGGTTGCCGAGGACTGCTTGCTGGTGCGCGACAGCGTATGTCGGGCCCTGTCAACCGATCCGGATTTGACCGTGGTCGGGGTCGGGGTGGATTACGACTCCGCGGTCGAACTCCTCGACCGGCATAAGCCGACATTGCTGGTGACCGATGTGCGGATGCCACCAACCTCGACCGATGAGGGAATTCGGCTGGCCCATTGGTTGCGTAATGCGCATCCGGACATCGGGGTGATCGTGTTGTCGCACTACGCGCAGCCCGAGTACGCGCTGGGGTTACTTGAGGGGGGCAGCACGGCGCGCGGGTATCTATTGAAGGAACGGGTCGCGAACTTCGACCAGCTCAGCGACGCG
>DASPOT010000345.1:0-2170 GCA_035625875.1 Mycobacterium sp. | reverse complement strand
GCGAACCTCAGGTCGCGCAGCTTGCGGGAGGCCGTCATGCCCATCTCGAGCAAGAACAGGCAAAGCACGCCCTGGAAGGCCGTCACGAAGAGGGTGTCGTAGTCGTGAGTGACCTTGTGTCCCTGTAACCCGCTGATGAAGCCGATGAGGATGCCGCCGAAGAGCAGACACAGCCCCGGGTTGAGGAAGACTTCCCGCAGCAGCTGACGGGAGAACAGGGGCGGCTTCTTGCCGGTCGCAGTGACGGCGTCCCACTCGGGATGCTCGTGCTTTTCCATCGCGAGCTCTATCTCCTGCTCGATCCCCCGCTCGCGATCGGCCTCGTGTTGTCCGTGAGCTGTCCGGGCGGCCGCCCCGGGCCCAACCCTCGCCGCAACCGGAGGAATGTAGCCGGGCTCGTCGGGCATGTTGCCCTCCGCGTCCATCCCCCGATGGCGCAGCCGCGCCACCAGATACAGCGCCACCAGGCAGCCGGGGACCTCCATGACGGCCAGCATGACCGGCATGTAGGCGTCAAACGCCAGCCCCACGGCCGTAAGGACGGCCACGCAGGTGGCAAAGGTCCCTGCCGAGTCCGAGCCGTAATACCCGGCGACCGTCGCCTTATCGACTCGCCGCATCGCAGTCATGCGGCTCAACAGCAAATAGGCCAAGATACCGATCACGAAGTTCAAGACAAAGCCCGTGACCATGAACCCAGCGATGTGGCCGATGCTCGACGCTTTGATCTCGGCGAGCTCTTCGCCCCCGTGCCAGCCGATGGCCACCAGCAGGTACATCGTCAGGCCCTGATAGATCACATACGGGAACTCAAAGTCCACCTTCAGGATCGGGATCAAAAACCCGAAGTAGAAAAACAGCAGCAGCGGCTTGAACAGGTTGTGCAGGAAGTTCTCCAAGAACTCATGGAGCACTGATCTCTCCCTTATCGCTCGAAGTCTCGACTGTGACGGATTGCGATGTGGTGCAACAGCTTTCCCCTTGCAAACCGGCGGTCAGTAAAGACCGCGCGAATCGCGCGGCCAGCGTTTGCAGTTGTGTGCGTAGACAGGTCGGTGTCCTCCTTCCGCAGCACTCTCGATGAGTTGCTTCCGGCGACCCTGCCGCGGTCAACTTTTCGGACCCTTTTCGCCTGACGTCGAGTAAAAACGTGCCCAAGTCGTCGCGATCAGTTGCCGCGGTGATTATGCGCTGGCCCTGTTCGCGTTGCGTTCCGGTCAGGTAATCGGAATGTAAATATCACCGTCCACCCTGCAGCGGCTGAGACCGACAGTTGCGGACATCGCCACGGTAAGCCGCATCGTTGTGGTGCCGGGTGACCCCGTCATGCGTCGACCCACGCGCGAAACGACATGTCAATGTATGCGGCGTGGTGGGAGTACCCGCAGATCGGCGTCATCGGCGATCGTGGCAACTGCCTTCGGCCAGCCTTGGCGCAGTCGATCATGAACTCTACGAACCCCTAAGCCGCCATGGCCGATGCATTCGGCGTTCAAGATAGGCGTCCACGGCGCGATTGCGCCGAAGTACACCGAGTACGCTGGCGCACCAAGCATATTGGCTCGTGATATCCAGCGTCGTCGCCCGGGGACTGTGCGCGCTGCGGCGAAGCCAGCGAGTGTCGGCGGCGAAACGCGCGGTATGTGCCCGGGCTTCGTCGTGGCCGAGCTCACGCACTACCCGCTGCCCGTCCACAACAGCGGCAACCGCCGACGTCGCCCGTGGCCCGACGCCGGCCGTCGCGTCGGGACCTCGAGTCAGGATGCTGGTACAGAGCGGCATGGGTCGAGTGGTGTTAGGCCCAGCTGGAGCCGACGGCGGCGTCGGTGTCGGCCATGTTGGAACCGGCGGTTTGCACCTTGGAGCCGTGCGCGTTGGCCTGCTCGTAGATCACCTGGAAGTTACGTCCCAGCTCGGTGATGAACTGCTGACAGGACGTCGACCCGGCACCACCCCAAAAGTCCCCAGCCGCAAGCACATCACGAATGATGGCCTGATGCTCGGCCTCCAACGCCATCGCTTGGGCGCGGATGGTGGCGCCATGCGCATCCACGTCGCCGAACTGGTAGTTAATAGTCATTGATGTCTCCTAACCTCGGAAAAGCATACGCGGTCGGGGCTGTGATCCCGCTCGTTAGCTGCTGAGGATCTGCTGGGAGGCCTGCTCTTG
>DASPOT010000344.1:0-4979 GCA_035625875.1 Mycobacterium sp. | reverse complement strand
CCACGCGTTACACGAGGAAGTCAACGGTTACTTCGCCGAAATGGGCCGCATCGCTGTCGATCTCGGCAACAACGCCAAAGACGTTGTGCAATCTAGCGATCCACGCAAGGCCGCCCAATTGCGCCACGACGACGACGCCATGGACGAGCTCCACCGCCAGCTGTTCAGTCTGCTGATGGACCGGGGATGGAAACACGGCATCGCCGCCGCCGTCGACGTTACTCTGCTCGGCCGCTACTACGAACGCTTCGCCGATCATGCCGTCGAGATCGGACGCCGAGTTATCTTCCAGGCCACCGGTTCCACCAAACCCTCGATCTGACCCAGGCCTGCACCTAAACCAGGCCCAGCCGAGGTTCGTGGAGGGGTGACCCCCTGAGGGCTTCGAGGGCCGCAGTTACGTGGGCGTGGTGCCAGTCCAGATGGCCTCCGCGTATAACCGATACCGACTGAAGGTTGCTGCGCTCGCCTGAACGGGTTAGACAGCCTGCGCGAGGGCCTGCAGCGTTTCCGCCGACGTGTACTTGGGTTTCCAGCCCAGCTGCGTTTTGGCCTTGCTGGTGTCCATCACTATCGATGCCCGCGCGATGTGCAGCCATTCCAGGGGCGACGGAACGAACGGCATGTGCGCGATGGCCGTCGACGCGGCGGTCGCCGCGACGGCCGGCACCCGCACTGGCTGCCCGCCCAGCGCGGTGAAGACTTGCGAGAGGCTGACCTCGCCCTCGCCGGCGATGTTGTATGCGCCCGGCGGGGCATCGCTGGTCGCGGCTAACGCGATCGCGGTGGCGACGTCGTCATGGTGCACCAGCTGCAGCGGAAATCCCGGGTCGGGGGCGGGCATCTTGAGCAGGGGAACCGCGCGGGTGGCCGACTGCACCACCCCGGGCAGGTGCCGCCACGGCATCGCGGCCGCCAGCGCGGGCGCTTTGGGCCCCGCGACGATGCACGGGCGAAGGATGAACACCTCCAGCGACGACCCCTTGGTGATCTCGGCCAGCAAGGCCTCGCAGGCGGCCTTCTGTTCGGAGTAGTAGTGTTCCGGCGACCCGTGGGGCGGGACATCCTCGGTGAGCAGGACCGGGTTGTCGGAGTGGTAGCCATAGGCCGCGACCGACGACGTGTAGACCAACGGCCTGGGCCGCTCGGCGGACATAGTGGCCTCGAATACATTGCGGGCGCCAGCCAGGTTGACCCGCGCGCTTTCCTCGCGCGATCCGAAGATGATGAACGCGAGATGGATCACCACATCGGCGTCTGCGACCAGGTCCTCGACCGCCTGCCGGTCCAAGATGTCACCCGGCCGATAGGAGGTCTTGGTCCACCCGGCTGCCGATGGGTCAAACGGCCGGCGGGCCATCCCGACGATCCGGTCTACCGCAGGGCTCTGCTCCAGCGCCGTCACCGCCGAGATTCCGATCTCGCCGGTCGGTCCGGTGACGGCCACGGTGACTCCCACTCGGCCCCTCTTCCCCCAACCCCCTAGGTGGCACTGTCAACTTAAGGTCGTGTGGACGTTCTGCTAACCGCCTGACTCGAAGACGCTACGGTCGGCTGATGAGAGCTACCGAAAGCCAAAGCCCGGCTATGCGCTGTAACGAAACAACTGACCACGATGTTCGGGTCGTCGACGCCCGATTCATGCGGGTAGTGGACCGGACTCGGCGATGTCGCGGCCGGCTTGGTCGGCGTATTGCGTGAAGTTGTTGACGAATCGCTGCGCCAGGTCGCGAGCGGCCCGCGCGAACGCGTTCTTGTCTGCCCACGTGGCGCTGGGATCGAGCACCTCGTCGGGCAGGCCCGGACACAACGTCGGCACCTCGAAACCGAACACCGGGTCGACGCGGCGGTCGACCTTGTCCAGCGCGCCGTTCAAGGCGGCCTCGATCACCGCGCGCGAGTACTTGATGCTGATGCGGCTGCCCACGCCGCACGGTCCGCCCGTCCAGCCCGTGTTCACCAGCCACGTCCGCGCCTCGGTGTCGGCGAGGTAGCGGCCGAACAGCTGGGCATAGGTCATCGGGTGCCGAGGCATGAACGGCGCGCCAAAGCACGGCGAGAACGTCGCCGTCGGTTCGGTGACGCCCCGCTCGGTGCCGGCCACCTTGGCCGTATAACCGGAGATGAAGTAGTACATCGCTTGTTCGGGCGTGAGCAGGGCGATGGGGGGCAGGAGGCCGAACGCGTCCGCCGTCAACATGATCACATTGTTGGGCGGGCCACCCACTCCGTTTGGCACGATGTTCGGCAGGTGCGTGATCGGATACGAGGCCCGGGTGTTCTCGGTGAGTGAATCGTCGTCAAGCAACAACCGGCGCGTATCGAAGTTCATGGCCACGTTCTCGAGGATGGTGCCGAACATCCGTGTGGTCGCGTAGATCTCCGGCTCCGCTTGAGGATTCAGTTTGATCACCTTGGCGTAGCAGCCGCCTTCGAAGTTGAACACGCCTCGCTCGCTCCACCCGTGCTCGTCGTCACCGATGAGCTTGCGCAGCGGGTCGGCCGACAGCGTGGTCTTCCCGGTGCCGGAGAGCCCGAAGAACACGGCGGTGTCGCCGGCCTCGCCCACGCTGGCGGAGCAGTGCATCGGGAGCACGCCTCGCTCAGGAAGGAAGTAGTTCATCACTGAGAACACCGATTTCTTGATCTCTCCTGCGTAGCTCGTGCCGCCGATCATGACAAGACGCTCGGCCAGGTTGACGAGAATGAACACCTCACTGTTCGTGCCGTCTATCTCGGGAATGGCCTCGAAGTCGGGGCACTGCAACACGGTCAGCTCGGGCTGGAAGTGCTCGATAGTGTCGGTGTCGAACTCGCGCAGGAACATGTTGCGAGCGAACATGTTGTGCCAGGCATGCTCGGTGATGATGCGCACGCGCAGGCGGTACTCGGTATCGGCGCCGGCGCAGCAGTCCTGGATGAATACATCGCGACCTTGCATATACGCCTGCATTCGGCGCTTCAGGCTCTCGAACCGGTCCGGCTCGATCGGCTGGTTGTACTTGCCCCACCAGACCGTGCCCTCGCTGGTGGCGTCGCGCACGACGAACTTGTCCTCCACGGAGCGACCCGTGTACTTGCCAGTGCGCACGACGAGCGGGCCGAGGTGAGCCACCCAACCCTCACGGCGGCGCACCGCCTCCTCGTACAGCGCCGGCGTGGACATGTTGTGGTATACGTTCCCGACGTTGGTCATGCCCAGCGCGGCCAGGGGGTCGGGCATGGCGAACCTCCGCTGCTCGAGTTGCTCCACGTACCGATCATGGGCGGCGAGCACGGCTGCAACGGATGCGCGGCCGTTCACGGGGCCGACAGCGCCGTCACTCGCTAAGCGACCAGGGGCTCGAAGACGACGCGCCCGCCCAGTGGCTCCTCGATCCAGATGTGCCCGCCGTGCGTCGCCATGTTTATAGCAAAGCGATACTACATACCCGGTACACGACAGGCAGGTGATCGTCTGTTTCGACGCGTAGGTCGATGTCGCTTAGGGCATCCAGCGTGGTGGCGGTGGTCTCGGTAGCGGTGGGCAGCGGCGTCCGCGACACCGCGTCGATGGATGCGAGGATGGCATCCACGTCGGTTCGGGTTTGGTAGGTGACGTCTTCGCGGTCGCGTAGCTTACCCAACAGCCTCACGATGTCTTTGCGTGCGGCCTCGTGCTGGCCGTCTTCTCGCAATCCCACCTGTAGCTGGGCGACCAGCGCGGCCTGGTCGCGTGGGCTGAGCTAATCGGGGCCCGCGATGGTGGTGTAGAGCCGGATCAGATATGCGAACGGCACCGGTGATTCATTGGGCAGCGGTGAGGGCAGCGGCTGACGCCGCGCCCGTTCCCAGTGCAGGGCGGCGATTAGCCGCATGCCGGTGTTGGGCGTTGGGTGGCGGTAGTCAATCGCCTGCACCGTCGCGAGGGGATTGAGCTGCATGCTGTCGACCGGGCCGACCTGAACAGGAAGGATCGGCAGGCCGCTGTCAAGTTGGTGAGCGGCGCAGCCGAAGCGGATGATCTCGGAGTCGATACGCAACCGGAGGGACCATCGTGGTCCTTGTCAACTTGTTTGAGGTGCAATGGGAATAGCGCGCTGGGAGGTTCGGGTGTGGTCGAGGTGCGAGGTTCAGGTGGCTTGCGACGACCTGGTGATGTCGTTCCGGGTGGCCAAGCGGTCGGCCATCTCGGTGCGATAGTCATCGGCGGTGAGCCGGTGGCGGCGGGGCCGGAAATGCGGGGAGATCACGCTGAACACCGCCAGTAACCGTTGGGCTGCGCCGGGTGCGGAAGGCGTTTCATGGCGCGTTCGCGTGGCCGTGTCGGCTGGTGCGAGTTTTCCGCCCGGTTGTTGAGGTACTTCGACTGGCGGTGCTCGACCGACGGCGTCACCGCCCGATGCGCCACCTGATAGCTTCGGAGCTTGTCGGTGACCACCACCCGAGGTACCCGGCACTGCTTGGTGAGCAGCTTGCGGAAGAACCGTTTGGCGGCCTTGGCGTCCCGGCGAGGTTGGACCAGGATGTCGAGGACGTTGCCGTCCTGGTCGACGGCCCGCCACAGGTAGTGACGACGGCCGGTGATCGTCAAGAAGACCTCGTCGAGGTGCCACTTGTCGCCGGGTCGGGGTTGGCGGCGGCGCAGGCCGGCCGCGTAGACGGGTCCGAACTTGGCGCACCACTGCCGGATCGTCTCGTAGGTGACTATCACGCCGCGGACCAGCATGATCTCCTCGACCTCGCGCAAGCTCAGCGGGAACCGGTGATACAGCCACACGCAGTGCGCGATGATCTCCGCCGGATACCGGTGACCCTTATACGACACCTCGCCCACGATGGTCCCCCCGGTTGCGTACCGACTCCGAGATCATCCGCTTCGGCCGCGCCGCTCACCAACTTGACAGCGGCCATGTCCGCATCCGTGTCACCAACATCGGCGCTTCGAAGGTCACGCTGAGGCAGTACGGGACGGGTTTGAAAATCAGCTTCCCGAGCGA
>DASPOT010000343.1:0-5615 GCA_035625875.1 Mycobacterium sp. | reverse complement strand
GTGGGAGTACACATGGTTCCATTCGGAGGGGACCGATGCACTGAATGAAATGATGCGCAAAGCGAACGCGCTAGGGCAACAGGGATGGGAGATGGTTAACTTCGCGGTGGACGAGCAAAAACCCTATACGGCCGTGTGCTTGTTCAAACGGCCGCTCCAGGTGGAGCCGGAACCTCGTCGGCGTTTTATCTAATCAGTCCAACATGCGTAACGCTCACACATGCTATTGGGGGGCGACGATGGGCCGGTGGTGGTTGATGTTGTCCGTAGTGAACGGATGATTCAGCCAGAGACTGCGTTGTTGTGCGCCTGGGCACGTGCGTGTCATTGTGTGCACAAGAGGCAGACTGAGGGATGCCGTCGTTTCAGACGCGTGAGGCCTAACCATTACTACTTTCCAGCCGCGCCACTCATCGTCTGGATCGCAGGTGTCCGTCCGCGGTCGCGGCGGACGGGGTGGTCAGCCGGCGCCCAACCATCAATGGCGTCTGTTTAGCCATGCGCTACCGCCACCTTCGACAAGGCTGACGTCACGCGATGGCGATTGACACGAAAGAGTGGTCGGCGGCGTTTCGGCGGGCGTGCCGGCGGCACGGGATGCGTTTCGTTTCCGATGAGGGATTTCTGATCGACGACGTGTACATCACCTCCGTCGGGCTGTACTTCCGCACGGACGCGGTGGGGGTGGGGGATCAGATCTCGGCAACGGCTGTAGCTTCTCATTCTTCGTGTCGGAATTCTCATCTTGATGTCATAGAAATGTCGGAGCTGACACAAAGATGAGAATCTGGCCAGTAGAAGTAGTGAGGCCAGCCTCGGACCGTCGAGGCGGGTGGCTGGTTTGACTTGGTCAAGTGCGGTTCCGGTGTGGTTGCGAATGGTCCGACGCTGGCCTCGGGGGTTGCGGCCGTGCCGCGAATGCCCAGTGGGCGCGGTGGTGCGGCGGCTGCTGCATGCTCGGTACCGAGGTGGTCGTCATGTCGCAGCGGGTCGTGACCGTGACCGAGGTTTTGGCCGGGCATGTGGCCCTGGATATCCAGTGCCCGGACCGGATTTATCTGAATTGCTATGTGCCGAAATTGCAGACCAGCGCCCAGGTGGTGGCGTTTTTGTCCGATCACCTGGGCTATCGGTTCCCGTCGCCGGCGCTGTTTCGAAAGCTGGGTGAGGGCTTCCGCAAGGCGGTGGCCAGCTTCGCCGCAGACAACCACATCCCGGTCATGCGATTCGGCAAGCACGACATCGGCAGCAAGCTCGACCTGATGCGCCCCTACCTGGATCGGCAGGCCATCACCGGACGCTTCGGGGTGGCCGCGATCGGGGTGGCGCAGGAATTTCAGCGGGTGTGGACCGCCTACCAACGCCAAACCTCAACCGGCACACCGCAGTGGTGGTTCACCAAGGACGACCGGCGGGTGTCCTGCTACTACGTCTACCTGTGGGACCTGGACTTTGGTCCCGCGTTCGTCAAGATCTGCACCTACTTCCCCTACCCGGCAAAGATCTGGCTCAATGGGCACGAGTGGGCCAAACGCCAGGCCAGCCACGTCGGCATCGGTTTCACCGAGCTATCCAACGGCTTCGCCTCCAGCGCCGACCCGGCGGCACTGCAGCAGATCTGTGATCGACTTGGACCGGGCGTGATCAACGTCTTCGTGCAACGCTGGCTGGCGCTGCTGCCGCAGTCGTTCACCGACGCCGACCGCGACGTGGGCTACTGGTGGCAGACCTCCCTGCGCCAGGTCGAGTTCGCCCGCACCCTCGTCTTCGACGCGCCCCGCCACGCCCCGATCTCGCCATCGAAACACCGCTAGCCGCTTGAGGATTCGGCGCAAGCCAGCCATTGCACATCGCCAACAAATTGTCAGAAGTCGATCCTCTGAGCGGCTAGGAACAGCGACTCGCGGAAGTTTGTCTCGAAACACGAATCGGCGGCCACCATCTCCGGTTCAGCCCGCAGCCCCTTCACCACGGCCGTCATCCCCGAACTTGACACCGCGATCGCCCACCTACGCGATGTCCTCGGCGACCAGACCTACGAAACGCTCGCCCGCAAGGGCGGGACTATGACCACGGCCGCCATGGCGACGTTACGCGTACGACCAAATCGACCAGGCCCGCGAAAGTTCGTCTCAAAACACCTGGATCCGGTGACCAAGTCCCAGGGCGATGAGGCGATTCGAGTCGAGTGGGGCGGCGGGTCACCGGCACCGGAGTAACTGCGGGGCAGGTAACTGACGCGGCACTTTGTGCCGGCTACGGCTCAGGCGGACTGGTGCGGTCGGAAGCCAAGATCGCGAAGGGCAAAAGAATGCTCGCCAAAAACTTTGTACCGCGCTTTTCAGCAACCGCGGGTCGGTCGGCTTGCACCGCATTCCAATCCACCAGATACGGATGCTGTTTGTCGGCGTCGTCGCGCCGAGGGCCGAGGTGCCAACCCAGCCGTCGTCATGGCATCGCCTCGGCCCACGGATTGACGATCCGGCTCAATCCATGGGTCCGAGCGTTGGCTGCGATTCGGGTCGTCGACGCCCTCGGTGGCCAGGCCATGCCGAGCCTTAGGCTTGGTTCGTGGCCTCGCTTGCCGACTCGTTATGGCACCGGAACCGGGTCCTGGCTGAGGCCGCACTGGAGCACAAGTTCGTGCAGGGCATCGCGTCGGGAGAGTTGGCCCCAGCTACGTTCGCCTACTACGTGGGACAAGACGCCGTGTTCCTCGACGCGTTCTGCCGCGCCTATGCCTTGGCTCTGGCCAAGAGCCCCGACCAAGAGGGGCTGATCGCGTTTAGGGAGCTACTCGACGCCACCGCCGACGAGCTTCGCCTTCACCGCGGCTACGCGGCCCGCTGGGACGTTGACCTTCACCAAGCGGCAGACCGCGCCACCTCGGCGTATACCCACTTCTTGTTGGCGGTCGCTGCGCTGGAGCCGGTTGGCCACATCGCGGCCGCGATGACGCCGTGCATGCGGCTCTACGCCTACCTCGGCCAGCAGCTGGCCGCTCAGACAAAACCCGACAGTCCCTATCGCGAGTGGGTGATGACCTACTCCAGCCCGCAGTTTGAGGCCCTAGCCCGACGTGTAGAGGGCGTGCTCGACCGCTACGGAGGTGATCACGACCGCCTGGCCGTCCTGTATCACCAGGCGATGGAATTCGAACTGCGCTTCTTCGACGCTGCCGATCGATGCGAGAGACCATGACTGCCGATGCGTTGATGAGCCGCCACACCTCCGCGTGGCAGGCGGCCACTGTTCACCCCTTCCTCGCGGGCGTGCGGGATGGATCGCTGCCCGAGCAATCCTTCGATCGGTGGCTGGCCCAGGACTACCTCTTCGCGCAGGCGCTGGTGCGCGCCGAGTCCCGCATCGCGGCCACGGCCCCCCTCGCCGACGTCGCCCTCCTCGCGGGCGGCGTGGTCGCCACCGTTGGGGAGATCGGCTGGTTTGAGGAGATGGCGGCGCGGCGTGGCCTGGCCCTCGATGCCCCCAAGCATCCGACGACTCGGGCCTACTGCGACTTCCTGCTGGCCGTGACCTACTCCGGCTACCCGGCCCAGATCACCGCCATCTGGGCGCTCGAACGCACCTACCTGGAAAGCTGGGACAACGCCAGCCCAGGTGCTCACCCCTACCGGGAGTTCGTCAACAGGTGGACCACAGATGGGTTCCGGTCCTACGTCGGCGACCTCCAGAGTTCCGTCGATCGCCAGCTCGAGGCCTCCGTCGGCGAACAGGCCCGAGAAGCTGAAGACGCCTTCTTCTGGGTGACCCACTACGAGCGAGGCTTCTGGGATATGGCGATGTCAGGTTAGACCGACCGGCATCCAACTCAGTCCCGTCCGCCCGCATGCGCGAGAGCCGATCGCGTGATGCCTAAGCAGACCGCCAGAAGCCTGCAGGGCGATAACGGGCGAGCCGCAGCACCTACTCGTTGGTGCCGCGGTGTGCGGCCCGTTCCTGTGCCCGCTCGTCCGCTGCTTTCCTGCGGGAAGACGGGCGCTAATCCACTACGCTTACGGTTGCGGGACGCCGGGCACGCCCGGGACGCCGGGCACGGCTGGGGCGCCGGGCACGGCTGGGGCGCCGGGCACGGCCGGCACGCCAGGCACGGCCGGAACAGGCGGCGGTGCCGGCACCGGTGTCGTAGAGGGCGGGTCTGCAATCGCCGTGCCCATACCAAGTCCGACGGCGGTCAAGCCTAGGCCACCAACGAACATTGTTTTGGCGACGAATTGTTTCAGCTTCATAGCACATCTCCTCGTCCCGTTGACGTTGAACGTGATTGCCTCGTCAACTCCAACCTCAGCAAAAGTAAGCCTAAGTCCGATCAGGGCATGAACTCAAGCGGTTTGCACCTAAGCCGGAGTGGCTGAAAATTGGGCGGCGTCCTTTTAAACGACCTACGGGATGCGCAACGACGCAAACCTGGTAAACCCGTCTGCATGTGTGGGCATCATCTTCACCGGTGAACACGCCGTGTTCGAAAACCTCGGATTTACGCAGCTACAAGCAGTTGTGAATTGCACTCGTCTTGGATCCCGCTGAGTGTGATGTGACGGCCTTAACGAACCGCTTACGCGAAAGGCCAGATGACCGTCCCCAGACACCTTCTTGCCCCGATCCCGACGACGGCCTTCTGCCTCAGCAGCTTCGTGGTCTTCCCCGGTGATTGCAGCCAGTCCTGCACGGCCTGAACGGGATCGGCGTCGACCGACACCGTCGACGTTCGACCCAGAAGGTCGACGCGCCGTCCCCAAAGTTCCTCACCGCCGCGTACTCGTCTGCTGGCCGATAGCCGAACTCAGACTCACCGAAGTCCTCCACGCCGTGTCTCCAATACGGCCATGGCACTCTGGGAACGACAGCGCTACAGATCAACCGAGCTTCACAACCGGTTGTCTCGAAACAGATCTGGTTACCAGTTCATCCCGCAATGGAGCCCAGGCGGGTTCGCCTGGGAGACAGGAGGCAGGGCTCAAACTGCCGCATGTGGTGTTCTGGCCGCAATGGAGCCCAGGTGAGTTTGCCTGAATCAGTGAGGTGGTAGCTCGCCACACCACGACCGCCGCCTTCGCACAACCTTTTCCGGGTCACAACCGGATCAGCCGCAGAGAATCGCTACGCACTTGAAGCTGCGTGCTGATCACGCGCGGAGGGTGGCGCGGCGTATCCGTTCGGGTAGGTCGAGGTAGCGCTCGAGGTTGCGATGCGTGTTGATGACGCGGCGTTCCTCGTTGGAGAGCACGAGGCGGGTGAAGCCGGGTTGGTGCATGCCGCGTTGTACGCCCGCGAGCATGCGGAGGTCCTGGGTGATCACCACGCCGGTTCCGCGTCATCAAGAACATGACCATCTCGCCTTTATCGGGGTCGGAGTCGGGGTCCGGCCCAGGCGGCGAGCACATGATGGTCAAGTGGTCGGCGTTGGTCAGAAACGTCATGTTCGGGAACACGTTGTACTGGTGCAGCCGAGTGACCAGGACTCCTGACAAGGTGCAAAAGTAGATCGCGCCGGCACGATTATTTTGAGACGTTTTTCGCGTCGGTTGACTGCCCCGACCTGCGGTTTCGTCGACCTCGGTGCTGGACCATCTTTGCACTTATTATTGAGCGTCGCA